>DASXCC010000161.1:0-14103 GCA_036491415.1 Terriglobales bacterium | reverse complement strand
CCTTCTTAGAACGCTTGTAAGCTCTTCGATCGCTGTCGCCATGTTCTGTGCAACAAGTAATGCTGCCACGCATCAACCTGTCTCCAGGAATCAGCCGACCGCATACCACGCATCGCCGCTTAAAAGGTTTTGATTTCATCGCAGATTATTTAATTCGCTCGGGTCTTACACATTTCCGTCTTCTGGCCGATGGATGGTTTCTTTCGAATCTCTTCCGCGATCGCTATGGCCGACATCGCGTTCAATCGGCCAAGAATGTAGTCAGCGGCCTTGATCATTCCGAGAGCTTGCGCGATACGCTCTTGCTCATTCAGCGGGATGGTTTCCGCTTCCGCAATGACCTCACATGTAATTTCCCGCAAGGCGTCGCGAACGTCTTTTGTGTTTTTCATTGAAAGCATCCTGCGATGGAGTGAGCGATGGTCTGGCAGATAATCAAGGCGTAACGGAGAATCACAACGCCCACGACGAATGCGCACGTCCAAGAAAAAGCTCTAAGCATGAGCTTCCGCCTTTCGCGGCATCAATATGTAGCTGACCTCTCCAAGCTGCGGATCGGAATTAGCCCAGCGCGCCAGGCTGATAAGATTGCCAACCTCTTTGCATGCCGGACACTCATCGCCTATGTAGCAATTAGAGGCAACGCGACAGCTGCCACAGATCACGACTCGATTGAACGGGATGATTACCAGTGGATCGGCGGGAACTGACTCCAGCTTCCGGAAAGAGGCTCGGATTTGTTCGAACCCATTGCGGGGGAAGAATTTCAGCAGCTTCATTCTTCCACCCCGAAATTCTCCTGGACTTGTCGGATGTCAGATGCCAGACGATTCGCCATTTCAGGATCATGTGGAAGCAAAGAAACGTGGGCCTCAGTTGCCGTTTCCAGAAGCTTGCGCAAAGCCGAGCGTTGCGGTTCTGAGATATCAAAGCGAAGCGCGCTCATGCTGTCCTCCGCAATCCGTGGATTTCAGCAGTGTGTTTCTGCAATTCCTCCGGCGTCAGGAATCCCTGGCCGCGCTGGCCCGGTACGGTTTTATCTTCTTTACAGAGATGGCACCATGCTCTGTAAGGCGCTGGAATCTTGAATTGTGGATCGGCGAATTTCATAGACTCCCTCCAAAGACGTAAATGAAGGAAATCAACAAGCCGAGAAAAACGGCAGCTGCATAAGGGAGGGCTTGTTTCACAAACCACCTCCATTAGGGGAAGCGCCGCCGCGCTCACTTTCAGAGGAGAGCGCGGCAGTCGCACATGGAGAAGATGGTTGCGCCTCTTCTTCCTTAATCTCCTGAGCTCGCAGAAGAATCTGCGATTGCGCTACAGGAGACAACTCGGAAAACTTTGCAGGACTGTTGAACCGAACACGAAATTCCCGCATCGCTTTTTCTACGCAATAGGTGTCGAGATTCATGCGACCCCCTTTTGCTTGCGGCAACTGCGTACAGACTGCGATGGTTTTTTCGGCGGAAGAATTTGCTGATTGAAATTGAGGGAGAGCTGGATATCGCGCTGAGCGACGATCCTTCCGCATGATTCAAGTTCGCGTTCCCAGCGTTCCCATTCATCACGTTTCGCCTGAATCCACTTTGACGCTGTCGTTCCGTAATATTTGAGAATCGCTTGGTTCCACGGATTAGCCGATCCGGATTCCGCATACTTCGCGGTCAGATAAGCGACGTGGTAGTCTTGGTTGAATTGTTGATTGTCTGGGTGATACTTCGCCCAGTTGAGATATTCGACGAGGCTGGATTCTTGCTTTACTTTCACTGCGCAATACAGGCCTTCTCGCTGCGCGGAGAAAACTAACTCGCAGAAAAGAATCTCTATTGCCAGTAATGCAACTTTTACGTTTTTGGAAACCATAACCTTTTTCCTCTGTACCGCTGGAAAAAGGTTTTTATCCGGTCAACGAGAGCAGTTACCTGTTATCGGACATTACAGATATCAAGCATGTGCGCGCAAGTTCTTCCGCTTCTAGCCTAACTTTTGTAGTAAGCCGGAAATAGTGATGGCGTTCTTCCCTATGAATGATGCACCGGTAAGGCGGCGAGGGTCGCATTGCCAGGTTAATTCATAGTTCTCAGCTCCGAACAGTAAGTTCCCGAGTTGCCGGAATTCAGGCTCCAGCGCCTTTTGAGATTCAGGCGTATTCGGCGCAAGCAAACGGTCGTTGATAAAGATCTGTATATCCTTGCCATTAAAGTTAAACTTTTGCTCTAGTCGCGTATCTTGTTCTAAACGCTGGAATGTTTTTAACGCAGAACGAGCGGCTTGCTTGAGGCGCTCCTGGTTCGTGCTATTGAGAATCGATTTGTGGTTGTAGCGAACACCAAGCTGGCCATTGGTTTGGTCGAGGCTATAGTCGGCCTCGTGGCCAATGATCATGACTCCCGGACCGTCAGGTACATGCCGATAGTCGGCGACGTCAATAAGAAGCTCGTCAAAAGATTGCTCCTGAATCCAACCATGAAAGACGAGAATGAGCGGCTCGAGCTCAATTCCCTCCTGATCTTTCACCAAAAGCTTTACGTTAATGTGCTGTAGTTCAATCAATGCGTTTTATCCTTCTAAATTAAACGGTCACCAGCGTATTTAATTTCTGGCTGCAACTGTGCGCGGCATCTATGAATAGCTGGGCTTCATCGAGCAAGAACCGGCTCGATTCTTCTGTGTACGGTTGACCAGCTTTACTATGCGCGTCGAACAGATAGTTGGAGAACTTGCCGCCGGCAAATGGATCCCAAAACTTCTGGGTGTCGTAAAAGCGCGTACGAAATTCGCTGATGATCTGGTCCGGATCATCCGCGATATCGATCTTTTCGGTCTTCACCAACGCCTGCGCCGCCAGCAGCATGGCTTTGTATGCTCGGCCGGAGGCCTCGTTGATTTCCGATTTCTCATGGGCCACTTGGGCATCGAAGAGTTCCCTTTCGGCCGCAGCCAATCCAAAGTCCATCGGCGAGATTACTTCGCCTGCGCATTCTCCCGTCCCCATGTCTCCTAAACCATACGTACGAGGATCACCCCAGTCACTGAAGTAGGAACGATCGTTAGCAGGAGGCTTCGCGAGATCGTCTAACAAAGTCTTCAACTGGACCTTGCCCAGGCGCTTCACGAAATCTTTGAAGGTTTCGTTTTCCTGGCGCTCCGCGACGTATTTGTCGGTAAGCCGCGAGACTACCTGCGGAATGTTTTTGGATGGAACAGCGACGACCGGGACTCCATAAGTGCTTGCATTGTGCTCCCACTCTCCGCCAAGTACGACCTGGAAGTGTGGAACGGCATAGCCACCGACTTTACGACTCACACCGTAAAAGCCAAGATCGGCGATGTGATGTTGCCCGCAACTATTGAAGCAGCCACTGACTTTGATATGAAGATTCTGTACGGCTTCATCCTGGCTGAATTTCTCTTCTTGTATTCGGCTGCGAAGTTCCGCCGCCAGTCCTCGTGACGACGAGATGCCCAATTTGCAGGTATCGGTTCCCG
The DNA here is from genome assembly GCA_036491415.1 of Terriglobales bacterium. Taxonomy (GTDB): domain Bacteria; phylum Acidobacteriota; class Terriglobia; order Terriglobales; family Acidobacteriaceae; genus JAICKN01. The sequence continues at coordinate 10,611 of DASXCC010000161.1, read as the reverse complement.
GGCAAGAGACGATATCCACGAGCGCACCCGCGCCAGGAGCATCCAGCTTGACCGCCTGCAATGCATTGTAAAGCTGACGCAAATCAGCAAGGCTTACCCAGCGAATGACAATATTCTGCTCTACCGTAGTGCGAACCGTTTCCTTTGTGTATTGCCGCGAGATGTCGGCAAGGGCTCGCAGCTGGTTGGCTGTGATGTCGCCCAGGGGCAGCGTTATGGTGACGGTCACATAGCCAGCCTGTTTTTGCGGGCGAGTATTGGTCTTCAACCATTTTTTGAAATCTTCAGAATCCGCAGCCGGCCAGATTCCGCTCAAGCGAAGTGGCGTTTCCTGTGACTTCAGCGCGTCTTGTATGAGCTCAGTCCAGCGAGGATCGAAGAACAAAAGTTTCCGTTCTTCGAGAACGAGTTCCTTGAATTTTTCAACGCCTAAATCATGCACTAGGAACTTGAACCGAGCGCGATTGCGGTTCTTCTTCTCTCCCAGCCGGGCAAACACGCGAGCAATGGCTTGGGTAAGAGGCAGCAATTCTTCGACCGGAACGAACGAATCAAATAATTTCGCGTTATATGGCACGGCCCCGAGACCGCCGCCAACATACATCTGGAAACCTTGTTCTTCTTTGCCGGTCTGCGGATTGGGCCGCGTGGCCGCAATTAAACCCAGATCATGCAGGTTAGTAAGGCCACAAGCATTTTGCGAGCAGCCACTGAAAGCAGGCTTAAATTTTCGTCCAAAGTTCTGGCAGTCAGGGTGTCCCAGCAAAAACTTCATCATTGCGTGCGCATACGGAGTCACATCGAAAACTTCGGTACGGCAAACTCCGGTATAAGGGCAAGCGGTAATGTTGCGGACCGAGTTCCCGCAGGCTTCCCGCGAAGTAATATTCACGGAAGCCAGGCGGCGCATAATGCTCGGCGTATCATCAATTTGGATGTAGTGAAGCTGGAAATCCTGGCGCGTGGTTACGTGCGCAATGCCGTCTGAATATTCCTCCGCCAGTTCTGCCATTACTTCCAGCTGCGAAGCATTCATGCCGCCGGCGGGAATCTTGATGCGCTGCATGCCCGGCGCATCCCACACCGTCATGGGACCCTTGGTTAGATCGCCCGAGGGATATTTCAATTGCTGGACTTTTTGCCCATCGTTGCGCTGGCCATTGTCGTAACGCTGGCCATAGGCTCCACGACGCAAGCGCGTCTCGGCGAAAACCCGTTCGTCTATTTTGCCCTGCTTGCGCAGAGCGATATCGGTTTCAAAACCGTCAATTTCGCGTGCCAGCGCCTCCGGTAATTTTCCGGCAAGCTGTTCTTTCCAGGATGAGTTCGAAGCTTTCATAATATTAATTTGGTCCCAAAAATTAAAAACCCACTGCCAGTTTTCTTCTGGAGTGGGTTCGAGCTTGGTTCAGCCTAAAGAACTTAGCTATGAAGCTTTCCCCTCCCAGAAGACGGCGCGGCCATTACAACAACAGCAGCAGGTACACATCCCCTGAGAGTAATAATTCATAGAATCAATAGTATGAAGGCTGGGGCGCAGGAATGCAACGTTTAATGTGATGCACTAGTGAGTGGGTCTTTTACAAACCCCTGAAAACAACTCCCTTTGACAAACACCCATCCAAGGCGTGGGATACAAAGCGCATAATTTGTAAGTCCACTTTGACGCTTTGTTGCTTGGGAACAATGTCAGAATCCAGTATTGCGGGGCCGTGTAACGAAATTTCCGAAGTCGCGCGCGTGGCAAAGAATTCTTCAGGACGAATGTTGCCGTCGTTCTTTATTGTGGGCCCTCCGCGCACTGGGACCACCTGGCTGCATGAGGTTTTGAGCCAACGCACACTATTACCTGACCCAACCAAAGAAACACGTTTCTTCGACAATCATTTTCAGCGTGGGACTGCGTGGTACCGCGCCCATTTTAAAGGCGCAGAAAACCAGCGCGTCGGTGAAGTTGCTCCCACGTACTTTGCCTCAAACGAAGCACGCGAGCGGATCGCTGAACTAGTCCCGAATGCAAGAATCGTGTGCGTCTTCCGCGACCCAGTGGAACGTGTATTTTCTCTCTATCGCTTGAAGCGCGCTTACGGAATGATCCCGTGGAGTTTGGAAGAAGCCATCTCGCGCGATCCTGAATTAATTGAATCTGGAAAATATGCCACTAAGTTGAAGGAGTGGTGGCATACATTCGGACATGAAAGCGTACTTCCAATGTTCTACGAAGACTTACGGCAAAATCCGCAGTACTTCGTAAACTCCGTTGCTGACTTTATCGGCATTTCGCGATTCAATCTGACGGCTTCAGACTTCAAGCGGATCCATTCTTCCGAGAGCATGACGCTGCCGAAAAATTATTACCGCACCCGCGGCGCGACACTCATGGCAGATTGGTTCAAGGCCCGCCAGTTGGACAATATCGTTTCCATCGTCAAGAACTCTTCCCTCATAAAATATTTTTTGGGTGGCGGGCCGGCGTTTGCAAAACCTTCTCCGGAAATATCCGCGAAACTCTACGAGCTTTTCCGCCCCGAAGTGGAAGAGCTGGAAAACATACTGGGGCGCGACCTGTCCGCGTGGAAATCAAGACCGGCGGTACTACAAAGCGCCGCGGGGTAGAAATCGATATCTTCCTGTTGACATCGAAGAATGATTCGCGCAGTATCTCAGAGCTATGAAATCTGCCCATCGTTTTTTCCTTGCCCGGAGTGTTTGTCTTCTCGCTTTAACTTTTCAGCAAGCAGTCGCGCAGTCGAGCAGCGCAAAAGAAATCAAGCGGCCGCCGATTGTCGGCGTGGCTCACATTGGTCTGAAAACCGATAACGTCGATGCGGAGCGGAAATTCTATACCGGTTTGCTGGGATTTCAGGAAGCCTTCAGCCTGAACAATCCTGACGGCAGCCTGATGCTGACCTACTTCAAGGTGAACGATCATCAATATATCGAGGTCTTCCCTACCCTGAAAGATCCGCAGGAAGAACGCATGTCTCACATTTCTTTTGAGACGACTGACGCCGAGCAGCTCCGTAAATATTTAGCAAGCAAAGGCGTGAAGGTTCCGGACAAGCTGAGTCCGCGCCTCGACCACGACCTGGGCTTTGATGTGAAAGATCCCGAAGGTCACGACGTGGAATTCATGCAGTATATGCCGGGATCATTGCACGAAAAATCATTCGGCAAGGCGCTACCGAAGAACCGCATCTCCGCCCGCATTATTCATGTGGGCTTTATCGTGAACGACCACGCCGCCGAGTATCACTTCTATCATGACATTCTTGGCTTCAAGGAATTCTGGCATGGAGGCATGACCGACACCGAGGAAGACTGGACGGACATGCGCGTACCGGAAGGCCACGACTGGCTCGAGTTCATGCAGCATGTGAAGAATCCGAATGAACCGCATAGCCGGGGCGTGATGGACCACATGGCGCTCGGCGTACCGGATGCCAACGCTGCCTATCAAGAATTAGTGAAGCGCGGATTACTGACCTACGCGCCCAAGCAGGAAAAACCCAAAATCGGCCGCGACGGAAAGTGGCAGCTGAATTTGTACGATCCAAACTTCACGCGGGCAGAATTGATGGAACCAAAGCCAGTGGAAAAACCATGCTGCTCGCCCATGCTGCCGCACTAGCCATCTGCTTCATTTTCAGGAGTGATGTGATTCATGTTCATCCGTCACATCGCTCCTTTTCTGTTTCTGGTATAGTTTCCCTCCAGCCTTAGGAAAACACACCAGCCGCGCGTGTTCCGGCGGTGTTAATCTGTTTTCAGCAAACAAGCAAAAGGAGCGGTAATCATGGCAGGCAAAAGTCTGAATCGAGTTCAATTGATCGGCAATCTGGGCAAAGATCCGGAGATTAAATACACTCCCAGCGGCACAGCCGTGGCGAAACTTACCATCGCGACCAACGAACGCTTTAAGGACAAAGGCGGCGAGTGGCAGGACCGTACCGAGTGGCACAACGTTGTTCTGTGGCAGCGGTTGGCGGAGATTGCCGGAGAATATTTGAAGAAGGGTGGCAAGGTCTATATCGAAGGCCGCCTGCAAACCCGTTCCTGGGATGACAAGACGACAGGCCAAAAGAAATATATGACCGAAGTTGTTGCCAGTGATTTGATCCTGCTCAGCGGACGCGGCGAAGGAGGAAGCGGCGGCAGCGGCGGTGGCGACTTTAGCAATTCGCGTTCTTCCGGGAATAATTTCGATCAACGCGTACCGGAATCGGAGCCAGTGGGATCAAGCCCAATCAGCGATGAAGATATCCCCTTCTAACATTTCGTACAGCATGCAGATCGTAGAGCAAGCAGAAGCCCCGCATAGAGCGGGGCTTTATTTTTTGCGACCGGCAACAAGAACAGGACTCTCCCTAAACGCCGCATCTTATTCCGTCCAAATGGCTGAGTGTACCGCGGAAAACAGATGCGGCAGTATAAGCGAAAAGCGAAAAATTTTGGGCTGGATTTCCGTTAGTACGGATTCTGAAACGCGTAGGCATGGATTCTGAAGCGTAAGAGTGAATGTGAAACACGGATTGACCCGCGCTCCGTTGCCAATTAGAGTCATGCGCGTGTCGTTACACGAACATCAGGAGCTATTTGGATGAACACGCCTTCCACGCCTGACCTGAATGCATGGAACTCGCAACCGTCGCATCGCGATCGCAGCACCGGCTTAACAATTTTTGGAGTAATTCAAATCATTGCGGGAGCGTTCTGCGCGCTGATGGTACCGCTGGCGTTGTTCGGGTTTGTAATGTCAAAAGGAATTAGCGGCATATCGATACCAATTGGACGTCAATTGATTGTCGTAACCGAATACCTGATCGTTGCAATAATTTTAATCGTATTGGGCATCGGGTCGGTGCAAGCTAAAAGGTGGGCGTATGCGCTGACGTTGATTCTTTCTTATGTGTGGCTGATCAGCGGGATTTTAGGCACGATTACGGTCACGGCTGTATTGCCGGTGACTATGAAGCTTGCCATGCGTCAAGCTCCTGGCGGGCAAGAACCGCCGCCAGTATTTATGGCTGTAATTCTGACCTTCGCAGTCATATTTCTCGCGATATTTTTGATCGTTTTGCCGATCATTTTTCTGACTTTTTATCGTAAGAAAGATGTTTGGGAGACCTGCCGTCATAAAGATCCTGTAGAACGCTGGACGGAACGTGCGCCCCTGCCAATTCTGGCGGCGAGTTTATTTTTCCTTGCCAGCGGATGCATGAGTATTCCTGCCGCCTTGGTTGCGCGATTGTTTCCGTTCTTCGGAACTTATCTTGTCGGGATACCGGCGTGCATAATCCTGGTGCTCATGGCGTGTGCGGACTTTTATTTAGCCTGGGCGTTTTACAGAGTCCAGCTTTCTGGCTGGTATGTCGCGCTCATCGTAAGAGTCTTGGCGATTCTTTCCGTGATAATTACAACTCTCCGTAATGACCTGATGAATGCGTATGTGAAACTCGGAATGTCCTCGCAAGAATTGAGGGTTCTGAACTCCAGTCCGATTACACATTCAAAGGCCCTCGTATGGTTTGGCCTTACTTACGGCGTTCTATTCCTGGGCTATTTAATCTGGTTAAAGAAATACTTCAACAATTCCGGCGCGCCGCAAACGACGATTCTTGCATCTGAATAGCATTCAACTTTTGGAGACATTATGGCTGATCTAGCGAGCAAAACCTGCGTTCCATGTCGTGGAGATACACCTGCGCTCAAAGGAAAAGAACTCGAAGCGATTCATGCTCAGGTGCCGCAGTGGAAGGTGACGAACGAGCAACACATCACGCGTAACTTTACCTTTCCTGATTTCAAGCAGGCGCTGGAGTTTGTGAACCGCGTAGGAGCAGTCGCGGAAGAGCAAGGCCATCATCCCGACATTTTGCTTGGATGGGGCAAGGTTGAAATCACTTTGTGGACGCACGCCATCAATGGCCTCAGCGAAAGTGATTTTATTGTGGCGGCGAAAATCGACAAGATCTTCGGCAAGAAATGATCGGCATCAGCTCTGGTCACGGGCCATCGAGCAGCGATTAGTTGTTGCCGATTTTTAGTTATTGCCGACAGAAGACCCTTGCTCGGTAATGCTTCCCTTAACGAGCTGAGTTTCGATCTTCATCTTCTGGTGATCGCGAAGATTCACGACTGTCTCGAAGGGTTGATAGCCGGGCAGTGCGATACGAATCTTATGCTGACCAGGAATCAGCAGCAGCGCTTTCCCCACGCCACCGAATTCATCCACATGTCCTAAGAATTGTTCGTCAACAAAGACCGCTGCGCGATCGGGCGTCGCTTCGATCTTAAGTTCCGAGGTCGCCGCAGCTTTGTCAGCAGCCGTGTCAGTGCGAACCAATGTCAGCTGGATTGTGTGGACCTCGCCGGGCTCAAGCAGCAACTCCTGGGTATCGTCTTTGTACCAAGGCTCCCGAAAAGAAACTTCATGTTTTCCCGGCATGAGCAGGATTTTCTTGTCTCCTTTTAATTCCTTCACGTATCCCAAATACTGTCCATCCACCCACACGCCGGCATTTTTCTCCGCGCCAGTGGCAGGTTCAATTTTTACTTCCGCAAGGATTTTATTTTCGGCAAAGAGCGAGCCAGGAATACAACTCAAGACAAGAAGCAGCAATACGAAGTAGCGAGACACTTCAACCTCCAGAACGACATTCTCGTACCTTGTATTCTGTTTGGGAAGATGCCCAGACGCAAAATAGTTAGTACATTTCTGTAAGCTGACTTAAGGCGATGGACTTATGAAGTCGCGAAGAACTTGTTTCGTAAATCTTCCGCGATCTGCCGCCCATGGAAGCGGCCATTCTCAATAAAAATTTCATTGGTGCGGGAACCGGCAACAATCACGCCCGCGACGTAAATACCCGGCACGTTGCTTTCGAGGGTCAACGGATCACATACCGGGCGGCAATGATTGGGAGAAATCTCAATCCCCATGGATCGCAGGAAATCATAGTCGGGGTGGTAGCCCGTTAGGGCGAAAACGAAATCGTTCTTGACCTCGACTTCTCCCTGCGGTGTAACTAAACGCACGTAGTCGGCGGTGATTTCCTTCACGGTGCTTTTGAAGTAAGCCACGATCTCTTTGTTCTTGATGCGATTTTCAATGTCCGGAAGAATCCAATATTTCACGTGCGCATGCATTGCGGGACCCCGATGCACCACAGTCACGCGTGCGCCGTGCCGCCATAGATCCAGCGCGGCAATCGCGGAGGAATTCTTGCCGCCGATCACCAGCACATCGTTGTCATAAAAAGGATGTGGTTCGCGATAGTAATGGAAAACTTTGGGCAATGCTTCCCCCGGCACATTGAGCTGATTCGCCAGATCGTAATAGCCGGTCGCCACAATCACCTTACGAGTCTGGTAGTCATAAATACGCTCCAATTTGTCGGTCGTACAGATATGAAATTCGTTGTCCTTCCCGGTAACGGTTTTCACCCACTGGTATTGCTGAATATTGAGGCGGTAGTGGTGGGCAACTAAACGATAATATTCAAGAGCTTCTTCGCGGGTCGGTTTTTGCCGGGCTGTTGTGAAGGGGATGTCGCCGATCTCCAGCAACTCAGGCGTCGTAAAAAACGTCATGCTCGCGGGATAGTTGTAGAGTGAATTTACGACGCAACCTTTATCAATGACGGTAACTTTAAGTCCCGCACGTTGCGCTTCAATGGCGCAGGCTAAGCCGGTCGGTCCCGCGCCAATGACCACAACATCCGAGCGAAGATCTTCAGACGGTTGCACCTGAGCTCGAGGCAGGGTTTCGATAGTGGGGGTGGTAGTCACGGATCTATCCGAAAGAAGCCTACAGTCAGGCTTCGCATTCGTAGGAAAGAGATTCTAGCATTCAGCGCACGCCTTCTCTGCTTTCAGCTTGGTATAATTTTTAGTTTTCTCCCATCAAACTTTTGCATTGAAGCCAGTATCAGGAGCGAAATGACAGCGAATTCAGCGACGCGCAGCGAAAAAGATTCCATCGGCACCAAAGATATTCCCGCGAACGTTTACTACGGCATTCAGACGGCGCGGGCAGTGGAGAATTATCCGATTTCCGAGATGCGCGCTCACCCCACGCTCATTCGCGCCATTGGCATGGTGAAACAGGCAGCGGCTGAGGCCAACAAGTCTCTCGGGCTTGTTGACGAAAAGCGCGCCAATGCGATTATTCAGGCTGCAAAAGAAGTGCAGGATGGCAAGTGGGACAAAGAATTTGTTGTCGATGTGTTCCAAGCCGGCGCGGGCGTCAGCTTCCACATGAACAGCAATGAAGTGATTGCCAATCGCGCTATCGAAATTCTTGGCGGCAAACTTGGAGATTATGCGGTTGTACACCCCAACGACCATGTTAATTACGGGCAATCGACCAATGATGTGTTTCCGACATCCATGCGCCTTGCGGCACTGCTTGAGTTGGAGAAACTTTACGCCATACTTGATGGGCTGGTTAATGCGCTCGATGCAAAAGGGAAAGAGTTCCACGATATTTTGAAATCCGGGCGCACTCATATGCAGGACGCCGTTCCCATGCGCCTGGGTCAGGAATTTACTGCCTATGCGGGAGCGATTCGCCGTTCGAAAGAATCCATTCGCGCCGCTGCGGAATATTTGCGCGAGCTCGGCCTCGGAGGCTCGGCCGTTGGAACCGGCATCAATACTCACCCGGATTATCGCGAAAAAGCCATCGCCGAACTGGCACACATCTCAAAACAAAAGCTCGCACCTGTCGATGACATGCGTTATGCCATGCAATCGAACCTTGCCATGGCAGGCGTGTCTTCGGCGCTGCGAAATCTAGCGCTGGAAGTGATTCGTATTTCGAACGACCTTCGCTTGCTCTCTTCGGGGCCGAACACAGGTTTCGCTGAAATCAACCTGCCTGCGCTGCAACCGGGATCATCCATCATGCCGGGCAAGATCAATCCAGTCATTCCTGAACTTGCGGCAATGGTTTCTTTCCAGGTGGTCGGCAATGACGTAGCGGTTGCCATGGCCGTGCAAGCCGGACAACTCGAACTGAACGTCATGATGCCTACGATGTCGTACAGCGTGATGCGTTCCATCACCATCCTGACCAACATGCTGCGGCAACTTTCTGACAAGTGCATTGCTGGCCTGACGGCGAACAAAAATCGCTGTGACTTTTATGTGCAGGCCACTATCTCATTGGCAACCGCGCTGAATCCTTATATTGGTTACGCGAAGGCCGCGGAAATTGCCAAGGAAGCTGTTGCTACCGGGCGCTCCATCATCGAAATTGCCCGCGACCAGAAATTGTTGAGCGAAAAAGAAATCAACGAAATCCTCGATCCCGTCCGCATGACCGAGCCTATGCGTCCGCTCGAATCTGCCGCCAAGCGCGAAGATATAAAAGCAAAGTAGCGGCTCAAGCTGTGATTTCCAACGCTGATATCGGCCCTGGCCTTTGTTATAATCCGCGCACCAGCCTGCCTGAAGCGAAATGACTGAGCCCTCCACGCCGTTGATGCGGCAATATACCGCGATCAAAAAAGACCATCCCACGGCCCTGCTCTTTTTTCGCCTCGGCGACTTCTACGAACTATTTTTTGATGACGCAATCGTTGCCGCGAAGGAATTGCAAATCACCCTCACTTCGCGGAATAAAGAAAAAGGGATTGCGATTCCCATGTGCGGCGTTCCCTACCATGCCGCGGAAAATTACATTTCCAAGTTGATCCGCAAGGGATTCAAAGTCGCCATCTGTGAGCAGATGGAACTTCCCAGCGCGGCCAAGAAACTTGTGCGCCGCGAAGTCACGCGCGTCATGACGCCCGGAACTGCTGCCGATTCCTTGCTCAGCTCGGAAGAGAATAATTTTCTGGCAGCCTTGGCGCAGGTGGATGACCGCGTGGGCTTTGCTGCGCTTGATCTCTCCACGGGAGAGTTTCGCGCCACGGAATTTCACGGCGCCGATGCCGGTCGAAGAATTCAAGAAGAACTTCAACAGTTACGCCCAAAGGAGCTACTCTACGGTTCTTCTGCGCCCCTCTTTGATGCGGCGGATGCCCAGACCTTCAGCAGCACAAAGGGTTTTGCTTCCACTCCGCTGGATGATTGGATTTTCTCTCCCGATCATGCCGTTCCGCTTTTAGAAAATCAGTTTGGAGTTCTATCCCTTGAAGGATTTGGGCTGGCCGGTAAGCCCGCAGCGGCTTCGGCCGCCGGCGCGATCCTTTATTACGTCCGCTCCACGCAGCGCGGAACGCTTGGCCACGTGGATCGCATCGGTTTTTACGAACGGCAGAATTGCCTGGTACTCGATGCGGTTACAGTCCGCAATCTGGAGCTCATCGAGCCGTTATTTGCTGGAAACGATGCGGGAGTAACTCTATTCCGCTCCATCGACGCGACCTGTACGCCCATGGGCAAGCGGCTGCTGCGCGCGTGGATGCTGCGGCCATCCATTGAGAGTAGCGAAATCAATCTGCGTTCGGATGCAGTCACCGCGCAAATCAAAGAAACCGTGCTTCGCGAAGATGTCCGGCGAGGCTTGGATGGAATTCTGGATCTCGAACGTTTGTTGAGTCGCGTCACGATGGAGACGGCCAATCCTCGGGATGTACTAGCGCTGGCTGCATCCTTGGCAAG
>DASXCC010000160.1:0-9733 GCA_036491415.1 Terriglobales bacterium | reverse complement strand
CGGAAAACAAATCCTGTCGCTGCCGCGCCTCAAACTCACCTTGATGGTGAATGCTTTTAACCTGATGAACCACGAAAATCCGAAAATACTTTCTGTCCAGAACGGATTCCAAACCGCAGCCGCTTCGTTCGTTCTCACGGATAAATCCATCGGTGCGACCAACTATCCAGCGTATTTTCAGCAGACCGCTAATTTCATGAAGCCTCTGGATGCTTACGCGGCGCGACAATTGGAGTTGTCGCTAAAGGCGGTTTTTTAAGGTAAAACTCCCGTAAAGCTGGCATTTTCGACTGATAAAAGCTAAACATATGTGCGCTATTGCGCATTAGTGCTTGACTTGCGGCGCAAAGCTTGGCATAACTAGAACGGTTCCAACTAGGACGGGTCTGGGGGTGTATCAGTTGGCCGAGGTGAGAATTCAAGAGGGCGAGTCCCTCGAGAACGCTCTTCGCCGCTTCAAAAGGAAAGTACAGCAGGAGGACATTATTAAGGAAGTAAAACGTCACTCCTTCTACTTGAAGCCGGGCGAAAAGAAGCGTGTAAAGGAAGCTTTAGCGCGAAAGCGCAGCCGTAAAAAGGCGAGAAAAGAACAAGAATAATAACAAGGGCCGACCACTTCCCCGGCCGGCCCTTTTCCTTATACAGCTGAATCCGGCTAAGGGATCTCTGCTTGGATTGATAGTAGTAAGTGTTGTGCCCGTGTCTCTTGACGCGGGTGGGCCGAACCCAAGGGGCTGTACTGTTCCAAACAATTGAGGGGGTGCGTAAAACCTGTGCAATCGTGCGCCTTTGTGCGTATTTTGCGCTGGATTCGTTAAAGGGGAGCACTCTCAAATGGAATTCCAAGACAAAGTATTAAAGTGTGTGGATTGCGGATCTGATTTCGTTTTCACGGCTGGAGAACAACTTTTCTTCCACGATAAACAATTCAAGAACGAACCGAAGCGTTGTCGGGGATGCAAAACCAAAAGAGTGTCAATGGTGAGCGGAGGCGCTAAACCGAGTGCTGTGCGGGTAGAGACCACCGCCGTATGTTCTTCATGCAACAAAGAAACGACAGTTCCTTTTAGGCCGACGCAAGGACGACCGATATTTTGCCGCGAGTGCTTTCAGCAACACCGGCAAGCTGTTGGCGCATAGATCGGCTGCTAGTTAAAGCAATAGTTTTTCTCTCGGGAAGACCCGCGCAAACGTTTTCGCGGGTCTTTCTGTCCCGTTAAAAATTCACGGGCGCACTGGCGTCGCGTTGCAGTTTATTCCTCTGTCACCTTCCTGTTCACCTCCTATGCACGATAAATCCAGGCGCGTCCTTTACAATGCAGACGTGACCGACGCAGTGCGAATAGGCATTCTGGGCGACTTCAACACCGAGTTTCGCTCACACCATGCCACCAACGATTGCCTGCAACATGCAGTGAAGAAGTTAGGTATTTCCGTGGAATCCGAATGGATCCCCACGCCGTCGCTTCTTGATCCGGATGCCCAAAAAAAGCTGGAAGCGTTCGACGGCATTTGGGCCGCGCCGGGAAGTCCTTACAAAAGCTTCGATGGGATGTTGAAGGGAATTCAGTTCGCGCGTGAACGGGATTGGCCGTTTCTGGGAACTTGCGGAGGATTTCAATACGCGCTGATCGAATGTGCCCGCAATGTCCTGAACATCAAGGACGCCGATTCCGCCGAGAACAATTCCGGATCAAAAAATATCGTCATCTATCCGGTGGCATGCGCGGTTCCCGATCAGGCAAAGGGCGCGCCAAAGCTTTCCGGAGTAGTTCCCGAAATTCGCCTGCGTCCGGGATCGTATCTGCAATCGTTTTACGGGAAAGACGTGGTCTCCGAAGAATTTTTCTGCAATTTCGAAGTGAATCCCGAGTTCGAATGGGCCACGATGGAAGCAGGATTTCCAGTTGTCGCCCGCGGCGCGCAAGGTGAAATTCGTGCCATGGAGTCGCCTACGCACCGGTTTTTTGTTGCTACTTTGTTTCAACCCCAACTGAGTTCCAAGTCTGGCAAACCTCATCCTTTGGTTCTCGCCTTCTTGCAAGCCGCAGCCGATTGGGGCAAAAAGAAATTGGACGATAGCGTCCTGGAATAGCCGCGCTGTGGCGAGTACACCTTTACCCGTAAGTTCCCTAGACCATCTATAATTGAAGGGGACGAGCTGAAACTTTATATAAATTCTTGTCATCAGAAAGAGCTGGAGGACAATTATGGCGCATGAACTTCCCCCCCTGCCTTACGACTATTCGGCATTGGAGCCGATCATTGACACCCAGACCATGAAGCTGCATCACGATATGCACCACGCTGCATACGTGAAAAATTTGAATGCGGCTTTGGAAAAATATCCGAATCTGCAGTCCAAGAGTGCCGAAGATTTAATCCGCGATCTGAATGCCATTCCGGAAGACATTCGCGGCGCTGTCCGCAACAACGGCGGCGGCCATGTGAATCACACCATGTTCTGGACGATCATGAAGCCGAAAGGTGGAGGCGATCCCACTGGCCCCATCGCGGAAGCCATCGGCAAAACTTTTGGCAGCTTTAAGGACCTACAGACAAAATTCAATGATGCTGGGACCAAGCAATTCGGTTCCGGATGGGCCTGGCTTGCGGGCAAATCCAACGGCGAACTCCAAATCATCAGCACCCCGAACCAGGACAATCCAATTTCTCAGGGAATGTTTCCCATTATGGGCAACGATGTTTGGGAGCATGCCTATTATTTGAAGTACAACAACCGCCGCGCCGAATATCTCACCGCTTGGTGGGGATCCGTGAACTGGGATGAAATCAATAAGCGCTATGAAGCATTTCGCTCCGCGCACCAGCCTGCTATGGCCGGACGATAAATTGCTGATCTAATCAGCAAAAAGGCACGGTTCATGACCGTGCCTTTTTTGTTGTAACCAAACTGTTGAATTGTTCGTGGCCTCCGATGGTGCTATACCCACGAGAGATTTCTTGGAGGTAATACAGTGAAGAGACTTCCTCTTGTTGGAGTTTTAGTTCTCATCTACTCAGTACAGTTGGTAGCACAAACGCCCGAATTGAAGTTCATCGCCGATACGCTAGTAGTGCAAGCACAAGGAACATATAAAGCTGATCCGGATTTGGCCACTATGACTTTCGATGTCTTCGCTCAAGACAAAGATCTGAAACACGCTTATGACACCGCTGGTGTTTCCATGCAACGTATCGTGGATCTTGCGGAGCGCAATGGATTGCGAAAGGAAGATATTTCTTCAGGAACATTGACCGTTAATCCTATCTACACAGGGGATCGCAAGAAAAACGCGCGGTCTTATACCGTGCAGGGTCAGCTGACATTGCGCATTCATGACTTTTCGAAAATCGGTACGATCCTTGATGGTTCGGTGGAAGATGGAGTCGCCGATTTCCGCTCTCTAGAGTATTCCCTGGACGATGAAGAAGCCGCGAAAAAACAGGCTGTGGCCGATGCCATGCGACACGCGATTGGACGCGCCAGCATTGCACTGGAACAAAAGGGTCAAAAATTGGGTGCATTGAAATATATGAGTCTCGATGTAAGCCAATTGTCTGGCGTTGCACAGCTAGTATCGTTGGATGCTGGCGCCTCCAACTCTGCTGCTTTTGAGGGAGCTTTTTGGCAACGTCGCCAAGCTGGACCCCCGCCTCCACCACCGCCCATGTCACATCCGGAAAAAATAGCTGTGACTGCTTCGGTACAGTGCGCTTTTCAAATTCAATAAGGTTTTGTAATTTTTTGTAATCTTTATTTCGGCCAATCAATGAACACTGTTGTTCTAATAACGGAACAAACTGCCTCTGTGTCTCGCAAATTATATTTCGGCTATACTCTGCTTTCGGGACTGCTTTGCAGCGATTTTTAGGCCGCAAGTTTCCCCCGGAGTTTTCATTCTTTTCGCGCCAATGAAAAGCGGGATTATTTGGGTTCTCTTTGCCGCGTCTGTTCTATTGCTCGGTGTCGGCGCTACAGCGGCCTATCGGGAAACGCAAAGGTTGATTACTGACCTCAACTGGGTTTCTCATACCGATTCTGTAATTGCGTCCATTGACGACCTGCAAGCGACTCTTCAGGAAACAACATCGTTAGCAGATGCTTATGTATTGACTGGCGACAATAGTTACGCGGACGCGCTGCAAAAAGTTACAACTACGATCCCTACAAAACTCAGCGCGCTTCATGGCGCAATCGCAGACGATCCTACGCAGCAATTCCGCATTGACGCAATTGACCGTTTTTCTCATGAACACCTGGACAAATTGAATCAAATCATTCCGGCTTCTTCTGCCGCCCGGCCTGGGGCGATGCGCAATTTGCGCCAGCTCGATGGCATGTTGTCGCAAAGCTTCGACAGCCTGAAAACGAAAGAAGCCCAAGTGCTCGTCGCGCGCGAGAATATCTCGAGCAAAGCAAGCAGCACCAGCAAACTCTTCATTGCCTCCACGGGTGTGCTGGGAATGCTGCTTTTAGCCGTAGCATTCATAGGACTCGAGCACCAGCTCAAACAGCGCCGCAATGCTGAAATGCGTCTGCAGGAGATCAATGAAGAGCTTGGTTCCAGGATTTCCCGGCGTGTTTCCCAGCTGGATGAAGTCAACCGCAACATGATCATGGAAGCGGTAAGGCGCGAGGAGGCGGAGCAAAATGTCCAGCAGCAACGGGAATTTCTGCGCACTGTCATTGATACGAATCCGAACCTGATTTTCGTAAAAAGCTGGGACGGAAAATTCACTCTCGCGAACAAAGCTCTCGCGGACCTATACGGAACCACTCCCGAGGAAATGGTTGGCAAGCTGGATAGCGACTTCAACAAAAATACCGATGAGCTGGAAAATTTCCGCCGCGACGATCAGTCGGTGATTTCCTCCCGTAAAGCAAAGTTCATTCCAGAGGAGCCGGTCAGCGAAGTCCGCACGGGAGAAACACATTGGTTCCAAACTTATAAGGTGCCGCTTACTAGATCTGGAAATAGCGTAAGCCAACTGCTCGGTGTCTCGAACGACATTACTTTGCGCAAGCTGGCTGAAGAAGAACTGGGGCGGACACAACAGCAACTGGCGCAATCACAAAAAATGGAAGCCATCGGCAGGCTCGCCGGAGGTTTGGCCCACGACTTCAACAACATTCTCGGTGTCGTTCTCGGATATGGAGAACAGACTCTGCAAACTTTGTCTCCCGAAGCCGCGGAACGGCGCTATGTGCAGCGTATGGTGGAGGCTGGCAATCGCGCGGCGCGTCTAGTGCAGCAACTTTTGGCCTTCAGCCGGAAACAAGTTCTGCAGCCGCGCATTATCAATTTGAATTCCGTAGTTGTGGAAATGAAGCAGTTGCTCGAGCGCCTGGCCGGAGAAGATGTGGAAATCAGCGTAAAGCTCGATTCGAATCTTGGCTCCGTGAAAGCCGATCCCGCGCAAATGGAACGCGTCATCATGAACCTGGCGGTGAATGCGCGAGACGCGATGCCCGAAGGTGGAAAATTAATTCTCGAAACCGCAAATGCGGAGCTCGATGCTTCTTACATTAACCGCCACACAGCTGCGGTTGCGGGCAAATACGTCATGCTGGCCATCAGCGACACAGGTGTTGGAATCGATAAAGAAATTCAATCCAAAATCTTTGACCCGTTCTTTACCACCAAGGCTTCCGGCAAAGGCACAGGCCTCGGACTCGCGACGGTGTATGGCATCGTCAACCAGAGTGGCGGTTACGTGTGGGTGTACAGCGAAATGGGGAAGGGCGCGACCTTCAAAATTTATCTTCCTCTTGTCGAAGCGAAACCCGAGCCTATCTTTCTGCAACCGGTTGCGTTCCAAAGTCCCACCGGTTCTGAAACTATTCTTGTTGTTGAAGATGACAAGCTGTTGCGCGAATTCATTTGTGAAGTTTTGGGCTCGAGCGGATATTCCGTCCTCGCCGCCAGCAATGGAAATGAAGCGCTCGAACTCGTTGCCCAACATAAAGGCGCAATCCACTTGCTTCTCACGGATGTGGTCATGCCCGGTATGAGCGGCCGTGCTCTTTCCACCCAATTGTTATCGGCCCAGCCGAAACTCAAGGTGCTTTACATGTCCGGCTATACGGAAAATGCGATCGTTCACCACGGGGTGTTAGACCGCGGAGTGCAATTGATCCAGAAACCATTCACGATCGGATCGCTTGCCAGAAAAGTCCGGGAAATTCTGGAAGAAAAGACTTCAGAAACCTAGGCATTACATCAGCCACAAAGCATCCATATCCACGATCAACTGTGTTCGCGGGATCTTTCGTTGCGCGGTGAAAGCCAGCATGGCCCGCAGAAGCGAATTTAATTTTTCCCGACTGGGCGATTTCAGCACAAAGTGATAGCGGTAATCCTGCTTCAATCGGAGAATCGGTGCAGCCGATGGCCCCAGCACGCGCACTCCTTCGTGGCGCGTTTTCTCAAACCATTGGCCCAACGCGCCTGACCAATCCAGCGCCTCATTTAACTTTGGACTCCGCACCAGAACGTTTGCCAACGCGCTGTATGGCGGATAATGCATCCAGCTGCGGAAGCGGAGTTCCTTGTCGTAAAAACCTTGAAAATCATGGGCGGCTGCATACTGCACCGCGTAATGATCAGAAAAATAAGTTTGCAATACGACTTTGCCCGGAGTTTTGCCGCGCCCGGCGCGCCCGGCGACTTGCGTGAGCAATTGGAACGTTCGTTCCGCCGCGCGAAAATCCGGGAATCCCAGCGCCATGTCCGCGCCGACAACACCCACCAGCGTTACCCCATGAATGTCATGGCCTTTGGCGATCATCTGCGTGCCGACAAGCAAATCAAGTTCGCCACTGTTGAGCGCGGCGAGGGTTCTTTCGAAATCCTGATGACTGTGGACCGTGTCACGATCGAGCCTGCCAATGCGCGCCTGCGGAAACATGCCGTGCAGCAGTTCTTCCAGCTTTTCCGATCCAGTGCCGATGAAATAAACGTACTCGCTGCCGCAGTGGACGCAAGTTTTTGGAACAGGAGCCATGAATCCGCAGTAATGGCACTCCATGCGTTTCGAACGCTTGTGATGTGTAAGCGCAATGGCGCAATTCTTACATTCCAGCGTCTTTCCGCAGGCGCGGCATAGCGCAACGGGCGAATATCCGCGGCGGTTGAGCAGCACCATGACTTGTTCTTTAAGCTCCAATCGTTCGCGAATTTCTTCCGCGAGTCTCCGTGAAATTACCTGGTCATGTCCAGTCTCCTGGAACTCAATGCGCATGTCGATAATTTCAACTTCCGGCAAAGGACGCTGCTCCACGCGGTCGCGCATTTCGAGCAGGGTATATTTATTTTTTGTCGCGTTGAAATAAGACTCGAGCGAGGGCGTTGCCGATCCCAGTACAGCTGTGGCATTCGCCATCTTCGCGCGCATAACGGCTACGTCGCGAGCGTGATAGCGTGGCATTTCCTCTTGCTTGTAGGAAGAATCATGCTCTTCATCCACAACGATCAGCGCTAGATTGGACACCGGAGCGAACACTGCCGAACGCGTTCCCACGGCAATTTTTGCTTCTCCGCACTTGATGCGATGCCATTGCTCGGCGCGTTCCTTATCGGACAACGCCGAATGCAGAATAGCCACTTCATTGCCGAACGTCTGATGCAGGTCCGCCGCGACTGCCGGGGTTAAGCCAATCTCCGGCACCAGCAGGATGGCAGAACGTCCGGTATCCAGCACCGATCGCATAGCCGCCATGTAAACCGCGGTTTTTCCAGATCCGGTAACGCCATGAAGCAACATGCCGGCGAACTTCCGCTTATCAATATTCTGTTTGATTTGTTCCAGAGCTTTTTGTTGGTCGGGATTGAATTGGAAATCAAATGGCGACTTCCGTGCCGCGACACGAGAAATTGTGAAATCGGCAGGCCCGTCAATCAATTCAACAAGGCCGCGCTTTGCCAGTGTGTTTAAAGTTGTGCGCGGGATGTCGAGCTCTCGCAAATGCGCAACCGCAACTCTTCCTCCCGCCGAAGCCAGCGCCTCAATTAAAGTTCTTTGGTTCTCGTTCAGTTTGCCTTCCGACGAAAGAAGTACGGCGACTTTTACCGTTCGTGCCGCATCCTGGGTGTCTGACAAATCCTGCCGCGTAATCCAGCTCTTCCGCACCATGCCCGCTAGCAGAGCTTTGCTGGCGCGCGTGCCCGCCCGCAAAGTTTCCTCTTTCACCATTTCATCGTTAGCCAGATACTCCAGCACCCGCATCTCCACCATTTGATCTTCGGGCGTTTTGTGCGAACGCAGCGAAGAGCCGACGGTGCCAGCTTCATAGAGTGCATTCTGGCCGGCCTCGGCAATGCGATATCCAATGGATCTTTTGAATTCCGCATTTAATGGGAGCATGGTGCGGAAAACTTCGCCAATGGGGGCAAGATAGTACTCACCAATCCACTTGCCCAGTTTTAAGAGTTGCTCATCGAGCACCGGGACATCGTCAATTACCCGCAAAATGTCTTTGGTTTTTACCGCAGGTTTTTCGTCGTGAAGTTTTGTGACGATGCCGGACAATCGCTGCTGCCGGAAGGGAACAAGCACACGTCCGCCAACGACTGGATGCAGATTTTCAGGGATGCTGTAAGTGAAAACCGTATCCAGCGGCACCGGCAAAGCAATGTCGCAGAAAAGGGGCATCAAATTTGGGCGATAATATAGTTTACTCGACCACGGTTTTTGGGTATAGTTCTGTACATGGAGAACAAGTCCATGACCGAACCCAAAAGTTTGCAAGAAGCAATCGTCTATTTCTCGAATCCCGATAACTGCATCGACTATCTCGCTATCCGGCGCTGGCCAGATGGCAAGGTGGTATGTCCTACATGCGGTTGCGAGACGGTTAAATTCAGCGAGAAGCGCCGCACTTGGACTTGTGCGAAACATCACGCGAAGCGCGAGTTCTCCATCAAGATCGGTACGGTTATGGAAGATTCGCCCATTCCTCTCGACAAATGGCTTACCGCAACTTGGCTGGTCACCAACTGCAAGAACGGTATCAGCAGCTATGAGATTGCGCGTGACGTAAAGGTGACTCAGAAGTCGGCATGGTTCATGCTTCACCGCATTCGTCTTGCGATGCAGGACGATTTCTTTGGAAGCAAACTCGGTGGCGAAGTTGAAGTGGACGAAACCTTCATCGGCGGGAAGGCGCGGAACATGCACATGAGTGAACGCAAGCGCCGCATCACCGCAACCGGAACCAAGGACAAGACCGCAGTCATGGGAATCTTGGAACGCGGGGGCAAGGTTCGCGCAACGGTCGTGCCCAACCGCAAGCGGACTGCATTGCAAGAGCAGGTACGCAAGCATGTCACCGCTGGCTCTGCACTCTACTCCGATGCCCTGAAGTCCTACATCGGATTGGAAGTTGACTACGCTCATCAAGTCGTAGACCACGCGGAACAGTACGTAGATGGCCGCGTGCATACCAACGGTCTTGAGAACTTCTGGTCTCTTCTCAAGCGCGGCATCGCGGGAACCTACGTTAGCGTGGAGCCGTTTCATTTGTTTCGTTACCTTGATGAGCAAATGTTTCGATATAACAATCGCAAAGAACTGGATGATGCTGGCCGCTTCGATCTAGCGATCTCTCAAATCGCAGGAAAACGCCTCACATTTGCCGAACTTACTGGCAAAGTGGGAGAAACGATTCACTAAACCTTGGAGCCGGAAACGCGGGAAGCGGGCGAAGTCTTAGTCCGCTTTTTATTTTTGC
>DASXCC010000159.1:0-2907 GCA_036491415.1 Terriglobales bacterium | reverse complement strand
ACGATCTGCAACGCCTTCGACGTGGTCGTGGATAAAAACATGTATGGCAAGAAGGTGAAAGGCGTGGCGCGGACGACATTTGTGATCGGCCCGGACGGCAAGATTATTCACGTCTTCCGCAAAGTGAAGCCGGAAGGCCACGCCGAGGAAGTGCTGGAATACCTGAAGACAGCCATGAAAGGCGCGGCTTAAATTTGGGTTCTGCTGAAAAAGCCTATCGCTCCATTCCCAGAAAGTTCTTTGATCGCGATCCGCGGATTGTAAGCCCCGAGCTGTTGGGGAAAGTTTTGGTTCGCCGCCAAGGCCGAAAACTTTTGGTTGGCCGGATCGTGGAAGTGGAAGCCTACCTTGGCGAAGATGATCCAGCAGCCCATTCCTCCGCCGGTCGCACCAAACGCAATGCCGTTCTTTTTGGGCCTCCCGGATATGTGTATGTCTATTTCATCTACGGAAATCATTACTGTCTGAATGTTTCCTGCTTGCCCGATGGAACTGGAGCGGGGATTTTATTCCGCGCCGTAGAACCCTTGCTGGGAATTGAAGAGATGGCGCGAGCGCGCTGTATGGAGATTACAAGTCCGCGCGATTTGCCGAAGTTAACCAGCGGTCCGGGCCGATTGGCGGAAGCGTTCGGTATTACGCGAGATCGCGACAATGAAAAAGATTTGACGGATCTGAAATCTGATCTGTTTGTGGCCGATGATGGATTTCCCGCACCGAAAGTGCTCGCAACGAAACGCATTGGAATTACGAAGGCAATCGACCATCCGTTTCGCTTTATTGTGGCGGGGAGTGCGTTTGTTTCGGGATCACTGAAATTCAATAAATAGCAAAGGGAAGGATAAAAACTTGGTCGGATATTTCCTGCTGCGCTGGTTGTACTTCAAGCCAGTAGAGGAACTCAAAGATGAGCGAATTTCTTAAATAGTTTTTTGAAGTATTTCGTTATCAATGAGCCGCGTAGTACCCACATACGCTGCGATGGCGACTAATGCTTTTCCGGTGATTATCGGCAAAGAATCGAGTGTTTCCGGATCGACGATTTCCAGATAATCCAATCGCGCTCCTGGTTCCTGGTTAAAGATTTCCATTCCTGCGGATAAAAGCATTGTGCTATCCCGTTCGCCGCGATCAAAGCGCTGCTTGATCTCTTGCAAAATGCGGCTCAACACGAGAGCCGATTTTCTTTCTTGTGCGCTCAGATACGCATTGCGCGAACTCATCGCCAGTCCGTCAGCCTCGCGGATGATTGGGCAGCCGACAATTTCTACAGCCATATTAAGGTCGCGGACCATGCGGCGAATCAACACCAACTGCACGGCATCTTTTTGGCCGAAGAATGCTGCGTCGGG
Organism: Terriglobales bacterium; assembly: GCA_036491415.1. GTDB lineage: Bacteria > Acidobacteriota > Terriglobia > Terriglobales > Acidobacteriaceae > JAICKN01. The sequence continues at coordinate 1,555 of DASXCC010000159.1, read as the reverse complement.
CTCGACAATATGAAACAACTTGGAGACGGCGGTGGTAACGCCACGAAAATGGCCGGGTCTGGATCGACCGTCCAGTTTGTCGCTCAGTCCTTCGACTGCGACCCACGTTACGGCTTCCTGCGGATACATCTCATCCGCAGAAGGAGCAAACAACAAATCCACACCTTCGTTTTTCAGTAACTCGGAATCGCGTTCAAACGTTCGAGGGTATTTGGAGAAATCTTCATGCGGGCCAAACTGGGTTGGGTTCACAAAGATGGACGCGGCAACAACATCACTTTGCGCTTTCGCCGCGCGCACCAGCGACAAATGCCCTTCATGCAGCGCGCCCATCGTTGGTGCGAAGCCCAGGCGCTGATTCTTGCCACGAGCATCTCTACTTGCAGCTTGCATCTCTGCAATAGTTCGGCAGATTTTCATTTTGATTAGAAGGTATTTCCTGCGAAGAAATGTGATTTACCGCCGCAAAGCCCGCTTGCGCTCCAGTACAGTTTCCAAAGATTGCGCAGTTTCCTTTGATAAATGATAGGACTCCGAATCATTGGGATATTGTCGCGCCTCAACGTCCGCCCGGAACGCCTGCACGGCATGGGTAATTTCCGCCGCTGCATCGCCAAAACGGCGCACAAATTTTGCGGCAGGATGAAAACTAAGATTGAGCAAGTCATGAAACACCAGCACCTGCCCATCGCAATCCGGGCCCGCGCCAATTCCGATCGTCGGCGTGTGCACTTCCTGCGTGATCATGGCTGCAACTTCGCGCGGGATCCCTTCCAGCACGAGGAAGGCAACTCCGGCATGATCCAAGGCTACGGCATCTCGCATGAGCTGCTCAATATCGTTGAGCGATTTGCCCTGCACTTTGTAACCGCCCATCACATTCACCGATTGCGGCGTGAGTCCAATGTGTCCGGCGACGGGAATTTCGGCGTCAATCACGCGGCGGATCAAGTCTGTGCGTTTCTCGCCACCCTCGATTTTCACCACTTCCGCGCCGCCCTCTTTCACGAACCGAATGGCATTTCGGAGCGAATCATCTGTGCCCACGTGGTAAGCCCCAAAGGGCATGTCCACGACCAGCAGCGCATTCTTTACCCCGCGCCGCGCGGCTTTCAGATGATGCAGCATCTCGTCCACGGTGACCGAAAGCGTGTTCTCGTGGCCGAGCATGGTCATGGCCAGCGAATCGCCTACCAGCACGATGTCAATGCCGGCTTCGTCCACGAGGCGCGCGCTGGCGTAGTCGTAAGCGGTCAGGCAGGTAATGGGCTCATGCCGGAGTTTTTTTTCTTGCAGGGAAGCTGTAGTGATTTTCTGGCGCGGAGCGCCAATCGGGGCAAGACTCACGATGTCCTCCAGTGCCCCTCCGCCTTGGCGGATAGAGCCTGCGTATCTGGGTGATACGGTTCTTAATTGTAGCGATGGAATAGCCCTGCGTCGATGCCATTTATAGTTGACAACTTAGGGGAGCGTCTTACGGTTGTGCAGTCGACGCTTTTTCAGCCAGCAGCTTCTTGCGGGCCGTATTTAGTTCTGGCCTTTCATCTCCAACCGC
>DASXCC010000158.1:0-17881 GCA_036491415.1 Terriglobales bacterium | reverse complement strand
GCAGCTACTTGGCTTAAAGGCCAACCATGACGAGGACGATGACGAAGAAGAAAATTCCAATCTCTCTGTGAAATCTGCCCACGCTGAACGTCTGCAAAGATGTTTGTATCGAAGATAGGTATCGGTCGCAATTGGTTATGTCACTATTAACTCGGGATCGTGTTCTCCGACTTTTGTACGAAGGCTGTTATCGACATGCCAGGAATGCATCTCTACAACGAATGTTCCTCCAACAACCCCACAAATCCCGGCACAGAGATTCGAGACTCGAAATCACATATCCTCTATCGTTTCATTCCGATATGCCATCCACCGTATAGGTTTGTGTGTCTCCGCTTGGAAATAGCAGTTGGAACGACCCCACTAAACAAGAAGTCCCTTCTTATGCTCACTCTTTATAACTCTCGCATTGCAATCCCCTGGCATTACCAATGGCTGAGATGAGGAACGCAAAAGAATATATTTTTTCCCGTCAAACGTGGCATTAAGATAAATCAGTCCTCCCTTTTCGCCGAAGTGTGATCCCGAAATGTGGACATTGAGTGGATAATTTGCCGGATTAGGTGCCGCCCCAGGCTAAAGCACTAAATAAGAACAACTATCGAAAGTCTTTCATAGAATTTCCCTCGCTTGATGAGTGTAAACACGCTGTAAAGAGGATTGTTTGCAGCTTAGTGACAGAAATTAAGCTTGTATGCCAAGAGTACGTTTGCTATATTTAACAAGCCGACCGGTCGGTTTGTTGGTAAGAAAGCTAACCATTCGGTAAACACTTATTCGCCGCTTGGACTGTACTTTATAGGACTATTTCCAGCAAACTGCTGGTAGGACATTTGATCATGAAAAAAATTGGAGCTGAGATTCTTTGGGAGTGTCTGGAACGCGAAGGCGTGCAAACCGTTTTCGGCTATCCGGGCGGGGCCATTCTTCCCGCGTATGACGCGCTCAAGCATAGCAAAATTCATCACATTCTGGTGCGCCACGAACAGGGCGCTACCCACATGGCGGACGGTTTTGCCCGCGCCAGTGGACGGGTCGGTGTCGCGGTTGCCACCTCCGGTCCCGGTGCCACCAATATGGTTACCGGCATTGCCACGGCCATGATGGATTCTTCGCCTATCGTTTGCATCACCGGACAGGTTGGCAGCAAGCTCATCGGCTCCGATGCGTTTCAGGAAACCGACATTACCGGTATCACCTTGCCGATCACCAAACACAATTATCTGGTGACTCGCGCCGATGAACTCGCGCGCACCATTCGCGAAGCTTTCTATGTCGCACGTTCGGGACGTCCCGGACCGGTATTGATCGATATTACAAAAGACGCGCAGCAGTCTTCCTGCGAATTTGATTGGGAGGCGGCCAAGCCGCAGTTGCCGGGCTATCGTCCTGATCTTTCTCCTGAAGACGCGGAATACAAGAAAGCTATTGATCTGATCCAGAGCTCCAAGCGGCCGGTGATCCTACTCGGCCAGGGCGCGATTATTTCCGGCGCCATGCGCGAAGTGCGCGACTTAGTGGAGCGCGGTGGCATTCCTGTCGCCATGACTTTGCTTGGATTGGGTGCACTGCCCGCTTCGCATCCCATGAATCTGGGCATGATGGGCATGCACGGCGAAGCCTGGGTCAATCATACGATTCAGGAAGCTGATCTTCTTATTGCGCTAGGTATGCGGTTCGATGACCGCGTAACTGGCAACCTTAAAACCTACGCACCTAACGCGAAGAAAATCCACGTGGAGATTGACCGCGCTGAGATCAACAAGAACGTAAAAGTGGATGTCGCGCTGGTGGGCGATCTGCGCGAAGTGTTGCAGAAGCTGGTGCCGAAAGTTGAGTCCATTGATCGCAGTGAGTGGCTTGATTCCATCGACAAACTCAAAGGCGATTCAGCGGTTCGCGATATTCAGAATTTGCCCGACAACGGACATCTATATGCCGCGCATGTCATCAACGATATTTGGCGCCAGACCAAGGGCAATGCGCTGGTGGTCACCGATGTAGGCCAGCACCAGATGTGGGAAGCGCAGTATTACAAACACGATCAGCCGCGGTCTTTGATTACATCCGGCGGCTTAGGAACCATGGGATTTGCTTTACCAGCCGCGATTGGCGCAAAAGTAGCGCGTCCCGATGCGGAAGTCTGGGTAATCGTTGGCGACGGTGGCTTCCAGATGACGATGCCGGAACTCGCGACTATTGTTCAGGAAAACTTGAAGATCAATATTGCGATCATCAATAACGGCTACCTTGGCATGGTGCGGCAGTGGCAGGAATTTTTCTACGAGCGCAATTATGCCGCGACGCCGCTGTTGAGTCCCGACTTTGCCAAACTCGCGGGAGCTTACGGAATTCGCGGAGAGACCATCACGCAGCGGTCGCAGGTGGTTCCTGTTGTTGAATCCGCTCGCAAGCACCATGGTCCGGTGTTGCTTGACTTCAGAGTTGAGCAGGAAGACACGGTTTATCCGATGGTGGCGGCCGGATCGGCGTTGAACGATATGATCCGTCGTCCGAATCCGCTGGAAGAGACTGCGACGGACGAATAAAACGTCCGGTTCAAAGGACAAAAGGTTTCAAGAGGATTGCTTTACAAGGAATAAGACATGCTGAATACGTTTGTTGTCCACGTCGAAAATAAACCCGGAGTGCTCACGCGCGTAGCTTCGCTCTTCCGCCGCCGCGCTTTCAATATTGATTCTTTAACCGTTGGCCGCACCGAGAAGCCGGAAGTTTCGCGCATGACTATTACGGTGGATGCCGACTACGACCAGGCACGCCGTATTGAAGCGAACCTGTACAAACTCGTCAATGTGTTGCTGGTGGAAAACATCACAAATGAACCGGCGATGATGCGCGACCTCGCAATGATTAAAGTCGCAGCCACGCATGAAGCCCGTTCCCATGTTCTGGAACTCGCGAACGTATTTCGCGCGCGGGTTGTGGACGTAGCTCCTGAATCGTTGACCATTGAAATCACCGGCGGAGAAGACAAGATTGACGGGCTGCTGGAAGTGCTGCGCCCTTACGGAGTTGTGGAAATGGTTCGCACGGGAATCGTGGCAATGCGGCGTGGCGTTAAATCAGCTGAGTCTGCACCGGGCCCGCAAGCGTTGGCGCAGATTGCCAGCGACGAAAACGTGTCATATTCGGTTTAAAAGTTCGGTTTAGACCGTTCGATTTAATCCATCGATATGGTCACTCGGAATAAGATATTGCCACTCGGAATATCTTTAGCATCAAATATTAACGCGGCTGGAAATTGTATATTTCCCGCCGCGTTCTTCTTTTTGATAAAACCAAACTAATAAGCGTCGTGCCTTCGCTGCGTTTCGCGTAGAACCACAGCATAATTGTGACCGTGGAAGCTGAATCCTTGCTCAATCCTTCCTGTCACCGCCACTTTACCGTCGCGACCGGGAATGCCAAATCGGTCTGTGAACACCCACATGGTGCCGGTGCCGTCATCCACTTCGAACACGCCGTTTCCCATCGCGCCGAATGAATTGGTCACGCGTCCGGCAAGCGTGATTTCCTGGCCCGCGAACCTTCCCGGATCATGATTGATGCGGGCAATGCTTTCCCGGGGCGGGCAGGCGGCCAACACGATTACCGCCGCTGCGATCGCTGCAATCACAGCAAATTTCCATTGTCCTTTGTGCACATGTCCTCCAGTACATCTGCAGACTTCGTGGCCTTGCAGGGTTGGATGCTGCCGTATCTTCGATGGTAGCCGGCGATTACTTTTCTCTAAGGGAGAAGTCCAATCCGAAAATCACGCTGCGGCCCGGCATGACCACGCCGGGAATTTCCTGATAGCCGGTATCGGTAATGTTTGCAAGCGATAGATGCGCAGCCACATGGTTGAACTGCCGGGCCAAGGCCATATCCCACAATGCATAAGGATCACGTTGATAACGATAGATTGTTCCAATTCGAGTGCGGGCCTGAATGTGCGCGGGCAACATTCCTTGCCATGCGACAAAGGCGTCGTCCACTGGATAGTTAAAAACATATTCCGATTCCAGTCCGTTCAGAGCCTGCTGCGCTCCGTAAAGTCCGGTATAACCAACTTGTAAGCGCTGCTCACGCGGAAGACGAATTAGCACGGATGTTTCTGCGCCCGTGAAGTTCACCTTCGCAATGTTTTCCGCGTGCCATAGATCTGTAGGAGAACTTTTCACGTAGTCAATATCGTTGCTTTCACGGCGTTGAAATGCGGTCACGTCCACGCTGAAGCGGCGGCCTTCATCCCACTGCACTCCACCTTCGTAGCTCCATGCGGTTTCCGGTTGCAGGTTAGGATTGCCGATTGTTGCAGGATCGCTGTAGTACAAATCGGTATAGGTAGGCAGGCGGAATGCGCGGCCTATGCTGCCTTTCAACTTCCATCCGTCTTTCAACCAGACCCCGGCAGAAACTGTGGGGCTGAATTGATCGTTGGTCGAACCATAAATTTCTTCGCGCGCGCCGAAGGAAAATGAAAAGCGCTTCCAGGCACGGACATCGAAATCTGCATAGCCGGCGCCCCAACTGCGCTGATGTTGTCCGAGATTGTTGCTGTTAATGGATTCGTGGAATCCCTCGCCGCCGTAAAACAAAGCGACATTTTGCGCAAGCTGTTCATGACGCCGCAAGCCGGTCTCCCAGCTTTCTGAGATGTGGTTGTTCTCATAAAACGCGGGATCATCGCGAAGGAGGACAAACTCATCACTGTGGCGGCGATAAGAAAAGTCAGCTTCCGTTTTTTTGCCCAAGTCCTGTTTGAACCCGGCGAACCAGCTTTTGGTGCGCTCCCAGGAATCGAAATCTCCATAGAACTGATCTGCCCCGAAAGGTTTGTCGCCATAACCGAGCATCAACAAAGAGCGGCCGAGAGTAGTCTGTAATCCGGTGCTGGAAAAAATCGTCAGGCTGCGATAGTCGCGGTCGGGAATGAACCCGCTGGAAAAATCACGGGAAGCATCAAGTTCCTCATCGAAGCGTCCATCAAGGAATGAAAGCGAACCATATTCCTGGTTCACGCCGAAATTTCCGATCGCACTGCCAAAATGAAAATCGGAATACTTCGGCGGCGTGGTAATTACATTGATTGAGCCGCCCATGGCGTCCGAACCATAAAGTGTGGATCCCGCACCGCGCAAAATCTCAATGCGATTAATCGCAGTGGTTGGGATGGGAAGATCCATATTGTGGTGCCCGCTTTGCGCGTCATTCATGCGCAGGCCATCGAGCATGACGAGCGTCTGACCGAATGTGGACCCGCGGATGGTTAGATCAGCCTGCACATCCCCGGGCGCACGCTCTTGCAAATCCACAGAAGGATCCATCTCCAGATAATTTGTCCAGTTGGTGTAAAGCAGTGGCGCTTCCTTGGTGTCGATCACGGTCACAGCGCGGTCAACATCTTCCACTGGCGTGGGTGTAAACGTTCCCGTTACGACGACTGTTTCTTTATGCTGAATATGCTGAATTTTTGGCGTGGCGGTGTCTTGTGTTGAACATTTCGAGCCGTTTGTGTTCGCTTTCGTACAATCTTTCTTAGTTTCATCCCCGGCCCAGCAAAATAGTGATCCGCAAATAAACACACCAATCACACCCAGACGCAAAACTGCTTTCAATCTGCCTCCAACGCTGCAAAAGATGAACAGGGAATAAAGGAATTTTATTCAGTTTATAAGGTTTTGCGTGGGAAAGATTGCAGAACATGAAGAAAAATTCATGTTAAACAAAGTAATTCCACAGCATGTCGGTTTATCATGAAGTTAATTCCTTCGCGAAATTTGGGCTCAACAGGCAGGCAATGTCACGAAGTCGCGCCACGCATCTTCGTTGGCTTGCCCGATCATTTAATTTTTAAAAGGAGTAACAAATGCCAAGAGCAAAATCCCCCCGCAATGGAGATGCAGCCACTAAAAAAATCACGCCCATTACAGAGGGTTTAACGCAGGAGATGAAGAAAGCTCCATCGTCCGTGATGACTGTGGAGGACGAAATCCGCCTTCGCGCCTATGAGCTTTATGAAAAGCGCGGACGCACGCCGGGTTTCGAACATGAAGATTGGGTGCGCGCGGAGAACGAAGTTTTGTCGCAGCGAAAGCAGCACTCCGCCTGATTTTGCACCATTTTAGAAGTTGCGTTGCCGGCCGGTGATTTTCCATCCGGCCATGCAGCCTTCCATGCCTGAAAAGCTGCCCTGTCCCAAGTCATTAAAATTGTCACAACATTAAGGCCTTTCGAATATTGCCTCCGGGCCGCATTTCTGAAAAAATACTGAACGGTACCTTCCCATGGCACAACTAGGCAGTTTTGCGCTCATGCTGGCGTTGGCGTTGAGTGCGTATTCATTCTTTTTTGGACTGATTGCTCTTATACAGAAAGATCGCGGCGCGGAACGGCTGGCGGAAACCGCCCGGCGCGCTGGGATTTCCACTTTCGCGGCGGTCCTTGTCGCGGCCATCGTTCTGGTGATTGCCGCATTTCAGAACGATTTTTCCATCGCGTACATTTTCCATCACACCAACCGGGCTTTGCCCTGGCCGTACAAACTTGCCGCCCTTTGGTCAGGACAAGAAGGATCGTTGCTTTTCTGGTCGCTGCTGCTTGCGACCTATGGACTGGTTTTGCGTTTGCGTCACAAGACCGATCAGCGATTGTTCTCGCATGCCTCGGTGGTGATTGCCGCAATTCAGGTTTTCTTTCTTCTTCTGCTGAATTTCGCCGCGCGGCCTTTCGGACTCATGCAAGGCTCGTTGCCGGCCGATGGCAGCGGATTGAATCCGTTGCTGCAGTATCCGGAGATGGTGATCCATCCGCCCATGCTGTATCTCGGCTATGTCGGCTTCAGCGTGCCCTTCGCCTTCGCGCTCTCCGCGCTGATCATGAAATATCCGGGCGAGAAGTGGATTCACATTACGCGGCGCTGGACCATGGTGACGTGGTGCTTTCTTACCTGCGGAGTTTTCCTGGGCATGCACTGGGCCTACTCTGTGCTTGGCTGGGGTGGATATTGGGGCTGGGATCCGGTGGAAAGTGCATCCTTCATGCCTTGGCTCACAGGCACTGCATTTTTGCATTCGGTCATGATGCAGGAAAAACGCGGCATGTTGAAGACGTGGAATGTGTGGCTGATCTTCATCACCTTCATGCTCACGATTTTCGGAACCGACCTTACGCGCAGCGGCATGATCAGTTCCGTTCACGCATTTGCACAATCTTCCATTGGCGCATGGTTCCACGGATTTCTGTTGATTATCTTCCTGGTGTGTTTGGCTTTTTATCTCAAGAACAGCTCTCACCTGCGCAGCGAGCACAAACTGGAATCGTTGGTTTCGCGGGAAGCAAGTTTTCTTTTTAACAATCTCGTCTTGCTGGTGGCTTGTTTTACCGTCTTATGGGGGACGCTTTTTCCAATTCTTTCCGAATGGGTACAGGGACATAAGATTACTGTCGGCGCGCCGTTCTTTAATCGTGTGAATGTGCCCGTCGCGTTATTGCTTCTACTGCTGACGGCGGTAGGGCCGCTTCTGGCCTGGCGCAAAACTTCGCTGGAAAGCATCAAGCGCAATTTTCTGACTCCGGCGCTGAGCGCTTTGGCCGTAGGAATTATGCTGATGGCAACTCCGCCTTCGTGGGGCGGGCCCTTTGGCATACGGCCCTGGACGGACATTTCTTATTTCTATTCACTGATGGCAATCATGTTATCGGTGCTGGTGGGCGTCACAGTAATTTCGGAATTTGTCCGCGGCGGTCGCGTCATCAGCCGCCACACCGGCCGGAATCTTCTGGCCTCCGTGGTCCAACTGGGACGTAGAAATACGCGTCGCTACGGTGGCTACGTCGTTCACTTTGGCGTGATTGTGGTGATGATTGGTTTCGCCGGCTCCGCCTTCAATCAGGACAAAGAGCAGGAGATGGGATTCGGCGATCAAATGACCATCGGCAATTACACACTCAAGTGCGAATCCTACACACAGGATGACAATCCGAATTATTCGAGCGAGTGGGCCGTGATTGATGTTCTGAATAAAAAAGGCGAGCAGATCGACACCGTTTATCCAGAGCGCCGTTTTTTTAAAGCCAGCGAACAGACTTCCACGATTGTCGCGAACCGCTCCACGTTAAAAGAAGATCTTTACCTGGTATATGAAGGCCAGAGTCAGACCTCGGGACATCCTATCCTCAAAGTCCATCTCAATCCGCTGGTCATGTGGATATGGATTGGTGCGTGGATCATGCTGGCGGGGACCATTCTTACCCTCATCCCAAATTATGTTCCGGTGCGCGCTACAGTTCCAGTGCGAGTGGCCAGCCCGGTCACAGTTGGGGCGGGCGACTGATGTTGCGGAAAAAGCTAAATAAAAAACCGGTCCGGGTTTACCTGCAATGCGGGCTTTTGCTCGCCGCTATCTTTGTGTTTCTCGGCGCTGGCGATCAGGATGCGCGATTTACCACCCTCGGCCACCAGATGATGTGCGCCTGCGGTTGCAATCAAATTTTGCTTGAATGCAATCACGTGGGTTGTCCGCTTTCCGATGGCATGCGCAACGACCTCGCTGCTTACATTCAACGCGGCGACAGCGACAGCCTCATCATTCAGGCTTTCGTGCAAAAATTTGGTCCGACGGTTTTGATCGCGCCGACGACCACAGGTTTTAACCGCATTGCGTGGATCATGCCGTATCTGGTCTTGATCTTAGGATTAGGCTCTGTTTGCCTGATCGTCCGTTCATGGAAAAACAAGCCCGTGCCATCCCTGGCTGACGGCGTTCCCCACGTGCATGGGACAGAGTTGGATCAATACAGCGAGGAGATTCGAAAGGAAACGGAATTATGACGCCGGCCACGGTTCTTTGCATCCTTCTTACTCTCGGAATTTTGTTTTATGTCTTCTATCTTCCCGGAGAGTTGCAACTCGGCGCGAAGAAAACGCGGGTCGCCTACCTTCGTGAACGAAACGAAGCCGTATACGAAAATTTGCGGGACCTGAATTTTGAATATAAGGCAGGGAAGTTTCCTGCCGCCGATTATGAGGCGATGAAAGCGTCGCTGGAAGAAGAAGCGGCCGCGCTGCTGGCGGAAATTGCGAAACTCGAAAAGGCCGCGGTTGCTTCCGCGCGCACCAACAACGGAGCCTCCATTTGAAGTTTTCCCTGAAAGTGATTGCCTGCACCGCGCTCGCATGGAGCACCTTTGCCAGCGCTTCCAACCTCACCGGAACCGTGACCAACGGCACTACCGGTAAGCCTTCCGCCGGCGACGATGTCGTCCTCATTAAATTCGGGCAGGGCATGGAAGAAGCGTCGCGCACTAAGACCGACGCCAACGGCAAGTTTACGCTCACCGTTCCTGATGATGGTGGACCGCACCTCGTCCGCGATATTCACCAGGGCGTGACCTATAACCAGATGGCAACTCCGGGAACGTCTTCTGTGGATTTGCAGGTGTTTGATGTCGCCAAAAAAGTTCCCGGCGTGACCGTGAATGCCGACGTGATCCGCATACAAGCGGAAGGCAATCAGTTGGAAGGCGTGCGCTTCTTCGCCGTAGACAATCTTTCCACGCCGCCACACACGCAAATGAATGATGCCAATTTCGAGTTCTATCTTCCCGATGGCGCGGAAGTGGATGAAGGGCAGGCACAGACGCAAGGCGGACAGCCTGTGAACTCGGCGCCTGTTCCGCAAGCGGTGAAAAATCGTTACGCTTTCATGTTTCCCTTGCGTCCGGGCACAACCCAGTTTCAGGTTGTGTTTCACATGCCATACACCGGGCAACTGAAGATTGATCCCAAGTCGCTCTATCCCGCGGAACATCTCATGGTGATGCTGCCTGCCACCATGAAGTTCACGCCTGCGCAGGGCGCAACGTATCAGGCATTGAAAGATCCGCACCAGGCCGATGCTTCGGTGCAGGTCGCTTCCAAAACGAAACCCGGCCAAACATTTGCCTTCACCGTTTCCGGCACGGGCACCATCAATGACACGCAGCAGGGGGCAGATCAGGGCCAGGCGCAGAATGGGCAAACAACTTCCGGGGGTGCGGCGTCTGCTGCTGATAATCGTCCCGGCGGTGGCCTTGGGCCGCCGATTGACGCTCCTGATCCTTTGCAGAAGGATTGGCCGTATATTCTCGGCGGATTTGCAGTCCTTTTGGTTGGCGGCGCGGTCTTTACCATGAAGCGTCCGCGAACGGCCGCACCTGCGGGCTACGCCCCAGAAGATTTTGCGGAAACTGCCGCCACTTCGCCTGTCAGTTTGCCTTCAGCCGCTTCGCAAAGCCATGCTTCAAGTCATTCGTCGCGTTTGCTGGATGCGCTCAAGGAAGAACTCTTCCAACTGGAAGTGGACCGCAATCAAGGCAAGATGACGCAAGCGGAGTATGACCAGGCGAAGTCGGCTCTCGATCAAACCCTCAACCGCGCACTCAAGCGACAGGCTGAACAAAAATAGCCTGCAAGTGCTTGCACTTGCTCCGCTTAGCAACCGGGAACATTGCGCTGAAAATTCACGTATCTTTCATTGGATAGGTCTTTCACTGAATAGGATCCCACTGGATAGGTCACTCGATAGGTCTCCGCCGGGGCGCCGGGGAGTTTATGGAATGGCCGTTTCCATTAAATTGAGGCGGGCGAAACAGATAGCGCATCTATTCATATAGAGATTGAAGACTACGAAATTTATGGGAAACACATTCAAGACTGCGTTCCTCCTTACCGTACTTACGCTGCTGCTCATGTTTATTGGCCGTGCTTTCGGAGGCCAGAACGGCATGCTGATCGCGCTGGCATTTGCCGCGGTGATGAACTTTGTCTCCTATTTCTTTTCTGACAAAATTGCGTTGGCCATGTACCGGGCGCGTCCGGTCACGCGCGAGGAATTGCCGCGCGCTTATCAGATTGTGGAGCGGCTTACACAGCGGATCGGAATCCCGATGCCGAAAATGTATGTGATCCCGACCGATTCGCCGAACGCCTTTGCCACAGGTCGTAATCCCGCGCACGCTTCTGTGGCAGTGACGCAGGGCATTCTGAATTTACTGACCGATGAGGAAATGGAAGGCGTGCTGGCGCATGAACTGGGACACGTTCGCAACCGCGATATCTTAATCAGCTCGATTGCCGCGACGATTGCCGGCGCAATTACCTACTTAGCCACAATGGGCCGCTGGGCGATGATTTTTGGCGGATACGAACGCGACGACAATAACCGCGGCGGAGGTGGCGGACTTGCGGCATTATTTATGTTAATCCTGGCGCCGATTGCCGCCTCGCTGATTCAGTTGGCAGTCTCCCGCTCCCGTGAATATCAGGCCGACGCCACTGGCGCGCACTTGACAGGGAATCCATATGCTCTGGCCAGCGCTCTGCAAAAGCTCGATGCCGATTCACGCCGTGTGCCTATGGCAGCAACACCATCGACCGCGCACCTATTTATTATCCAACCTCTGTTGGGGATGAATTTCGGCAATCTATTCTCCACCCACCCGCCAATCGCGAAGCGCATTGAGCGGCTTACGGGTCGGCCGGCAGAATTTCAGCAGTAAGCGAGCCTTTTGCTATTTCATTTGCAATCTAGTGGAGATTTTCCATTCTTAATGATGTGCTGTTGATGCAGGTACTTCCGTAACCGGAAGAACCCGCCATGACGCATGTAGAATTTTTGGAATGCCTTTGAAAGATGCCACCGCCGCCGTTGCCGCGTCTCGAGCAACCCAGCTCGAGGCAGCGCTCCGCAAAGTGATTCGCGGCAATGATCATGTCGTCCGCCTGGCTATTGTTTCCGTGCTGGCGCGCGGCCATCTTTTGATCGAAGGCGTACCCGGCGTTGGCAAAACAACGCTCGGCCAAGCCATCGCGCGGGCCATTGATTGCACTTTCCAGCGCATCCAGTTCACCAGCGACATGCTGCCCAGCGACATTGTTGGAATCTCAATTTATTCCGCGATGGAGCAGCAGTTCGAATTTAAGCGTGGACCGGTTTTCACGAACGTCCTGCTGGCCGACGAAATTAACCGTACCACCCCGAAGACACAATCCGCGTTGCTCGAAGCCATGAGCGAAGGCAAGGTGACGGTGGACGTGCACTCTTATTCTTTGCCGCAACCGTTTCTGGTAATCGCTACGCAGAATCCCATTGAGCACCACGGCACGTATCCTTTGCCCGAGTCGCAACTTGATCGCTTCCTGATGCGGTTGCATATGGGATATCCCGATACGGAAGCCGAGCGCAAGATCCTGCACTCTGAAGCGGGAACAACGCAGCTGGAGAGCCTTCGTCCGGTGCTTCACGGAGAAGATATTTTAGACATGCAGCAGGCAGTCACGCGCGTGCGGGTGGATGAATCGCTCGTGGATTATGTGTTGGCGATTGTCCGAAAGACGCGCGAATCGGAACATTTATCTTTGGGCGTTTCGCCGCGCGGATCGCAGATGCTGTATCGCGCCGCGCAGGCCATGGCATTCGTCGACGGACGGAGTTTCTGCGTGCCGGAAGATTTCAAGCCTTTGGTGGTGCCAATTTTCGCGCATCGCGTCGCCGCCCATGCCAAGTATTCTTCGGGCAACAAGAAATCCAGCCAAGCCGAACAGATTCTGCAGGAGATCGTCGAAAGCGTCGCTGTACCTGTTTAGTTCCTATCCGTGAAATCCTTCGGCCTTTTCTCTGGCCACTCGTTTATCCTAAAGATCTTGTAACTCCCGTGAATTCCATGCGCATTTATATTTTTAATTCGTTGCTCGTTTTTGTTAGCTGCGTGCTCTTCAGCGGTACGCTTCTTGGCCAAACAAATACCACAGCCAATACACCTGCGAAAAATCCTTTGCTGGGACGCAATCTGATTCTGAACAGCGACGCCGAACAGGAGACCAATACTATGTGGGCGCCTTCCTGGCAGCCCGCAGGCACTTTGGAAGAAGCCGCCTACGGTGACAAAGCCGGAGAGTGGCGCAAAGGCGTGCAAGGCGCGCCGCACGGCGATTGCTGCTACTTCCGGTTGGAATGGGATGACAAGCAGACTTCGAAGGTCGCTTTTCAAACTGTGGATCTGACGGCCTTGAGTGATGAGATTGACCAAGGCAAGGTCTGGGGATATTTGTCGGGATACCTGGGCGGAATCCTCGACGGCAATACTACCGTGAAGCTGATGGTTTCCTGGCAGGATGCCGAAGGCAAAGAGCTGGATACCCTCGCGGTGAGCGCCGTCATGCCGATGGATTTACGCAAGCCGTTTACCGGAGCAGCTTCCATTGTGCAGAGGCAAGGTTCGGGCCCGGTGCCGCGAGGAACGCGCAAAGCTGTTGTGAAATTCTCCGGCGATCCGATGAAGGACTCGCAATTTGGATATCTGGCGCTGGCGGACAATTTGTCATTAATGCTGTCGGAGCTGAATACTCAGTAGCAAGTCTTCTGATATTGATCTTCTAATGTCGATTCTGCGCTTTCTAATGTTTTTGTCGCTGGGAGTGTGGCTGGGAGGAATTGTCCTCTTCAGCGTTCTAGCTCCTACGGCTTTCTCTGTTCTGCCAAGTCACTTCATTGCTGCCATGATCGTGGGCCCGATGCTGTCGAAATTGCATTGGATGGGAATTGTCGCGGGAATTATCTTTCTTTTGTGTTCGATTGTACTGACAAAACTTGCCGATGGCAGAACAGAGATTGTCTCCGCGAAAAATCTGCTGGTTTCTCTCATGCTGATTTCCACCTGTATTTCGCAGTTTTCTGTCATGCCAAAGATGGCTGCACTGCGAAAATCGGTCGGCGACATCGAACAACTTTCGTTGACAGATCCCATCCGCTTGCACTTCGATGCACTGCACGTTTGGTCCACGCGCCTGGAAGGCGGAATTCTTTTACTGGGCCTGATAGTTCTCTATCTGAGTGCGCAAATGCGCCAGCCTCAATGAGGAACGGCCTGCGGCGATGTTTTTAAATATCCATCCAGAAAAGCCAGATATGCGGCGATCAAGTGATAGGAGTCATAGTAATCGTCCATTTTTACGGCGCTCATGTTGTCTTTGGAGGAATGCAAAATTGGCCACGTAGCCTGTGTGACAGAATGCAGCGTAACCCGCGGAATCCCAACCTGAGCAAATGATTCCGAATCGGTTGTGCCCACGTTGTCGACATTCATCACCGAGATTGGAAGTTTCAAGGAATTCGCGACAATGGCCAGCGGATCGAGCAATTGTTTATCCGCATGGCTTGCCCAAACTTCTGTAGGCCCGAGAGCGAGCGTATCCATATTCACCATGGCGACGATTTTCTTGCGCTGCTCTGCGGATAAATGCTCAACATAAAACTTTGATCCTAAAAGTTCTTTTTCCTCTCCGGTAAAACCGACAAACATGAATGTGTGATGCCGCGGAGTCGAAACGTTCTCGCTATAGAACAAACTCGCCAGCAATGACGCGCTGCTCCAGTTGTCCACAACGCCGTCGCCTACATCCACGCGATCCGTATGCGCGCCGACCAGGATGATCTCGTCCGTTTGGCCGGGGAGAATGCAGATCACATTTGGCGGCAAATGGTTCACCTCTTCTTCCGAAACTTGTTTGCAGCCGGCATCGGCAAACATCTTCTTCACTGTCTGTTCGCGCTGGGCATTATTGCCGCCGTAACTCTTCAATCGAGATTCAACCGTCGCTCGGTCCGCCATGTTGAAGCTTATTTGCGCGGCCGCATTGGTTGCCAGGGTGGCTATTAATAAAAGGATGCAAAAGTAAGAAGTCGGCATAGGAGGAAAACTTCGCTGAGAGCATAGCAGAGCAAAACGCGATTCACTGATATGATTTTTAAGACCTATGAAAACTGGCATCATTGGCCTGCCGCAGGTAGGCAAATCATCTCTGTTTAGAATTTTGACCAAGGCGAATATTTCCGATCAGGCATATTCCAACCCGCGCGAAGCGCATCTTGGCGTCGCCAAAGTTCCGGACGACCGTCTCGATAAGCTTGCTGACCTCTATCATCCGAAGAAACTGACGCACGCTTCGGTCGAATACGTGGACGTGGGCGCGATCGGTCAGGAAGCCTTAAAGGAAACTTCCTACCTTACTCATTTGCGCAATGTGGACGCGCTGGCACACGTACTGCGGGCTTTTGAGGACGACTCCATTCCGCACGTGGGACCGGTGGATCCTTTGCGAGATATCAAGAATGTTGAATTTGACCTGATGGTCAGCGACCTGGGCCAGATTGAAAAACGGCAGGAGCGCGTTGAGAAAGATTTAAAGAAGATGCGCACGCAAGATTTGGAAAAAGAACTGGAGTTGCTGAAGCGGGCGCGGACCCATTTGGAATCGGAAAAGCCTCTTCGCGAATTGGAGATGACTCCGGAAGATAAAAAGCGTTTTCGCGGATTTATGTTTCTCAGCGAAAAACCGATTCTTTATGTGTTGAACATCGGCGAGAGCACGGAACTCGGTAAAGAGTTGGAAGAGTCGGTCGCCAAATACAAAATTTCTGAAATTGCTTCGCGACCCAACGCCGGCGCTTCGGCGATTTGCGGGAAAGTTGAAGCTGAACTCGCCGAGATGAGCGATGCCGATGCTACTGAATTTCTCTCCAGCTATGGCTTGCAAGATGGCGGTCTGACGCGCCTCATTCGAAAAACTTACTCACTGCTCGGATTGATTTCCTTTTTTACCGCTGGCGAAGACGAATGCCGCGCCTGGACAATTCCGGTCAATACGCGCGCGGTGGATGGTGCGGGCGCGATCCATACCGATCTTACGAAGCATTTCATTCGCGCTGAAACTATCCGCTGGGATCAGCTTCTCGAGGCTGGTTCCGAAGCAAATGCTCGTGCCAAAGGCACTCTGCGGCTGGAAGGCAAGGAATACATTGTGCAGGACGGCGATGTGATGCACATACGGCATAGTGGATAAGCCGTTGCCGGTCAATTCGAATCCAGCTTAGACTTGAGCATTTTGGACTGGGAACCGACAACCGAGAACGGGCAGTTAACTAGCAAGCAATAGGCGATATCCGATATCATCCAGCAAACATGAACCCTATCGTCCTGAGCGTGGTGCTGGGATTAAGTGCGGCGGGCGCCAATATTTTCGGTGGCGCGATTATTGTCCAGAAGCATTGGGACCGTTCCTACCTTCGCTATTTTGTCGCTCTTGGCGCCGGCTTTATGCTGGCCACGGCCATCGTTGAAATTTTCCCTACCAGCATTGATCTCCAGGGGAAGAGCGCCGCGTTGCTGGTACTGATTGGCTACCTCGTCACGCATTTCTTCGAGCACACACTCACTCCACACTTTCATTTTGGCGAAGAGACGCACGAGCATGAATTCATGCACAGTCACACTGGCTATTCCGTGCTGATTGGTTTGCTCATCCATACATTCTTTGACGGCATCGCGATTGCATCAGGATTTATTGTTTCCTCGCGACTGGGATGGATTATTTTTATAGCGATCTTTCTGCATAAAATTCCCGAAGGTTTTACCGTCGCCTCTGTCATGCTGGCCAGCGGACAAAGCAGAAGAATCGCGTGGGGATCTTCAATTCTTTTGGGTGTGGCGACCCTTGCGGGAGTCCTGACTATGGGAGTCTTTCGCCATGAGGTGCGTTTCGGTTTGCCGCTTTCGGCGGGCGTAGCGATTTACGTGGCGGCGTCGGATCTAATGCCAGAAGTAAATCGAGAGCCAGGAATAAAAATGGCTCTCGTTGTTTTTCTTGGAGTGGCAATCCTATTTCTTCTTGAACAGTTTCACATTCCTTAACTGCGGCTATTCCACTGTCCGCTTTGCCGTATATCCCTCTTTGGCAATGACCTGATACTTCACGTCTTTACCTTTTTGATCTTTGACTTTTAGCGCATTCCCATCCGGCCCTATGATTTCTACTTTCAGCTTGCGATAAGTACCGTCCTGCGTCTGGTTGGACGGATGGTAAGCAAGCATGTACTGGCTGCGAATATCGCCCAGAATGCTATGGAAAATTTCCGGAAACTCCGCCTGGAAACGTGGGAAATATGCGCGGCCGCCGGTGAGGCGGGCAAACGTATTCATCTCGTTGTCGCCTTGCAGGTAATCCATCTGAGTCAGAGGAAGTCCAGCGCGTTGCTGTAACGCTCCCGTGCAACGGTGGACCTCGCAATATTCGCGGACAGCCCAGCCGATGCTCACGGGGAAAATCGTGACATCTTGCGAACCCTTCACTTTTTTAAGGATTTCGTCGAGCCGCAATTTGCTGAAGCTATCAATGCCGGTTGAGATCAAGACGATATATTTATGGCCCTGAATACTCTGCAATCGGTCCAGCGTGTCATAGAGAGCGTCGAATAAATTGGTTTCCTGCCACTCCGGCATGCGCATGCCGTTCAGCGCGCCCATGACAGCTTGCTTGTTTTGCGTAAAATCCACGATAATGTGCGGCTTAATGTCGTAATACTCGACTGCAACCCAGTCATTCTTCTTCAGGTTCGCGGCAAAGTTGTAGGCGCCAGTGAGTGTGTCTTCCAGAAATGCGTAATTTGTCTGCGCGAATTCAACCAGCAGGACTGCCGTAATCGGGGCATCCTGCGATTCGCTGAAGTTCGCTATGTTCTGCTGCACGCCATCTTCGTAAACCTTAAAGTTGCCCTTCTTCAGGTTCGGAATAAATTGCCCATCTTTGGTCGTGACCAGCACTGGAATATCTACTTCCGGCACGCTTACGTTGATGGAATAGCTCGGCATGCCCTCCACTCTTCTGGGGGTTTCCGGAGCAGGCTCGGGCGGAGCTTCTTTTTTCTTCGGAATCGCATAAGGTCCGGCATCATCATTAGGACCGCCAGCAGCGGGAGGCGCCTCCTGCTGGTTCGGTGACTGCGACTGCTGGGATTGTGAATCCTGTGCGGCGGCCTTGGTTGCGGACAACAATACCAGT
>DASXCC010000157.1:0-26466 GCA_036491415.1 Terriglobales bacterium | reverse complement strand
CCTCATGAGTAAATGCAATATCCATCCAGCCATCATGGTTAAAGTCGAGAACCGTAACACCCAATGAGTGGGCGGTTCCACCGCCTTGCTTGGTGGAGAACGGGTGTTGAATTAAGAATTTACCTTCGCGCGGGTTTTGATAGACAGTTCCTCCAGCCCAGTCTGCCGCAACAAGATCAATGGCTCGGTCATTGTCGTAATCGGAGCCGATTGCGTTGTTAGCCGAAGTCGGGATAGAAACACCAATATCGCCAGTTACATTTGTGAAAGTACCGTCTCCATTGTTACGCCACATCGCGCTGAAACTGCGAGTTGCATTACCGACAGTTAATACCATTCCACTTGAGCCATAGAGATCGAGATCTCCGTCGTGGTCATAGTCAATGAACGTTAACCCCGTAATGCCGACATATTTTTGCATTCCAGCCGCTGCCGCAACATCTTTGAACATGCCGTTCTTTTCGTTGTGCAGGAGCATCAATCCGTTGTTCGTGCTAACTGCTAAATCAACGTATCCATCGTTGTCATAGTCGCCAGCCGTACAACTGATCGCATGCACTGCGGGATCAAGCCCCGCATTCGTGGTAGCATCTCCAAACTTTCCATTCCCCAAATTGTGATAGAGAGCCACTCCCCCTTGCGGGCCATTGTTTGTAAGCAAAATATCCTGCCTGCCGTCATTGTCGTAATCAAGGAAACAAGCACCGGGACCCGCAACGGCATGATCATCGCTAGCGACATCAGACACTTGCGATTTCAGTCCCGACTCTGCCGTCATATCCACGAACTTCACCGGAATTTCCGGCAGCGCGTTCTCCATGGCGGCAGGCGATTCTTCGGCCAGCGAATACTTTCCCTGATCGCCGTAAGCCAGGCCCATGGCCGAACCTAACTTGTTTTGTGTGATGTGCTGGAAAGTTACGAGATGCTCACGGGCATGGACAGTATCTCCAGACTGTTGGTACGCGCGGGCCAGCCCGAATTCGGAAGACGCATGATGCGGATCGAGTTTGAGCGCGTGCTGAAAGGCATCGATCGCCTCAGGAAATTGCTTGTTCTGCGCATAGACCGCACCGAGGAAATACCAGGTGTTCGCGTCGTTCGCGTCAATCGCGATGGCATGACGAAACGCATCGATCGCACCCTGAAGATTGGATGAACTCTTGTACACCAGCCCGAGATTGAACCACCCATGCGCATCGTCGGGCGCTTGCTTGGTCGCTTCTTCCAGACTCGTTTCCGCTTGCTCCAACTTCGCCAAGCCAAGCAGAGCAATTCCTCGATTAAGTTTCGCGATGCGGAGTTTCGGATCAAGCGTGGCCGCCTGCTCGAATTCCTTGAGCGCTTTATCGAACGACTGCTGGTTCATGTAAGCCACGCCCAGGTTATTATGGCGCGCCGCTTCCACTGCGGGGTCAGAGAGCTTGGAAGTTTCCGGCGTAGTGGCAAAAATTCCCAGCGCCGCCAGCGCCAGAGCACATATGGAAAGAATTCGCGTTTTCATGAAGATGATGCAGCTAGCTTACCCTATATCAAGTGGTGTAATCACATTGCATCCACGGCTGTCACAAGCTGCATATGGATGACATTTTTTGAAGCCGATATAGATTGAAAGATATAGATTGAAAAATGATGAAAACTGAAAAGTTAGGAAATCTCTGGCGGAGCTTGCCATTCCCCGCCCGCCTGTTCTAACGCTTCGGCAACCGACAAAACCAATTCTTCCTGCCACGGCTTTCCAGCGATCTGCACTCCGATCGGCAGTCCCTCGGAAGATTGTCCAACGGGAACTACCACCGCCGGCATACCGAGCGCGTTAAACCATTCGGTATAACTCCAGGCGTCGAGATACTTCACCGTCTTGCCTTCCACCGTCCAACTGCGCTCGCCATGATGAAACGCGGGGATGGCCGCGGCAGGACAAAGCAAGATTGGAAATTCCTGCATCTGTTTGAAAATTTCCATGCGCACAACGTCGCGCTGTATCCACATATCAAGCAGCGAGTCCGCCGTGTGCCGAGGATCAGCATCCACCCAGCCCATGAACTGTTTCAGCATGGGGCTCAAATCCTGCTCTCGGCCTTTGGTCATTTCGCGCAAGAGCATGCCGCCGGCGATGCCGAAAAACTTCCACCACACTTGCCTTGCTTGTTCCAAACCTTTCGGACGAAATTCTTCGACTTGAAATCCAGCGCCACGCAAACGTTCTGCCGCTTTGCGAACAGCCGCGCGCGTTTCAGCAGTCACTGGTGTGCGACCGTCATCCTCGAAATAAGCGATGCGCGTTTTCTTTAGTTCTTTTTCGTTGGGCCAACGCACCGGGACTGGCGCAGCTGATGGATCGCCGTCGTCCGGTCCCTGCATTACTTCGAAGAAAATTTTCAGATCAGCAATGGTGCGTGTCATCGGGCCCACCACGCCGGTCAATGCAAATGGCCCGACGGATTGCGGAAGGTGTCCGGTTGCCGGGATGCGGCCAGGCGTCGGCTTCAGTCCGCAAATTCCGCTGAAGTGCGCGGGGACGCGAATGGATCCGCCGCCGTCGCTGCCCACTCCGCCCGCGGAACATCCCGAGGCAATCGCCGCAGCTTCTCCACCGCTCGACCCTCCCGCAGTGCGCGACAAATCCCACGGATTGTTCGTCCGCCCATAAAGAAGATTGTCGGTCTCCCATGCCATAAGCAATTCAGGAGCATTCGTCATCCCCAGAATGATGGCTCCGGCGTTGCGCAGGCGCTCGACAAGTGGCGCATCTTTCTTAGCAACGTTTCCCACGCACAACTTGGTTCCCGCTTCGCAGCGCATGCCTTGCACTTCCACGGAGCTTTTTATGCTGATGGGAACGCCATGCAAAGGGCCGGCAACTTCTTGCCCCCGTACTTTTTCATCGGCCTGCTGCGCAGCGCGCCGCGCATTTTCAAAATTCACTTCCACAAACGCGTTCAGTATGGGATTCAATCGTTCGATACGAGCGATGTGTGCATCTGCCACTTCCACTGCGGATGTTTTTCGATTGCGGATTTGTTCAGCCAGAACAACAGCAGGAAGAAAATTTAATTCCGACATGAGTCTTGGGATTAGGAGATTAGAACCACGAGTCTAGCAGAATTCGCATGCACAATAGCTTCGCCATCTTCTGAAGTTCCCCCTGATTTTTCGTTAGAATTAATTGCAGATAATTCGATCTTTCGATCTATGGAGCAATCATGGCCCACCAACATTCCGCTGGATTTTTGAAAGTTGTCAATGACGCAAAATCGCGTGTCCGCGAAACCAACGTTGACGAAGTGAAATCGAAACTCGACCGTGGGGAAAAATTCACGCTGGTCGACGTTCGCGAAGAAAGCGAATTTGCCAAAGACCATCTGCCGGGCGCCATCCACCTGGGCAAAGGCGTAATTGAGCGCGATATAGAAGACCGCATACCCGAGCACGACACTCCCTTGGTTTTGTACTGCGGAGGCGGCTTCCGCTCTGCCATGGCGGCGGACAACCTGCAAAAGATGGGGTATACCCAGATACTCTCCATGGATGGCGGCGTAAAGGATTGGAGAGAAAAGGGTTATCCGTTTGTAAAAGATTAGTAAGATCACCTCCGGAAGCGGTCGGATAACCACAGTAACTTGCCGGAACGCGCCCCCGGCCCCAGCATAGAGGCTGTAAATACCCGTTCTAGCAAGGGGAGAAAGCACGGTTTTATGCCTAACAGGGGTGGAGACTTTTCCGGAGTATTTGCTCAGGCCACACAAACTGCGCCTGATCCGCGGGCACTGGAACAGGTGTTGAAACAGGAAGCCTCACCGGAACGTTTCTGCGCGGAGCTCGCCAAGGTTTTCCACGTTCGCAGCACCGAAGTAGCTTTGTTGCGGCTCCAGGAAAGCCTGCTGAAGTTCATATTCCCGGCAGAGCTGGCGATTGTTGGCACAATTCCGATTTCCAGCGCGAGCTCGATTGCCGCGCACACCGCGAGCAGCCGTCAGGTAGAGCTTTTCAACGGATTTGCCCAGGTTAAGCACGCTCGCATCTTCGAAATGGTGCAGTTGAACAGCGAGGATTCTGATCCTTCCGGTAATGCTCCCATACAGAAACTGATGACTTCGCCTGTGCTCGACGGCAAAGGCTCCGTGCTGGGCGTTCTTCAGATTTCGCGCAAAGCTTTCGACGTGACCTCCGCAGGTCCGGATTTCACGCTCGATGACTTGCAGCACCTGGAACACGCTGCCCGAGTGCTGGCGCGCGCGGAATTCATGCGCGATGCCAACTAATCTATACTTTTGATTTTAGTCTGCTGCTGACTTGGTTTGCCATTAACGTTTGCCCGCTAACAAAGGGCCGTTTTCTCTTCCTGCGTCAGCACGCGCGTTTTTCCCTTGGCTAGATTTCCCAGAGCCAGCGTTCCGATCGAGACCCGCACCAGTCGCAAAACTTCAAGATTGAGTGCTTCCAGCATCCGCCGGATTTGGCGATTCTTTCCTTCCTCCAGAACGATCTCCAGCCAGGTGTTCTTTTCGCCGCCGCGAAGAATGGTCGCACGCTTTGCGCGGAGCAGTTCGCCTTCTTCTCTAACGCCTTCTTGTAATTTCTGAAGGAGTCGTTCGTGGGCAACTGTATTCACTTGCACATGATAAGTTTTTTCTAACTGGCTTTCTGGATCCAGAATCCGCGCGGCCCATGCAGAATCGTTTGTGAGAAGAAGAAGTCCTTCGCTGGATTTATCCAATCGTCCGACTGGAGCAATCCAGGGAAGTTTTTCCGGTAGCAGGCTATAAATCGTTTCGCGGCCTTTTTCGTCAGAAGCCGTTGTAACAATTCCCCGCGGCTTGTTCAGCATCAGGTAAATCTTTTCGGATTCCTGGACCTTACCGCCTTCGACTTCGATGCGATCTTTCCCTGCGCGGGTAGGCGCTTCCGGATTGCGGCACACTTTCTCATTTAGCCGGACCTGGCCTGCACGCACCAGTTCCACCGCACGCGAACGCGAACAATATCCTAGTTTAGAGATCGCCCGCGCCAGGCCAATACGGCGATCATCTTCAAGTTGAGGTTCAGGTTGAGGTCGAGATTTAGACCGAGACTGATCTTTCATGACTGATCTTTCATGGAAGATCACGAACAGAATTATTTCGCGACGAATTTTGCAAAGTTTATTTCGCAACCCCAGTTGAAAGTTCCAACGCAGCAGGGACCGGCAAATCAAACTGCTCCCGCACGCGCGCGATTGTATTTTCAATAGAATCCACGAGCAAACAGTGAATACCTGCATGCACTGCCGCTTCAATATTTTCCTGTTTGTCGTCAAGGAACAGAACTTCATCCGCGGGAAGTTGCAATGCATTCAGGCAATGCTGATAAATTTCCGGCTCGGGCTTTACCAGATGCACATCGCAGGAAAAAATCAGATGCTGAAAGTAAGAGAACACATCCAAATGCGCGATCAGATAATTTTTCAGGTCGAGAGGCATGTTAGAAAGAACCGCTAATTGCAAGCCCGCAGCTTGCAACTGCTTTACCCACTCCACGCTGATCGGATTCAATTGTGACCAGCTTTTGCTGTCTACGATTACAATTTTTGCGATCTGTTCCGCGTTCAGATTCACGCCAACCGTCCGCATACGATTCGTCCAATACTCATTCACGTCGAGGTCGCCGCGATCATAAGCCAGCCGATAGTCCCAATATCCCTTGAGAAATGATTTCATCGGCACGCCGCAAATGGCGGCCATCTCATCTACCGCGGAAGATACCTGCTCCACCGAGAGCACTCTGCCGTAATCAAATACCACTCCCTTAATCTTGATTTTTCCCTCTGCTATTTTCTGTTCTTTCATTTTCGCCCTGCATCCTCACTCCTGATTTTCAGGAAACATTTGCCAGTTCGGCTGTTCTCTTCAGCTGTCCGCAGGCGGCAAAAATATCGCGCCCCCGCGGACGTCGAATGAACGCCGGAATTCCGCTGTCCATTAATATCCGCTGAAACTCTAAAACCCGCTCCTGCGCCGGTGTTCGAAATGCAATCCCCGGACCAGGATTCAACGCGATCAAATTCACTTTCGCGCGCAGACCACGAAGCAGTTCGACAACTGCGCGCGCGTTCTGCGGAGCATCGTTCACTTCATCCAGCAATACATATTCAAAGGTAAGCTTTTCCCGCGAGCGAAGTTGAAAATCACGCGCCGCCGCAATCAACTTTTCCAGGTTCCACTTTTTATTGATGGGCATGAGCTGCGTGCGCTGCTCATCATTCGAAGCATTCAGAGAAATCGCCAGCTTGGGGCGTATCTCCTCGGCCGACAGATCATAAATTCGCGGCACGATTCCCGCCGTCGAAACTGTCATCCGTGATTCCGGAATGCCGATGCCATCCACAAACAGCTTTACCGCTTTGATGAAGTTGGGATAATTCAGCAGCGGTTCGCCCATCCCCATAAAAACCAGATTCACGCGTTCATTCGGAGGCGAGACATTTTGGTCTTTCAATACAGCGCATACCTGGCCGACAATTTCTCCCGCAGTGAGATTGCGCTTCACCCCCAGCAATGCCGTCAGGCAAAACTGGCAATCCACGGTGCAGCCGACTTGGCTGGAAAGACAAATCGTAGCCCGGTTCCATCCCCGCGATGTCTCTTGCTCTCCTGCTTCTGTCCCATCTCCCGATTCCCCGCCGTCGCCTTCGGGCATCCAGACGGCCTCAACACTCTGACCATCGGCAAAGCTCAGCAGATAGCGCACAGTCCCGTCCATGGAAACAAACTTCTTTTCAATGGATGGCAGCCCGACAGAAAATCCTTTTTGACCCAATGCCTGGCGAAAGTCTTGCGGCAATGTGGAAACTTGCTCCAACTCACCGGCTTTTTCGGTGTAAAGAGCGTGATACAGCTGCTTGCCCCGGTACGCAGGCTGCCCGGCCTCCTCGACAAGAGCTGTAAGTTCTTGCAAGCTAAGGCCTAAAAGCGAAAATAGTTTTTCTTCCGCCATCTGCATCTAATTCACGACCAACTGGCTGTATTGTAAGAGGATCCTTTGCATCATAGTAGCAGCCGAAAAGCGTATAGTTTGAGATCCCGTAAGTGATTTGAATACTTAAAGTTATCTAAGTTATCCAGTACAGGCCTATCCAGGTGCAAGGCTAGCGAGTGCAAGCTGCTATCGGTCAGGTTATGTCACAATAGTTTTGTATTGTTAGTTTTGTATCGTTGCCTGCAATTTTTAGGATCCTAAAAAGTATGGAAGAACTCCGCAATATTAAGAAGCAAGTCACGGCCAACGGGATTACTGTCATTAGCGAGGAAATGCAGCACATCCGCTCGGTGTGCATTGGCGTTTGGATCAAGACCGGATCCCGCGACGAAGACGTACACAACAACGGCATCTCGCATTTTCTTGAGCACATGGTGTTTAAAGGCACCGAGCACCGGACCGCGGAAGACATCGCCCGCCAGGTAGATTCGATTGGCGGAAATATGGACGCTTTCACCGCCAAGGAATGCATCTGCTTCAACATGAAGGTGCTCGACGATCATCTTCCCATCGCCATGGATGTGCTCAGCGATCTCGTGCTTCATCCGACGTTTACCGTGAATGACATTACCCGCGAGCGCGGCGTGATCCTTGAAGAAATTAAAATGGATGAAGACAGCCCCGACTATCTTGTCCATGAAATCTTCACGCAGAATTTCTGGAAGGACCATCCCATAGGACGCCCAATTCTTGGCACGAAAGATACCGTCAAGAAATTTGAACAGGCATCAGTCTCCGGAATTTACAAGGAAAGATTTATTCCCAGCAACATCATCATTTGCGCGGCAGGAAGTTTGCAGCATGGGCGCTTTGTTGATCTCGTCACCAAACACTTCCAAGGCATGCAGCCGGGAACCAATGGCTTTCACAGCACACAGCCGACCGTGGTTCCGCGCATTATTCTGCGCAACAAAAAATCCCTTGAGCAGGTGCAGATCTGCATGGGAGTGCAATCGCATCCCATCGCGCATGAGAATCGTTACGCCTCGTACATCCTGAATACCGTTCTTGGCGGAGGCATGAGTTCGCGCCTGTTCCAGAACATTCGTGAACGGCAGGGACTTGTGTATGCGATTTACAGCGATTTGAATCCTTATCGTGACACCGGCTGCCTTTCGATTTATGCCGGCACATCCCGCGAGTCGGCGGACAAAGTCGTGCAATCGGTAATATCGGAATTCCACAAATTGAAGACCGAACTTGTTCCTGCGGATGAATTACGTCGCGCGAAGGATCAGCTGAAAGGCAGCCTGATGCTCTCGCTCGAATCATCCACGGCGCGCATGTCGAACCTGGCCCGTCAGCAGATGTACTTCGAACACTTCTACAGCATGGATGAATTGATCGAAAAGATCGAAGGCGTAAGCGCGGACGAGGTAAAAATGCTGGCCGAGGAGTTCTTCCAGACTGAATCCATCGCAGTAACGGTGTTGGGAAACCTCGACGGATTCAAGCTCGACCGCGAACAGCTTGCCTGCTAAAAGGGCGGTTTATTTCGACTGATTCCCAGAATGGGCAGAAACCATGTGCAGAAGCTTGCACATCCAAGGTTTCTGCCTTTCTTTCTTAGGTGTAACCACCGTTCTTGCTGGATTTTTACCTGTTTTTCAAGGCATACTAGGGCACTCCTGGCGTATTACGGGCTAGGCTGGGGTCTTATGCCGCAGTACGAGCACGAACAAAATCGTCCGCTCTCGCTAAGAAGGTCAGGCGCTGCTCAACTTACGCCGGAACAAAAACAGCGGCGGCAAATGCTGATGGCATTAGGACTTTTGTTGTGCGCGCTAGTCCTGGTAATCGCAAGAGACAAAAGTTTCTGGTTTCCTCCCGAACAGGTCGCACAGGCTCCGCTAGCGCCGCTTCCGGCAAAAGTTGTGGCGCAGGCTCCATCATCAGCAACAAAAACAATTGCGCATAAAGCTACAAAAATTATTCCCAAGCCGGCGATCACAATCGCCGACGCTTCTGCTCCACTCGCGCCAGTCGTTACGAATCGCGCTATTCTTCCTCCTCTTGAGATCCAGGTCATCGCGGGAAATCGCCATCAACCGGTGCAGGATAAAAATAATTCGGTCGGATTGGATATGGGATCCGCAGGGTCATCCGAACCTGCAACCACTCCAACCACGAGTGATGTTGTGAGCAACGCATCACAAAGCGCGTCAGAACGCGTACAGCTTTCAACCGATACTGCGCAGGTTGTTACGCATCCAGTGGAGCCCAACTATCCTTTGCTTGCCAAAGAGATGAAGGTGCAAGGCTCTGTCGTGCTGGAAGCGATGATCGGAAAAGACGGAAAAATTCAGGACCTTCGCACCGTCAGTGGCCCTTCGATTCTCTCCAGTGCCGCGCGCGAAGCCGTGCAGCAGTGGCGCTTCAAACCTTATTATCAGGCTGGCCAAGCCGTAGAAACCGTAGCCAAGATCACTGTGAACTTCACCATCTCTGCAAATTAAATTCTGCTTTCTAATTTCACTGCGCTAAGTTCTTTTTCTTCTTCTTCAATGCTGATGTCCCCGTGCTAAGCAAAACACAACCGATAGGTGTATTTTTGTTATTGGAGATTGCATGAAGGCTTCCAAAGCTCGCCGTCCGCCTACAGAAAACCAGCACCTCATTCGCTGGGTCAACAAAATGGCAGAAATGACCCGCCCGGCTTCCATTCATTGGGTGGATGGCTCTCAGGAAGAATACGACCGCCTGTGCGGGCAGATGGTAAAGAGCGGAACATTCACTAAACTGAATCAGAAGCTGTGGCCCAATTGTTTTCTGGCGCGCTCCGACGCCAGGGATGTTGCCCGCGTCGAAGACCGCACATTCATCTGCTCCTATTCCAAAGACAGCGCCGGCCCAACCAACAACTGGGAAAACCCCTATGCCATGCGCCGCAAGCTGCGCGGACTTTTCGAAGGCTCCATGCGCGGCCGCACCATGTATGTATTGCCGTTCAGCATGGGCCCGCTGGATTCGCCGATGTCGCAGATTGGCGTGCAGCTTACCGATTCTCCGTATGTCGTCGTGAACATGCGCATCATGGCGCGTATAGGTCTTCCGGTCTTCAAAGAAATTGATAAAGACATCAAGCGCGTCGTTCCCTGCCTGCACAGCGTTGGCGCGCCGCTTGCCGAGGGAGAGAAAGATGTTCCCTGGCCCTGCAACGCAGAAAAATACATCGTGCACTTCCCTGAGACGCGTGAAATCTGGTCATACGGTTCTGGTTACGGCGGAAATGCTCTTCTTGGAAAAAAATGTTTAGCGCTACGCATTGCCTCCAATATCGCGCGCGATGAAGGCTGGATGGCGGAGCACATGTTGATCGTTGGCGTTGAAGATCCCAAAGGACAGAAGACGTACGTCGCTGCAGCCTTTCCCAGCGCTTGCGGAAAAACCAACTTCGCCATGATGGTCCCGCCCAAAGGTTTTGAAGGCTGGAAAGTTTGGACGGTAGGCGATGACATCGCCTGGATTTGGCCCGACGCCGGTGGCAGACTCCGCGCCATCAATCCGGAATCCGGATTTTTCGGAGTTGCTCCCGGCACATCTGCGAAAACAAATCCCAACGCAATGGGATCACTCGCGAAAAATACCATCTTCACCAATGTCGCTCTCACTCCCGATGGCGGAGTTTGGTGGGAAGGCATGACCGACGAGCCTCCCGCGGAATGCACCGACTGGCAAGGGCGAAAATGGACTCCGCAAATCGGAAAGGAAACTGGAGCGAAGGCCGCGCATCCCAATGCGCGATTCACCGCGCCCGCTTCGCAGTGCCCAACGATTGATTCTGCATGGGAAGATCCCAACGGAGTTCCTATCAGCGCCATCATTTTTGGTGGACGGCGCTCGAACACCATTCCTCTCATCTATCAGGCCTTTAACTGGGTTTCCGGAGTCTATGTCGGTGCGACGATGGGATCGGAAACTACTGCCGCAGCCGCCGGAGCAATTGGTCACGTGCGCCGTGATCCCATGGCCATGCTGCCCTTCTGTGGTTATCACATGGGCGATTATTTCCGCCATTGGATCAAAATGCAGCGCTCCCTGAGCGTGACTCCGCGCATTTTCCATGTGAACTGGTTCCGCAAAGGGGAAGACGGAAAATTCATTTGGCCCGGCTATCGCGAAAACATGCGCGTGCTGAAATGGATTGTGGATCGCGTTCACGGTCGTGCACAGGGAAAAGAGTCTCCTATAGGGTGGACACCTTACTACGGAGACATTCGGTGGGATGGTCTCGACTTTCCGGAAGAAAAATTTGAACAACTTCAATCCATAGATAAATCTACGTGGCGTAAAGAAGTCATTAGTCACGAAGAACTATTTATCGAACTGCATGCCCATCTTCCTCCGGAAATGATTTATGAACGTGAATTGCTGATCTGCCGGTTATAAAACTTACAAACCTATCGTGTGCTGTTTATAATCAGGTGTCCGCAAAGGCTAATGCCGCGTTGCTAGCCTCGTTTCGATGTTATGATTCGCAACAGTCTTGTAGAGAACGTCAACTAACAAGACAAAAATAATTTATGTAGAGAACGTCAACTAACAAGACAAAAATAATTTATGTTTTGGAGAGACCATGAACTCTGTTGGGGGGCATTCAGGGATCTCTCAGCCGCGGAGCACCACAAAGAACAAGAAAAACAGGCCGCTGAGAGTACGCAACCGTGACGCACGCGAACGCGCTTTAATTGAAGCCGCAGGGAAGTTATTTGCGGACCAGGGATACGAACACACTACTACGCGCCAAATAGCAGCTAAGGCCGGCTGTGCCGAAGGCCTGATCAGCCGCTATTTTCAAGGCAAAGCTGGATTACTGCGCAAACTTGTTGAACTGCAACTGTCTCGCAAGGATGGCGCTCCTGCAGCACTTCCACCCACAATGAAAGAAGAAATTGGCCGTATGCTGGAGGAAGAAGTACAACGCTTCTGGGATGACCGTGAATTTCTGAAAATGGTGGTCCCACAGATGATCCTCGACACCGCGCTTGGCCGTCAGCTGCAAGACCTCTCTGAACGACGCGCCAAGGGAATTATTGACCGGCTGCAAACCTATGACGAATGCAAGAAGCTTTCTGCCGATGAACTTTCTGCGCTGGCAACCTCCATCATCGGCATCGGATCACTCTTCGGCTTCTGGCGGTCAGTTGCGTTGGGTCATGATCGCCAACATGCACAGCAAATGGTAAAGGCAATGGGATCAGTCATTGCTCGCGCATTTTAAAATTTGCCGTTCTAATATTCATTCACAGGAGCTTCTCACAGAAGCTCCTGTTATTTTTTGCACTTGTCTTTTTGTCTTTGTAAGCCCATCGCTTGACGTAATCAATCATCATCATGCCCAATAAGAGATGGTCTTGGAGGAAAGATATGGCCTGGGTGCGTTCCACAATTGTGGGTTGTGCGGTAATGCTGTTGATGTGCTGCTGCGCGTGGTCACAGTCATTGACCAACGATGCGACCGAGCAACGAATCAATGCATTGATTCAGCAGATGACGCTCGACGAAAAGATCGACCAGCTGG
Organism: Terriglobales bacterium; assembly: GCA_036491415.1. GTDB lineage: Bacteria > Acidobacteriota > Terriglobia > Terriglobales > Acidobacteriaceae > JAICKN01. The sequence goes on along the minus strand of DASXCC010000157.1, from coordinate 13,928 downwards.
TACAGCTTCCAACCGCCACACAGCAGACTCCTGACCTGGTGCAGCAAGGGAAGACCGGTTCTATTTTTAATGTGCTTGGCGCGCAAACGACAAATGATTTGCAAAAAATTGCCGTCGAGAAATCGCGCCTTAAAATTCCTCTTCTCATCGGCTATGACGTCATTCATGGCTACCGCACCATATTTCCTGTCCCCATCGCCAGCGCCGGAAGTTTCGACCCGGAGATGATTGAGCAGTCCGAGCGCGTTGCTGCGAAAGAAGCGTCCGCATCCGGAGTACGCTGGGTTTTCGCCCCAATGCTCGACATTGCCCGCGATCCGCGCTGGGGACGCATGGTGGAAGGTCCGGGGCAGGATCCATACCTGGCTTCTGTCATCGCCGTAGCGCGTGTGCACGGATTTCAGGGACAAAACCTTGCCGCTCCTGACAGCGTCGTCGCTTCCATCAAACATTACGTTGCATATGGTGCGGCCGAAGGTGGCCGCGACTACAACACCGTGGACATTTCCGAGCAATTATTGCGCGAAGTGTATCTGCCTCCCTTCGAAGCCGCGGTGAAAGCGGGCGCCGGAACCGTCATGGCCTCGTTTGAAGATTTGAATGGAGTGCCGGCGACCGCAAACCATCACACGCTCAGTGACATTCTTCGCGGCGAATGGAAATTCCAGGGAATGGTCGTCAGCGACTACGGCGCAGTCGACGAATTAATGGTGCATGGGGTCGCAGCGGACGAAGGAGAAGCCTCGGCAAAAGCTTTAACCGCCGGAGTAGACATGGACATGGCCGACGGAGCTTACGGTCGCACGCTCGCTTCGCTCGTGCAATCGGGAAAGTTGCCGGTTTCCGTTTTAGACGAAGCTGTGCGCCGCGTGCTGCGCATTAAATTTGCCACCGGACTTTTCGATCATCCATACACTGACCCTGCGCGCGAAAAAGCGGAGATCCTCTCGCCGGAGAATTTGCAGGTCGCTCGCAAAATGGCACAAGAATCCATGGTGCTGCTGAAGAACCAGAACAATCTTCTTCCGCTGAATAAGAATGCTGGAACCATCGCGGTCATCGGACCTCTCTCGGATGACAAGGGCGATCAGCTCGGTCCCTGGGCGGGCCAGGGACGCGCCGCAGACGCAATCTCTCCGCTCGAAGGAATCAAAGCAAAGGTTCCGAATGTAAAAGTGATTTATGCCAAGGGGGTTGATCTTGAGGACTTCCCGAATAACTCCAACGTCACTGGCGCAGCTCCAGCTCCCGTAAGCGCAACTGGCGCAGGAGGAGCCCATGGCACTGGTGTGGCCAGCATTCCGGATGCCGTCGAGGCCGCGAACAAAGCCGACGTAGTAATTATGTTCTTAGGCGAACTCGCAGGAATGACGGGCGAAGCCAGCTCTCGTGCCACACTTGATTTTCCTGGCAAGCAAAAAGAATTGTTGGAAGCCGTCGCCGCCACAGGGAAACCGATCGTACTTGTCCTGGAAAGCGGACGCCCGCTGGATATCCGCTGGGCCAACGATCACATTCCCGCGATTATCCAGGGCTGGTTCCTCGGAGTACAGGCGGGCAACTCCATCGCCGATGTACTCTTTGGCGATGTTTCTCCCAGCGCGAAGTTGCCGCTGAGCTGGCCACTTTCCGTCGGGCAGATTCCGATTTACTACGACCACAAAAATACCGGACGCCCTACTTCTCCCGACCGTTGGCACACGGGTTATTTGGATGAGAGTAAGGAGCCGCTGTTTCCCTTCGGCTACGGTCTCACCTACACGACTTTCAAATATTCCAACCTTGAAGTGACGACTCCTTCGATTGCCGCCAACGATGATCTCCACGTGAGTGCAGAGCTGCAAAACACAGGCTCGCGGGAAGCGACCGAGGTGGTGCAACTTTATGTGCATGATCGCGTCGCTCCAACGTCGCGTCCAGTCAAAGAGCTCAAAGGATTTTCTCGCGTGACGCTCGGATCGGGACAAAGTAAATCGGTTGACTTCACAATTCACGCACAAGACCTTGGCTCGTACGATCCGACTATGAAATGGATTGTTCCTTCAGGAACATATGATGTTTGGATCGGACCAAGCTCCGCTGACGGGGAGCATGCTACTTTTGTGGTGAAGCCGTAGCTTCCTTATTTTTCGGCTGCGCGAGGTCAGGAATTTTTCCGTCGGACGCGAGTTTGGCGTCAGTAGAAATTTTCCCTTCCTTTTCATCTTCTGCATCTTTTCCGTCTAAAGATAACTTCGACATTTGTGCCTGACCGTCGGGGTAATGAACGATGATGGAAATCCGCCTGTTGGAAGGATCGAGCGGCTTTTTCGGATCGCGCAGTTGCTGGTCGGCATAGCCTCGCACTTGCGAAACCTGATCTGCACGCAGCTGATTTTCTTGCATCAACCTGCGCGCAGTATTGGCGCGATCGCTGGAAAGCTCCCAATTGCTGTACCCGCGCCGGCTACTGAAAGGCTTCGCGTCGGTATGCCCTTCGATCGTAACTTTGTTGGGAACTTTCCCCAGCTCCTGTGCCAATAGCACCAGCAGCTTCTTTCCGTTGTCGTTCAGCTCTGGACTTCCCAAGTCAAAAAATGTCCCCTTTTGCGTCTCCAGCAATTCAATCCGCAAACCTTCGGGCGTTAAAGTCATCACAATCTGGTCTTTCAGTTTGTCGAAATTCTTCATCTGCTCAATTGTTTTTTGCAGTTTGTCTTTGAGTTGCGAGATGTTGTCTGGAGTCACCTCAGCCGCAGCGCTGGCATGAATGCTTTCGGTTTTGTTCTTCGTTCCCGACGGGTCCTGAAAGTAACCGGCAATCGCTTCCCTCACCGGCTTGCTCGTATTCAGCAGCCATAAGACGATAAACAGCGCCATCATCGCGGTCACGAAGTCCGCATAAGCAACTTTCCATGCGCCGTCGTGATGGCCGCCGTGTCCGCCTTTCTTTTTAATAATGATGATGGGACGCGTGCTATCCATAATTAAGCGGAAGCCGCTTGCGCAGCGGCTCCTCCCTCACGGCAGGTCGCTTCCAATTCTTTAAACGAAGGACGCACATGACCGGGAATCGCGCGGCGTGCAACCTCAACCGCCATAATGGGGGCCGTTCCCTTCAGAAACGAAATGATCATGACGCGCGCGACATGAAGAAACGCATGTTCTTCGTCCGCAATTTTCGCCATACTTGCGGCAATCGGCCCGATGAGTCCGTAGCAAAGCAGAATCCCCAGGAATGTTCCGACGAGCGCAGCGGCGACTTTGTGTCCAATTTCTTCCGGTGGGCCGGCGAGCGCACCCATTGTGATGACAACTCCCAAAACAGCCGCCACAATTCCCAGCCCCGGCAACGAATCCGCCATCGTGCTAAGCGAAGCAATCGGCTGCGCTGCATGATGATGGTGCACTTCCATATCAAGATCGAGCACCTGGTCGAGATCAAATGCTTCGGTCCCACTCACGGCCATGCGCAGCGTGTCGCAAATGTAGTCCCGCGCATGATGGTCTTTCAGAAATTTCGGATACTTGGAGAACACCGGGCTGCTCTCAGGATTTTCCACGTCGTTCTCGAGGGACATCAGCCCCTCGCGCCGCGCTTTATTGAGCAGGTCATACAGCATCTTGAGCGATTCAAGATAAAACTGTTTGCTGAATTTTGAACCTGCGAACACGCCTCCAATGCCGCCAGCAATCTTTTTTAGGATGTGCAGAGGATTTGCGATTAAGACTGTCCCAATCGATGCGCCGCCAATGATGATGAGCTCTGCCGGCTGAATGAGCGCCTTCGGATTGCCGTGCTCCATCAGGTAGCCGCCCATGACTGCGCCGAAGACTACTACGATTCCGATGATGGCAAACATCGCTTCCTTAAGACTCCGCGCCTGAGGCTGTAGCTTTGGCGTTTTCTTTCTTAATGATTCCGGCCCGGGCCAATATAGATTCCGGCGTGTCGTCGCCCTGCACGGAAGCCACGCCGATAGACAGAGAAATTTCCAGCTTGTCGCCCCACCACTTCAGCTCCATGTGGTTGGTCACTTTCTGAATGCGATGCAGAACTTTCTCCAGCCCTGTGTGCGAACAATTCAACGCGATCACCAAAAACTGGCCTTCGCTCAAGCGTCCAACGAAATCCGTCGGACGAATTCCATTGCGCGCGCTCTCCGCGATCAAATTCATGACTTCATCTTCCGCAAGCCGCCCGTAAGCAGCTTTGAAATATTCGAGATTGTTAATGCGAAGGCTGACCACGCCAAAGGGCAATCTGTATTCGTGATAGCTGGCGAGACTTTCTCGAAGATGAAATAACGTGAAGTCCGGATTCCCAACCCCCGTGATTGGATCGAGACATCCATGGGCCGCAAGCATTCCCCGTCGATTGCGCGCTGCGGCGGATTTCGACTCGTAGAAACTTTCCGCTACGCCGATCACGGTACCGTTTTCGTCTCGTACGGGCACCGCCCACACTTGCATCGCAGTTTTGTGTCCTTCATGGTGGCGAAAGTAAACGTTCGCTTCTTTGGCTTTGCCTTCGTGAGTAGTCAACGCCAACGGACAAGCCGCGCCACACAAGCCGCATCCGTGGTCTCCGCAATCGGGAAGAATATTCTCCTGGCACAAATGCCCCACGACCTCATGGCGCTGGTATCCGGTAATTCGCTCCGCGCCGCGATTCCAGAAAACAATCCTGCGAGTGCGATCCAGCAGATACACTCCGATCTGCAGGCTGTCGAGAATGGCGCGAAAGATATTGGGATCGCTGGAGAGCATGTTTGGGTGTGTTTACGCGGCTTTCATGCACATCGGCAGGAAAAGGATGGACTTCATCAGAACCAGACTTACGTGCGAGCATTGCAAAAAAAGGCATTCCAACATGCAGGAAGGAATGCCCTTCAAGTTTTATGCCATGGTAGCCGCGGTTCCCGGCCACGGCGGACTGAGCACAGAACGAATCGTGCTTAGCAATTCCGCATTGTCAGCTGGCTTTTGGAAAAATGCCGTCGCTCCGGAACGCATAATTCTTTCTCGCGTGGCCTGGGGGTCACGTGCCGTCAGCACAATCACCGGGATCGCCGACAGTGCGGCGCTTTCCTGTAGTCGCTCCAAAACAACGAATCCATCGCCCGCGGGCAGGCCTATATCCAGGATGATCAAATCCGGCCGCTCCTTCTGCGCCATGGCAATAGCCGAAAATCCGTCCGTGGCATACGCGGTATCGTAATGATTGGCCCGCAACCGCAGGTTGAGACCTTTCCTGAGATCGGGATCATCGTCCACAATTAAAATCTTTGCTTTTTCCATTTGTCCTCGCTTCTTAGTCTTAGTTCACACTCTTGTTGACGATTCTGGATTCCAGTTTTTTCGGTTTCAGCAGAACAGCCATCACCAATTCAGTCACATTGTCGGCAACTTCCTGCACCTGTTTCTCGATGGGCTCTGCGCTTTCTTTGTTGGGGAGAGAAATGGGTGTAATTGAAGTCTGGCAAAACACCTTTCCTTGCAATTCAGGAGACAGCATCAGTTGTTCGCGAATACGATCGATCAGAACTTCCGTTCCCTGTAAATTTGCGGAAGCAAGAATCAACGCTTCGTGTTTTTCAATTCCCAACGTCGGCAACAAAAGATCTTTGTCGGGAAGGATGCACATGCGAACCAGATCGATGGATTTCTGCCGCAATTCGCGCCAATTCCCTACCGCTTGCGGCGAAGAGGGCGTCAATTCGATGGTGACGAGCGATAATGCATCGCGCAGCCGGCCATTCTCTACGATGATGGGCGCCAGTAATTTTGCCAGAGAAAATAAAGGCAAAGTAAATGTGAATACGCTTCCGTGGCCAGGTTCGCTTTCCACCCAAATCCGGCCCCCATGCAAACTCACAATCTCCCGCGCAATATATAAGCCCAGACCCAAACCTTTTCGGCTGTCGTCAATCGAATCGGGATCTTGATACAACCGCTCGAAGATCATGTTTTTCGCTTCGGGCATAATTCCGCGTCCCGTGTCGGCCACCGAGATGTACACAAATTCCGGATCAGCCTCCACCAAAAATCCTTTCACCATCACCGATCCATCCGGCGGGGTGAACTTGATGGCGTTGTCCATGAGGTTGGTAAGAACCTGCAACACGCGGTCGGCGTCAGCGAAGACCAGAGGAATGCGTGTATCCACGCCGGTTTCCAGTCCAACCTGCTTGTTTTGCGCGCTGGCCCGCAGCATGGCCAGCGATTGATGGATCACTTCGCCGATAGCAACACACTGCGGTTCAATCCGAATCTTTCCCGATTCCGCGCGTGTCGCCTCCAGTAGATCGCCAATCATGGAGCGCAATTGATTGGTACTTCGCAACACCGTATCGAGGTGTTCTGCCTGCTGCGGCCCCAGCGGACCAGTAAGGCCATCCAGCATCAGCGTGACGAATTGATGAATGCATGTGAGCGGCGTGCGCAGTTCATGCGACACATGCGACAGAAATTGATTTTTAAATTCCAACTGCTGGCGGCGGCTGATGTCGAGCGAGGTCAACAATGCCTGCCGCTCAATCGCGTACCGCATGGCACGCGCCAGTTGAGTGCTGTTGAACTCGCCTTTTACGAGGTAGTCCTGCACGCCCTGATGCACGGCTTTCACGGCGAGTTCTTCATCATTCTGACCAGAGAGCACGACCACCGGCACACCCGGCGCTTTGTTTAAGATTTTGCGAAATGTTTCCGCTCCATGACTGTCGGGCAGATTAAGATCCAGCAGCACAAGACTCGGCTGCTCGTTCCCAAGTTCCTCCAGTCCGGCGGACAAACGATCCACGCAGCGCACATCCACGTCCGATTCGCTTTCGACCAGCCGCAAACGTATTAGATCAGCATCCCCGGGATTGTCCTCAATAAGCAGAACCGTTTGCCGATTGCTCACAGCGCCTCCTTGTCGGGCAGCGTCGCGCTTTCAAACCAAAATTGACCGATTGAACGAATGACGGACATAAATTCCTGCAGGTTCCCCGGCTTTCGCACATAGCTGTTAGCACCCAGCCTGTAACATCCGCCGATGTCGTGGTTGGCTTCTGAAGTGCTGAAAATCACGACCGGTGTTGCGCGCAACTTGGGGTCTGACTTCACTTCCTCAAGCACCTGCCAACCGTTCTTGCGAGGAAGATTTAAATCCAAAATGATCAAGTCCGGCGACCGCGCTGAAATGTATTTGCCATTCCGGCGCAAAAAGTCGATGGCTTCCTCTCCGTCGATCACCGTGTTGATAGTGCGCTGCTGCCCGGTTGACGCCAGAAGATCGCGCGTCAGGTCGAGGTCGGCCGGATTGTCATCCACTAACAAGACTTCTGCTCGTTTCTTCATAATTCGACTCTTCGTTAAAATCTTTATTCAATTCTTTGGTATGAGGCTGTTCTGTTTTCCACTTTTCGGTCTGCGGAAGCGTGAAGTGAAAAGTCGCGCCTTCCTGCTCGTTCGCGCTGACCCAGATTCTTCCTCCATGCCGCTCAATGATCTTTTTGCAGATGGAGAGGCCAATCCCATTCCCCGAATATTCCTCTCGGGTATGGAGCCGTTGAAAAATCACAAAAATGCGGTCTGCGTGTTCGGCAGCAATGCCAATCCCGTTATCGCTAAGCTCGAATAGCCATTCGGCGCCCACCTGCTTGGCACGAATGGAAACTCTGGGAACGCGCGCACCACGAAACTTAATGGAATTCGCCACCAGGTTTTGCAACACCTGCTGTAATTGGGTGCTGTTCGCCAGAACCGTGGGCAGATTCTCTGCAATGATCTCCGCATTGCTTTCCTTGATAGAAGCTTCCAGGTTTTTCAAAACCTGCTTCATTAGCAGGTTGCAATTCACCTGCATCATTTTGGTTCCTTCACGGCCGGCCCGCGAAAATACCAACAAATCTTGCACCAGCGTTTGCATGCGCAGCGCGCCATCCACGGAATAGTGAATGTATTTGTCGGCCTGTTCATCGAGCTTGCCGCGGTATCGCTCTCCCAGTAGCTGTGTGTACATCGCAACCATGCGCAAAGGCTCTTGCAGATCATGCGAGGCCACGTACGCAAACTGCTCCAAATCGCTATTGGAGCGCGCCAACTCTTGGACCTTTAATGCCAATTCGTGCTCGGCTTCTTTTCTCTGCAAACGAAGTTTTTGTTCTGCCAAAGCGCGGCGAATCGAAACTGGCAGCCGCGTGAGCGAATCCTTCAAAACATAATCGGTGGCTCCCTGCTTGATGCACTCCACCGCGTTGATCTCTCCCAAAGCTCCTGAAACCAGGATCAACGGCAGGTCCAACCCCTTCGCACGTACGAGTTCCAGCGCGCCCATGCCACTCCATTGCCCCAGGTTGTAATCGGCAAGCACGATGTCCGGAACAAACCTATCCAGAGTTTGCTGAAAATGCTCAGCGCTTTTTACCAACTCACTGACGACGCGAAATCCGGCCCGCTTCAACTCCCGCAGAATGAGTTCGCTGTCGGCATCGCTGTCTTCGACCAGCAGGACGCGCAGATCTTCATCTTTGTCTTTGCCTTCTCCTAGGCCCGATTTTGCAGGTATGCTCATTGCGCCTGACCAGAGATCTCCCAGGCATTTGCCGGCACTGGCTGATTAACCACGAGCCAGTACAGACCCAGGTGCTTCACCGTCTGGCGGAACTCCGCGAAGTTGACGGGCTTTTGAATGTAGCTGTTCGCGCCTAAGTTATAGCTGCGCACCAGGTCAATTTCTTCCGTGGACGATGTCAGCACCACGATGGGGATGCTTTTCGTGCGGGGATCGCTTTTCACCTGCTGCAAAACTTCAATGCCATTTAATTTGGGAAGTTTCAGGTCCAACAGAACCAAGCGGGGCGGGTTTTCCATACTGCGCCCTGCAAACTTCCCGCGGCAAAAAAAGAAGTCGAGGGCCTCCTCGCCATCGCGCGCAATCATAATATTGTTGGCGAGGTTCTCCCGCTTCAACGCGTGCAGGGTTAAATCCAAATCGTCCTGATTGTCTTCCACCAGCAGAATTTCAGTGTTAAGCGTCATTGCATACTCCCAATTCGCCGGCGTTAGCGGCTTCTTCTTCAGCTTTCAGCCCCGGCAAGGAAAAGTAGAAGGTTGCGCCGCGATTCGGCTCCGCTTCCGCCCACGCGCGGCCTCCATGTTTCTGGAGAATGCGCTGTACCGTTGCCAGCCCCACACCGGTGCCCTCAAAGTCTTCGTTGCTGTGCAGGCGCTGGAAAATACCGAACAGCTTCCCTGCATATTTCATATTGAATCCGACTCCGTTATCGCGGACGTAGATCGCAGGTTGAGTTTTGCTGGTCACGTGACCAATCTCAATGACGGTCTTTTCGTGGGTACGTGTGTACTTGACGGCGTTGGAAATCAGGTTCTGAAATACTTGCTTCATGAGCGCTGCGTCGCATTGCGTTGCAGGAAGTTCCTGCACCATCCATTGCACATCTCGCTCTTCATAAATCGGCTTGAAATCGTCGATAATCTTTTTGATCATGGCGGACAAATCCGTCCACTGCAAAACAAGCGCCTTTCTTCCTACTCGCGCCAGATTCAGCAGTTCATCTACAAGCTGGCCCATGCGCCGCGTCCCCTGTTGAATACGCGTGAGATATTCCTGCAAGGCAGGATCCAGGGATGGACTGAAGTCCTCCATCAGAATCTGTGCGAACCCGGAAATGTGGCGCAGTGGTGCGCGCAAATCATGGGCCACCGAATAGGTAAAAGATTCCAGTTCTTGGTTGATTTCTTCCAGCTGCGCGGTCCGCGCTTGCACTCTCAGTTCCAGTTCATCGTTCAACTTCCGGATCTTCATCTCGGAGATGGTTCGCTCGGTGATGTCGTGCATCGCGGCGACACCTCCAACCACCTTGCCGTTTTCATCGATTAGGGGGCGGGCTGTGACTTCAATCCAAGCAGAGTTCGCTGTGCCGCGCGTGCGTACCATCATTTCGGTTTTGCAGGATTCGCCCCGTAAGGCGCGCGCCAGCGGCAATTGGTCCGCGGGAAATGGCTTGCACTCCGTCGGATCATAAAACCCGAAGGTGGTGCTCCATTGTTCCACTGGCACCGTCGCCGGCCCGGTTCCCAAAATCTTTTCCGCAGCCGCATTCCATACCAGAAACTTTCCCGAGATGTCAGCGACCACAATTCCATCACTCATGCTGTCGAGCACCGATTGGAACATCCGAGTCTGCGCGCGAAAGGCTTCCTCCGAAGTGGAGGCCTTCCCCGGAGAAGTCCATCCGAAATTCGCCGGCGGAAACGCTTCTCCAACTTCGCCCTTAGGCAGTCGAGCAAACGGGAAGAATGCCGAGTACCGGGATGTCGCACTGCTCCTCATGCATTCAGGTCATCGGCCTGGAAGAATTCCTCTTTAGGCTTCCAGTCTGTGGGAATCGCACAACAGTGAATGCTCTCCGGTCATTAGAGATACCTGAGAGGGCCCAGAAGGGCATGTACTGCAAGACGTGTTATTCGCTAAAGCTATGGTTTGTAATGGCCGAAAGATCAAATGACAAGTTTTTCATTTCTATCGGCCCACATTTTTTCAATTCATTGCACAAAGAGAACCCAAATCGCGTAACATCAGGCAATCTCACCTCAGTCTGGAAGCGGGAAGAAGCTTTAGACCGGGTGGGAGGCGACGAAAGTCTGCTTCAGGAACTCTGCCAAATTTTTTTGAGTGGTTACCCACGGTTACTTGAAAAACTGCGCGAGGCTGTTGTGCTGGGAGACCCTGTTGCTCTGCAGCAAGCCGCGCATAGCCTGAAAGGCGAGCTGGGATACTTAGGCGCGCCCGAAGCTACGGACATAGCCAGGTCTATGGAAGATATGGGGCGAGAGAGAAATTTGACTTCTTCATCGGCATCTCTGACGGCGCTCGAACAATCGCTGGCTCTTCTGCACCTGGCAATCGATAATTCTGAGGGCGTGCACTGATGAAATCCGTTCAGCCACGCGAGGGAGAAGAAGTTCCTATTTCGACCACCACCACACTTACCGACAAGGTCCTGGTGGCTGACGATGATCCAATCTTTCGCCATGTATTGCAGAGTTGCCTGGAAAAATGGGGATACCAAGTTATCGCTGTCGAAAATGGCGCGGACGCCTGGAAAATCCTGCAGGCGCCTGCTGCTCCCCAGATGGTGATTCTTGATTGGATGATGCCGGGTCTCGATGGTCTGGAGCTTTGCCGGAAGTTGCGACGTCCGGGCGAAGGCCCTTATCGCTATTTATTGCTGGTCACCGCCAAAGACAACAAGCAAGACATTGTCGCCGGACTGGAAGCTGGCGCCGACGACTACTTGACCAAACCTTTTGATGTGGACGAACTTCGCGCTCGCGTTCGTTCAGGCACACGCATTCTTCAGTTGCAGGACGCGTTGCTGAAAGCCCACGAAAAATTACAGTTCGAAGCCGCCCACGATGGCCTTACAGGAATCTGGAATCGCCGCGCGATCCTCGATCTTCTTAAAAAAGAAGTGGAACGTCATCATCGCAGCGGGCAATCCCTTGGAATCATCATGGCGGATGTAGACCACTTTAAACGCATCAACGACTCCTACGGACATCCCGCCGGCGATACGGTTTTAAGAGAAGTCACGGAAAGAATTGCCCGATCGCTGCGAAGTTACGATTATGTGGGTCGCTACGGCGGAGAAGAATTTCTGGTAATTCTTCCGGGGTGCGATTCTGCCAATCTTCTGATCAGCGCGGAGCGGATTCGCAACTCGATTTCCACGCGTCCCATGGAAACCGACTCCGGCGAGCTTTCTATTACCCTTTCTTTGGGTGTGGTTTCAGTGCAAGCCAATAGCGTATACGACTACGAAACCATGTTGCAGGCTGCCGACACGGCTCTTTACCGGGCGAAAGGCAATGGCCGTGACCGTGTGGAAATCGCACAATCCATATAATTATCAATAGCTTATGGACCTCCTGTGGATTACTTCCTCGCCGCATAGCACGACAGTTTGGCTCGTTAGCACTGAAGTGCCATTTGCAGAAAACCTCTGACGATATAACTTAGCAATCGAGCAGTTCTGGGGAGGGCTGCCGGGCGTCCGATGACTCTAACCGAGTCTCGGACGCCTGTTAATTTTTACGGAAGAATTCGCAGAAGTGCTGATTTATCCCGCCCACCGCATCAATCAATTACATTCCATCATAGTTCGGTCCGCCGCCACCTTCCGGCGGAACCCAGGTAATGATCTGGTAGGGATCCTGAATATCGCAGATTTTACAGTGCACGCAGTTGGAAGGATTCAGATGGATTTGCTTTCCACCCGGTGATTCCGTACTTTCCACCATTTCATAAACATTCGCGGGGCAGAAATTCTGGCAGGGATTGCCGAATTCCTTGATGCACCGATCGTTGCAGATATTTGTATCGTGAATCACCAGGTGAGAAGGCTGGTCTTCTTCGTGCCGCGTTCCGGAATGGTAGACGTCAGTGACCTTATCGAATGTTAGCGTTCCCTCTCGTCGCGCTGGACCGATAATTTGCGAACGTTGGCCGCCATCATTCGGCAATTCATCGATGTGCTCCATCCGTTTGTAACCGGGATGCGAAGGGTATTTTGCATGCAGTCCGCGTCCGCCGGTAATTTGCTGGATGGCGGTATTGAACATTCCGTGCAAAAAACCCTTTTCGAATCCCTGATGGAAATTGCGTACAGGCCAAAGTTCTTCTTTGATCCAGGAATTCTCCACCGCGGCCGGATATTCCCCCAGCTGCTGGGCGTCGAACTTCTGCGCGACAAGCGCATGGCAGGCCGATTCCGCTGCAAGCATGCCGCTCTTGATTGCCAGATGAATTCCCTTCAATCGCTGGGAATTGAGGAATCCAGCGCTGTCGCCGGTAATCATCCATCCATCGCCCGCCAAAGGCGGAACGGAAAACCATCCTCCATACGGCAAAGACTTCGCGCCATAGCGCACCATCTTGCCGCCTTCCAGAAGTTTCGTGATAAATGGATGCTTCTTGAAAGTTTGCAGAACATGCTGCGGATCAACTCGCGGATCTTGATAGTCAAGCCCGACTACTAATCCCAACGAAACCTGACGGCCATCAATGCCGTAAATCCACGATCCGCCGTATTCATCTCGCGTAAGCGGCCAGCCCATGGTGTAAATCACTTCGCCTTTAGCGACACGGCCTTCAGGAATTTCCCAGAGTTCTTTCACTCCCACGCCATACGTCTGCGGATTGCGATTGGCTTCAAGATCGAATCGTGCGATTAGTTGTTTTGTAAGCGAACCCCGTACGCCTTCCGCAAAGATCGTAACTTTTGCGCGAACATCGTAGCCCGGTTCAAAGTTCGATTTCGGTTGATTATTTTTGTCCACGCCTTTGTCATCGGTGCGGACCCCGATGACGTTGCCTCCATCGAGCAATAGTTCTGAGCCGGCAAATCCGTTAAAGACGGTGATGCCGGCATCCTCCACTTTTTTCGAAAGCCATTTCACGAAACGATTAATAGAGATGACGTAATTGCCGTGATCGCGCAGTGGAGGAGGAGTAATGGGAAGTTTCCACTTCCCTTTCTCAGTCAGAAAATAAACGCCTTCTTTGGTGACTTCAGCGTCGAGCGGCGCTTCCTTTTCAAACCCGGGCAGCAACTCGCGCATGGAACGCGGATCGAGCAGAGCGCCGGAAAGACAATGCTGCCCCGCTTCGCGCGCTTTTTCCAGCACGTTAATATTTTCTTAGCTTAAGGGCGCGACAGGATGTTTGCTGTTGTGCTCGTCAATCAACTGAGAGAGCCGCAATGCACACGCCAGACCCGCAGGGCCACCGCCTACGATGACAACATCGGCCTCCATTTGCGGGTGCTCGACGTTATCCAGCGGCTTGCGGAAATTTTGCATGGAAGTAAGCAAATCCTTACAAGTCAGTCTTACCAACTATTGAAAACAAAGGCAAACGGGTGCATGCGTTTTGTAAG
>DASXCC010000156.1:0-33236 GCA_036491415.1 Terriglobales bacterium | reverse complement strand
TGCGCTGAAGGTTTGCGCTTCGGCGTTGAAAGTCTTCCCGCAGTTCAATGCCAGCATTGATATGGCGACGGAAGAAATTGTCTACAAGCAATACATCAACATCGGTGTTGCCGTGGACACCGAGCGCGGTCTGCTGGTTCCGGTGATTCGCGATGTGGACAAGAAAAACATCGTCGAGTTGGCGGTGGAGCTGAGCGAAATTTCGAAGAAAACAAAAGACAAGAAGCTGACGCCGGCCGACATGGAAGGCGGAACTTTTACCATCACCAATCTTGGCGGCATCGGCGGCACGGGATTCACGCCGATCGTGAACCATCCGGAAGTAGCTATTCTTGGGCTTTCGCGTTCCAGTACCGAACCGGTTTGGATAGACGGAAAATTTGAGCCGCGACTGGTACTGCCGCTTTCGCTTTCGTACGATCATCGCCTCATTGACGGCGCGGACGCAGCCCGCTTCCTGCGCTGGGTGGCGGAGGCATTCGAACAACCCTTCCTGTTGTCGGTGCAGGGATGATTGAATCTGCAGCTCCGAATATCGGTAAAGATCAAGATCTGCTCACCTTCGTTTACGACGCATTTAATCGGCGTGACATCGAGCCGATCCTTGCGGTAATGCATTCCAACGTCGAATGGCCGAATGGTATGGAAGGCGGTTGGGTGCACGGGCACGAAGAGGTTCGCGCTTACTGGTTAAGACAATGGAAGGTTCTCGATCCGCATGTTGCACCGATTCGATTCGAAAGTGATGAAGAAGAACGTGTAGTCGTATATGTTAAGCAACTCGTTCGTGATCTGAAAGGCACGATTATTCTCGATCGCATGGTACGCCACATTTACACGATTGAAGATGGCCTCATCAGCCGTATGGACATTCAAGAGTAGCGACAAGAACGATCATAGAACCTAATTTCTACAAAATTTCTACAAGATGATTAACCAATCTAATCTGAATATTGCCGTAGTGGGTGGCGGGCCCGGAGGCTACGCCGCAGCATTTCTCGCAGCCGACCTTGGCATGAAGGTCACGCTGATTGACGTTGAAAAGAACCCGGGAGGCGTATGCCTCTACCGTGGCTGCATTCCGTCCAAGGCGCTTTTACACGTCGCCAAACTGATTGACGAATCACGCCACGCGAAGAACTGGGGCATTGAGTTCAACGAGCCAAAAATCGACGTCGCCCGCTTACGCGGATTCAAAGAGAAAGTCGTCAACAATCTTACTGGCGGCCTGGGACAACTTTCCAAGCAGCGCAAAGTCGAATACATCCAGGGCAAAGCCTCTTTCGAGAATTCCAATACGCTGAAGATTGCCAAAGCCAGCGGCGGCGATGAGACTCGCACGTTTGATCGCATCATCATCGCAACCGGTTCGCGTCCGGCGGTCATTCCCACGTTCAAGCTCGATACTCCGCGCATGATGGATTCAACCAGCGCTTTGGATTTGAGCGAGATTCCTAAAACTTTGCTGGTAGTGGGGGGCGGTTACATCGGCCTTGAGCTTGGCACCGTGTATGCCGCGCTGGGATCGAAAGTTTCTGTGGTTGAAATGTTGCCGGGACTATTACCCGGAGCGGACCGCGACCTCGTCACTCCGTTGCAGCGCCGGATGGAAAAGATTTTTGATTCCATCCTGCTGAACACTACAGTTGCTGCAGTAAAAGACGAAGGCAACGGCATTCGTGTGACGTTCGACGGTCCTGAAGTCAAAGAACGCGAGAAAGTTTTCGATCGCGTCCTGGTTTCTGTGGGCCGCAAGCCAAATTCAGAAATTGCTGGACTCGACAAAACGCAGGTAAAAGTCGGGCAGCGCGGATTCATTCAGGTAAACAAGCAGTTGCAGACGGACGATCCGGTAATTTACGCCATTGGCGATGTCGTTGGCGAGCCCATGCTGGCGCACAAGGCTTCGCATGAAGGACGCACTGCAGTCGAAGCTATTGCCGGACACAAAGTCGCGTTCGAACCGAACGCTATTCCTGCCGTCGTATTTACCGATCCAGAAATTGCCTGGGCTGGCTTGACGGAAACGCAGGCGCAAAAAGAAAATCGTCCGATCACCGTGGCGAAATTTCCCTGGGCCGCCTCTGGACGCGCCATGACGATCGACCGCACCGAAGGGTTGACCAAGCTCATCCTCGACCCGCAAACCGAGCGGATTTTGGGGGTAGGCATTGTGGGCGCGGGAGCGGGTGAGTTGATCGCGGAAGGAACGCTGGCGATTGAAATGGCCGCGCTGGCGAAAGATGTGGCGCTGACGATCCATCCGCATCCGACACTTTCTGAAACTGTCATGCAGGCGTCAGAAGTTTTCTTTGGAACGAGCACCGATTTGTATCGTCCGAAGAAAAGCTAAGCGCCCGTTCAAAACATTTTGCATAGGTCCTTCGCTTCGCTCAGGATGACAATTCTGTAGAGGACAATCGCGAAGGCAAACCTCATCGAGAACAAGCCTTGTCGAGCTTCGCTAGACCGAACAGCCGAGGCGGCTGTTCCTACGTGAGTAGTGATTACGGCCAATCGAAGTCAGTTTTTGTTCCGGCTCTTCATCCATCGCTGCAAAACCAAGTGGGTCGGCCAATATACGACGGTTGGCACTACGATGAAATAGATCAAAAGATAAAGATATCCCGGCAGCGTATGCTGCTCGTGCCCAAATCCTCTTGCCCAATTTACGTTGTATTGCGGACGCCAAAAATAATTGATGGGTACCAGAATCCACGTCAGACCAGTTTGATATTTCCATCCGCGCTTGTCATAGCCCAGCTTCCAGACTCCCCACAACAACAACGGCGGCACGACTAAGTGGTACAGGCTGAACATCCGCAAGAAAAGCGGCGTGCCCGCATCGAACATGAACTCTGTTCCTCCAATGAAATGCTGATGGAACAACAGAGCGCCCAAGAGATCCAAGGTATAGAGAGTCTGAAACAGTAAAAGTCCGGTCGCTTGCCAGGAAAAGATCAGCGGACTTTCCAGCCACAAGCCAGCGACGATCAAAATGTTTCCTAAATCGCAGAAGTACAAAAAATTCTGCGCGCCATACTCCTTCCAATACAGGGGCGCCCAGACGAGCACAAACAACGTCCAAAGCACTTTGAGCGAGAGTGGGAGTCGTTGCATGGCAGCGACATTGTATCGGCTTCCTCTGAATCTCAGAATCATGGCGAAAGGCAACAAAATTTGAGCGCCGATTACCCTGCGATTACTTCGTTTGCAAAAGAAATGTAAAAAAATGACATTTCTTGAATTACCTCCGTAACTTGCTGATACTGACGGGCGTACCTACGATTTGGGTATGAGTTACCAAGCACTGCTGTTCTGCCCAGATGAAAAAACGGCCAAATTAGTCACGCAAGTTCTGAGCGAGTTGGACTTTAGCGTAGAGCCGTCGAATGAACCATTTACCGCCGTAAAGCGGCTCATGGCGCAACACTTTGACGCCGTCGTCGTAGATTGTGATAACGAGCAGAACGCCACATTGATCTTCAAGAGCGCGCGTAACTCAGCTTCGAATCAATCTTCTTTGGCGGTTGCAGTTGTCGAAGGGCAAGCAGGAGTTGCAAAAGCTTTTCGTATCGGCGCGAATTTGGTTTTGACCAAGCCGATCAATGTAGACCAGGCAAAAGGGACTTTGCGTGTCGCCCGTGGACTTCTGAAAAAAGGAGATGCCAGCAAAGCCCCGGCAATAGCGGCTCCCACGGCAAGCGCACCAGCAGCACCAACATTTACTCCAGCAGCTGCAGTACAGCCGGCAACTCCAGCGCCAGCAGCGCGTCCACAGGCTCCAGTGCAACAAGCTCCGGTACAAAAGCCAGCGTTCACGCAGGCCATTCCGAAAGCTCCCGTGATTCCGCCAGCGCAGCCACAGTATGCGCAAGCACATGCATCAGCCGCAGGCCAGGAAGTGCAGGAATCCGCAGTGCTCGATTTGCCTCCGGATTTAGCACCATCCGGCAAATCCACCATAGCTCGCCCAGCCGCAAAAGAATATGCCTGGCAGCCAGTCTCCAAGCCGACCGGACCGATGGCTGCGGCGTTCCAGCACACCGTGGAACCGCAACAAACTTCTGAGATTGAAGAAGTAGTCGATGCGCCCGAGTCTGAAGAATTTGCGGAAGCGGCTTTTGCCGAACCGGTCACGCCTTCTGTTCCGGAAGCACCAACGTATGCCGCTCCAGTTACAACCGCCGGCTCCGCCGCGGCGGCTGCTCCAGCAAGACAAAAAGTTCAAGTAAAAGCAGTCGTGAAGGCTGTTGCCAGACCTACGGTCTCTGCTCCACAAGCCGCTGCACCTGCGGTGAAGAGCGAGCCTAAACCGGCTGCCAACAAATTGGTGATTACAGCGCCTCCGGCGGAAGAAGCGCCCGCGCCAGCTGCTCCTGCATTTTCCGCTTACACAGAACCTGCGACACAAAAGTCAGGCAGCAAAACAGGACTCATCGCGATTGTGGCTTTACTCGTTTTAGGCGCAGCCGGCTACTTCGGCTACACCAAACTTCACAAGGGTTCGGCGTCGACTCCGGCACAGCAGACATCGGTAGCACCGGCGCTACAGGCTCATGTTACTTCCACCGCGGCGCCCGCATCTGCTAACCCCACGGAACAAAAACCCAATGCAGGAATTACAACTCTGGCTCCGGCAACACACGCCGACGCGATCGAGTCGAGCGCCAAGCCACAGACCGAAGCAGAAAAGAAAACTGCAAAGCCTGCTTTTTCCGGCAAAGAAGCTGATGAAAATTCTGTCACAACCACAGAACCCGAGCCGATGGTGGTGAAGAACGGCACGCCAAAACCAAAACCGGTTCAGCCCGCGCAAGTGGAAGCTCCTGATCCGATGATGGCTTCGTCCGGAAGTACTGACAAAAATCTTGCTGGAATCGTGACCTCAGGAATTACTGTGGCAAGACCGGTGCAACAATCCTTGCGCGTATCGCAAGGCGTTCTGCAAGGCCAGATCGTGAAGAAAGTTCAGCCCAGATATCCCGCGAGTGCATTACGCATGCATATTCAGGGGGTCGTTTCGCTGGGAGCTACCATTTCCAAAGACGGCGACGTCACCAATGTGAAACAGCTGAGTGGAGACAAGAGCCTCGGCGCGGCAGCGGTGGATGCGGTGAAGGAATGGAAATACAAGCCATACCTGCTCGATGGTCATCCAGTGGAAGTGCAGACCACGATCAGCGTGGACTTCAAACTGCCCAACTAATTCTTCTAAAATTCGTTTACGGACGGCGTGGAAACCTCCACGCCGTTTCTTTTTGTCCCGACTTCCTGGTCACAAACCTGTCTCTTTGTCTTCTAGCCCTGATTTCCTTGTCCCAAAACTGACTTCGCAATTCGATTTATAATAATGAGATACCTACTCGAAGAAATTGGCTTCTGTAGGGCTCCTCGTAATTGTGAAAAGCAGATTGTAAAAGCGGATTTCGAACATGGATTTCAAACTCGTCAGCAGCTACAAACCGCAGGGTGATCAGGGCAGAGCGATTGAAGCACTTTTGCGCGGACTCCAGGACCGCGAACAGCACCAGGTGCTGCTCGGTGTAACCGGCTCGGGCAAGACCTATACGATGGCCAAAGTCATCGAGCAGGTGAACCGCCCTGCCATTGTCATGGCCCACAATAAGACTCTGGCCGCGCAGCTTTACCACGAGTTCAAGAGCTTCTTCCCGCACAATGCGGTGGAATATTTCGTTTCCTACTACGACTACTATCAGCCCGAAGCCTATGTTCCTGCTGCCGATCTTTACATTGAAAAAGAATCAACCATCAATGACGAGTTGGACAAATTGCGGCTTTCTGCTACGCGGTCTTTATTCGAGCGGCGTGATTGTTTGATTGTTGCTTCCGTCAGCTGCATTTACGGCCTGGGCTCTCCGGAAGCGTATTACGGGATGCTGCTCTTTTTGGAAAAAGGGCAGAAGATCAAGCGCCAGGATATTACCCGCAAACTGGTCGACATTCTTTACGAGCGCACCGATGGCGAGTTCCGCCGCGGAACATTTCGTGTGCGCGGCGACATCATCGAAATCTATCCGACTTATGACGACATGGCCTATCGTATTGAGCTCTTCGGCGATGAAATCGATTCTCTCTCGCAGATTGATCCGCTATTTGGCACAGTAAAACAAAAATATGTGCGCCTGCCGATCTATCCGAAAACTCACTATGTGATGAAGGAAGAAACGCGGGCCAGCGCCGTGCAGTCCATCAAAGAGGAGCTTGCGTGGTGGGAAGTGGAATTGGAAAAGCAGGGACGCTTAGTTGAATCGCAGCGTATTCATCAGCGAACCATGTTCGACCTGGAAATGATTAAGGCCATGGGCTTCTGCCATGGCATCGAAAATTATTCGCGGCATTTTACCGGCAGATTGCCGGGGGAACCTCCGCCGACGCTGCTGGATTATTTTCCGCGCGACTATATCATGTTCATCGACGAGTCGCACCAGACCGTACCGCAATTGCATGGCATGTACCACGGCGACCGTTCCCGCAAACAAAATTTAGTTGAATATGGTTTCCGCATGCCATCCGCGCTGGACAACCGTCCGCTGACATTCGAAGAATTTGAACATCGCATGAACCAGCTGGTTTACGTTTCTGCGACGCCCGGACCGTATGAGCTGACGAAATCCGCAGGTGTTGTCGTGGAACAAATCATCCGCCCGACAGGATTGATTGATCCTCCAGTGGAGATCCGCCCGGTAAAAGGGCAAATTGACGATCTGCTGCATGAGATTCGGAACCGTGTGTTAATTGGCGAGCGAGTGCTGGTGACAACGCTGACCAAACGCATGGCTGAGGATCTTGCCGAGTACTACAGTGAAGTTGGCGTAAAGTGCCGTTACATGCACTCGGAAATTGAGACGCTGGAACGCGTCAAAATTCTTCGTGATCTGCGCAAGGGCGAATTCGATGTGCTGATCGGCATCAATCTGCTGCGTGAAGGATTGGATCTGCCCGAAGTCTCGCTCGTAGCCATTCTCGACGCCGACAAAGAAGGATTCCTCCGCTCCAGCGGGTCACTCATACAAACGATCGGCCGCTGTGCACGCAATTTGAATGGACGCGCGGTTCTCTACGCCGACCGCATGACTGATTCCATGAAAAAAGCCATTGGGGAAACAGACCGCCGGCGCGCCATTCAGCAGGCTTATAACGAGGCCAACGGAATCACCCCGGAATCCATTGTTCGTCCGCTGGATATGTCGCTGGCGAAGATTTTGGAAGCGGATTATGCGGACCTTGCAAATCCTGAAGTGGAAGGAATTCCTGAATTCAAATCGCAGGAAGATCTTGATACCTATATTGGGAAGCTGGAAAGCGATATGCGCGAGGCCGCCAAGAAATTTGAATTTGAGAAGGCGGCAAAGTTAAGGGATATGGTCAAGGAATTACGGACGAAGGAATTTTTGTTCGCGTAATGATTCTGCGGACTTACAATGCAAATATTTGGACAGATGGCAGAGTGTCAGTAACAGCACGTCAGAAGTTTGACGAGGCTGCTTATTTTCACAATGGGCTGATCGCCCATCGCTTGAATGTTGTCATCTTCCCTTATTACCTTAGCGGATTTCTGAGTGCCTTTAGGAGCGTTACTTACTATCTGCAAAAGCAGTACGCACACGACACTAAATTCCAATCGTGGTATCCGCGGAAACAGGCGGAGATGTCCGTCGATCCAGTTATGAAGATACTGCATGCCAACCGTAACGATATTGTGCACCGTGAGCCAATCGACTTATTCTTTTATCGGGACTTCGAGTTTCCTGCTAGGTTTGATGGATGTATTGAGACGAAACATTTCGAAGTAGGCTACGACCAAACGGCCCAAGGAGAGACGAGAACAAAGATTAAAGTAGACGCCGACGGAGTTGAAGAAGAAGTTGTTACACGAATTAGCTGGCGCTTCACTGAAGAAGACCCAATCGATGTCACACAACATTGTTATCTGGGATTACAAAAGCTCGACTCTATCCTAAAAGAGCTTGAGTTGTTGATCGCCCCTGTTTCAGGAGCACCTCTTTCAGCTGCTTGAGGAAAAGACGCGTGGTCTATGCTTTTGCCGCGTTGACCTGATGATTGCCGCGATTTTTCGGTCGGGCTTGTTCTTCGCCAATAGTCAGTTCTTTTTCCAGAGAAGAGAAGCGTTGCAGGATTTCGTGAATGCGCACTGACATGTTGCGGATGGTTTCTACCTGCATCCGTACACCGGACGAAAAATTTTCGCCGTCGAGTAAAAGCAGTTCCGAATTGCCCAAGATCGAAGTCAAAGCATTATTCAGATTGTGGCGCATATCCAGCATGAAGTTGCCGAGCGCTGCCTGCCGCTCCAGAAGCCCGACTTCCTGCTCCAGTTTATGAACTGTCTTGATAGCTTTCGAATACAGCAGCGTCTCGGACGCAAGCAGAATTAACGACTCCAGCCAATCACTGCTGTGATCGTCTTTGGCTTTGTGCAGGACTTTTGTCCAAAGACCTATTTCCCGCTTCGCCGTTTTTTCTACGATAAAAATAGAAGGCTTCTGGATGGTGGAGAATGCCTTCGCGAGGAACGCGCTGGCGTTCGCTTTGAGTTCTCCGACAACCGCCAAGTCAAAAGTGTTGGCGTCCAGATGATGACAAAGGTCGCTGCTCATCAACGTGAAGGCCGGCTGGCTAAGCTCCGCCTGCCAACGCGCAGTAATGGCGTTAGAGAACACCGCGTCGTCGGAAATGATGAGTACTGTGGCTTGCTTCACGCCTCGGGTCTCCAGATCAAAAAAATTAGTTGGAACCTTCCGGATTCCATGGCGCCGGGTCACCGGAAATGTTGAATTCCTGCGTGTCAGACTGTCCCGTGCCAAATCCCGCACCTGCCGCAGCGGATTTGGTTTGCGTTCCCGCACTGGAGGTGGAGGACAAAGCTTCGTCCACAATAGAGTGCAAATCCACCAACATGCGTAATGGCTGCCCCGAAGAATATTCGGCGTGGAACATTACCTTCCAGGATTGGCAGATCATTCGCAAACGCAGGGTCGGCTCTTCCGCGGAAAATTGCGCTGCGCTGCAATCCAGCGTGGCTACGCCGCGATTTTCCAGTTCGCGAAGTCCATCCAAAATCGCATTCAACGACTGATGCATCAAACGGAAGAAGACGCGCCGCATGATGAAGCTGAAACGCGTGAAAGAAACCATCGCGATCGGCTGATAATATTTTTGGCCGCAGCCGGTCTTGAGTTTCCGGCCTTTGTCGAGCACGCCACTCTGCAATAAGCTCTTCAGTGAGGCTGACGCTCTTGCGCTTTGAATCAGATCTTCCAGCAGATCGAGCCAGTCAGAAACTTTCGCATCCACCGCACCCAACGCCGGTTCCAGAGCTTTCGCTACGTATTCCACGGTCAATTCGGCGTCTTCCAGTTTCGAGGGTGCGCAGTCGGAGAAATATTGGACCAGCAGAAAATCAATTTTGTCGCGATCGGATTCGCTATGCTCGGTCTTCAGCAAATGATGTTCGAGCATGGTGCGCAGGTATTCGTTGTTGCTTAACGCCGTCGTCTGTAAAAACTGGCGGAGCTGGTGGACCTGGATCTTGGAGTCCATATCCAGCAACCATTGACGGGCCTGGTCAAGACCTTCCTGTGAGGGAACGTCCAATCCCGAATCGAGTTCACCGCTTGAAGAAGTTTCAATGACAAATTCACGCGCCAAAGCGGCGTACAAGGGATGGAGAGTACGTGCAGAGCGCCACTCGGCGGCTGCATCCAATTTTTTCAGGCTTGTCATGATTTCACGATCCAGTTAGGCACTTGCTGGGTAAAGCGCGCGGCCACCGCAGTGTGTCCTGAGTTATATTGCACAGCCACTACACAGGCTTGTGCGTTCAAGGTTCCATCTGAATTTTGTAATTGCAGTAAGTCGGCGAATTCCAAAGGCAGTTTCGAAGAGAACAGCACTTCCTGCGAGGTACCGAATTCAATGACTGTCTGCTCGCACTTGTTGTCCTGGGTTTCATCAATTCTGGTAAGGCGCACAGGGATGCGTACAGGCGTAGCGGTTGGAAAGAACCACGCTAGTCTGGCGGTGGAGCTATCAGTGGCAACAGCTGTCCCCGTTCTGGACAAAGCAACCCTCGGCGCGAAGTATGCGGTCTGGCTGCTGGGTTCCGTCGGTTAACGTGAATCTCCCGCAAAAACCAGACCGCTTAACAGAGGAAGTTGCAAGGCCACGGCCAAATCCAGGCAATTTTTATTATTTTTAAGTGATTGAAAATAAAATAGATAGTCAGAGATAAAGATTGCGAAATGGCCAAAAATATCCTGGCGCATCTCATTGTGAGACCAAATCTCACTCTGTCACTATTGGAGGGTTTGGGATGCGGAATTTTCCAGTCGTCCGCCGATGTTATAACGCTTCAATTTCCGATAGAGGGTGGCGCGGCTGATGCCGAGCATCTTTCCGGCTAAAACTTTGTCGCCCTTCACCTGTTCGAAGACACGTTCGATGGTCGCGCGTTCAATATCTTCCAAATCTGTCGTGGAGAGCCCGGGCGTTCCGGAGGCAATTTTTCCGTCCACCGAAGGCGCCGCCATAATATTCGGGGGCAGGTCGACGACGTCGATCATTTTGTGATCGCCCAAAGCGATAGCGCGCTCAATGCAATTTTCCAGCTCGCGGACATTGCCCGGCCAGTCATAGTGAAGCATGCACTTCATCGCCGCATGTGTAATCTGCATGGATGAAGTGGGCGCCAACTGATCAAGAAACCAACTGACGAGCAAAGGAATATCGGAACGGCGCTCGCGCAAGGCCGGCAGATGCACCGTGACTACATTCAGGCGAAAGTAGAGATCTTTGCGGAAAGTTCCCTGCTGGTATTCCTGTTCCAAATTCCTGTTCGTGGCCGCGATTACGCGGACATTCACCTTCACTGAATGATTGCTTCCCACGGGGCGAACTTCTTTTTCCTGCAGCACTCGTAGTAGTTTCGCCTGCATTTCCAGCGGCAATTCACCGATTTCGTCGAGGAAGATCGTCCCCCCATGCGCCGCCTGGAAAAGTCCTTGCTTCGTGCGCAAGGCGCCGGTGAATGCACCTTTTTCGTATCCGAAGAGTTCGCTCTCAATCAAGGTGGGCACGAGAGCGCCGCAATCTACCGCGATGAAAGGGCTGTTAGCCATAGCTCCGCGAAAGTGGATCGCGCGCGCAACGAGTTCTTTACCGGTGCCGCTTTCTCCGGTAATGAGCACGGGGGTTCGCGTGTCTTTCAAGCGGGAAATCATGCGCAGAACATCTTGAATTTTTGGCGAGACCCCGACGATTCCGTGAAGGCTCGTCTCAACTTCCATACGCTCGCGAAGGAACTGATTTTCTTCGACAAGCCGGACTTTGTCGGCCATGCGGCGAAGAAAAAGCCGCAACTCTTCCAGGGGAGAAAACGGCTTGCTGATGTAGTCATAAGCGCCGAGCTTCATGGCCTGAACGGCGGTTTCCACCGATCCGTGGCCGGTCATCACGGCAACTTCGGTCAGCGGATGCGCCTTCTTGACGCGGTCCAAAAATTCAATCCCGGTCATCTTCGGCATGACCATGTCGGTAAGAATCATATGCACGGGCTGATCTTCCAACCGGCCCAGCGCTACCTCGCCGTTTTCGGCTTCCGAACACACAAATCCCAATGCTTCGCCGACGGTCATGCAAAGCTTGCGAATGCTTTCTTCGTCGTCCACAATCATCAGCCGGACTTGCAGGTCCTCATTCACTGGATTTTCCTATGGTCTTCTCCACAACATCAATGAATTGCTGAACGCGAAATGGCTTTTCCACGCAGGGCGCTCCGGTTTTGTTGAGAGTAGCTACGGTCTCTTCATTCGCAAGGTCTCCAGTAATAAAAACGATGCGTGAAACCAAGTCAGGACGGTGCTCGGTAAGCCAGGCGTAAACATCGCCTCCATCCACGCCGCCGGGCGTGCGCATGTCCGACACCACTCCCTGAAAATTTCCCGACTCTAAAAGCCGCAAACCTTCTACTCCTGAATCCGCGCAGACGACTTCGTAGCCGTTTCGCTCCAGGCAAGCTTGCACATACGCCATGACCGCCGGTTCGTCTTCGATTAGAAGTACCGGCAACACAGCGGACTTCGTAGCAGATAGACTCATCGCTGTATCACTCCAGCAGCGGCACCCACCGATGTAGCTTCCGGGGCCGCCGGAAGCCGCACAATAAACGTGGCGCCATCTGATCCTGCATTGTTTTGGCAGAGAATTTCTCCGCCATGTTCCCGCACAATCCCGTAACAAATACTCAGCCCCAAACCTGTTCCTTCCCCAACTTCTTTGGTCGTAAAAAATGGATCAAAAACCCGCGCCGCCTGTGTAACTCCGTGGCCATTGTCACGGAAAGAAATTTCTACCTGATCGCCAGCCCGGGTGGTCATAATCTCAATCCGCGCGGGAGTCACTTCGCGCACGGCATCATAAGCGTTATTTAAAATATTCAGAAACACTTGCTGCAACTGCTGCGAATCCCCCACCACGGCAGGCAGATGCTGGTCCAACTGTTCAATGACCGCTACGCCGTGATTTTGCAGGTCGTAAGCCCGCAACTGCACCGTGCGCCGTAAGATTCCGTTCACTTGCACGGGTTTCCGCTGCGGAGGCATTTGCCGCGCGAAGCTCAGAAGATTTTGCACGATCTGTTTGGTACGCTGTGCTTCCTGCAAAATGACGCGGAGATCGCGGCGAGCGGCGTCTGGAATATCAGGACTTTCCATCAGAAGATCGGTGAAGCCGAGAATCGCCGTAAGCGGATTGTTGACTTCGTGAGCCACTCCGGAAACCAACTGTCCGACCGCCGCCATCTTTTCAGCGTGCATCAGTTTCGCCTGGAGCACCGCCGCATCCGTGATGTCCGTCATTACGACCACAAGGCTGGTCACGTGCCCCTGCTCATCCCGCATGGGGCTGAGGTTCACAGAAAAATGCCCGATGTGGCCGTCTTCCTGCAAAATCTGTAAATCAAGATTGTCGACCTGCTGCCCTTGCAAAACGGAGCGGAAAGCATCGATAAACGCGGCATGCCGCGTTGCAGCCACCAGTTCATGCAAAGGTCTTCCCAGAAGATTGCTTTGTTCGTAGCCCAGATCAAACCAGCGCCGGTTTGCGTAGCTGATGAGTCCGGCGGTATCAACGACAAGAATGAGGCTCTGGGTGTTATTGAGAATTTTGCCGGAAAAGTCGCGCTCACGCTGCAATTCGAATTGAGAATTCTTCAGTCCGCTGATGTCGAGCATCAAGCCGCGGTGTTGAATGATGTATCCCTGGCGGTCACGCACCGCGAAAGCATTTATGAGCACGTGCACTAGAGAACCATCGCGCCGCCGCAGAGAAGCCTCGTAGTTTCGAATAATTCCACTCTGCTCCATTTGATCCGTAAATTCTTTGTGACCTTCCGGTGTGGAATAGATCTGCATGCGCAGATCCGCGCTTAAAAGATCCTGCCGATCCAGGAACCCGAGCATCCGCACCATCGCATCATTGACTTCGATAAACGTCCCTTCGGGGGTGGAAAAGAAGACGCCTTCCTGAATGTTGTCGAAAAGCTCGCGGTAACGCCGTTCCGCTTCGCGCCGGTCGGTAATGTCTTTCATCACGTGAATCGTCTGTAAGGATTCACCGGTCGCGCCATGCACGTTCGAAGTAGAGACCAGATAGGTACGGTCAAATACGGGATGAATATATTCATCGGGCGCGCCGCCGGTTGTCAGGCAGAACGGACAAGCATAAATTTGCGTTTCCTTGCCCATGGAAAGAACGGCACGCATATTCAGGCCGATGATCTGTTTGGGATCAAGTCCGATGAAATCTGCCAGAGACCGGTTTACACGCAACACATTTCCGAAGGCATCGTGTACCACGATGAAGTCAGAGATAGCATCGAAAATCTCGATCCAGTGCCGGTTTGCCTGCTCCATGCGATTGAAGAGCTGCGCATTCTCGAGCGCAATGGAACCGTGCCCGGCAATCGCCTGCAATATCTGCTCGGCATGAGGTTCACGCGCCTGGGGTTCACGCGCCTGGGGTTCACGCGCCTGGGTGCAGTCGGCCAATACCAGCACGCCGGCCAGTACGCCCGTTGCTCCCTGCAAACGCATGAGCGTGCACTTCTGCCAGCCGAGATCGGCAAGGCTGCTTTCGTCTAAAATTTCTGCGGACGGAACATGAACGATGGCTTCCGGAGAATGATTCAACGCCTGTAAAACCGCGCTGCTCATGCGGCGCAAAACACCCGAGCCCAACGCAGCAATGGAACCAATGGAAGCGGCCACTTCCAACCCGCTTCCCTGCTGTACCAGCATCACGGCGGCGCGAGCTTCCGTCATCTGCTGGGCGCGCGCTACAAATTCTTTGGCAAATTCGGGCAGGCGCTGAAAGGAATTCAATTCCAGCGCTAGTTGCATTAAAGAATCCGCGCGGTGGCGATGTTGCTCGGAGAGATGCAGATTGTGTGTCGCTTCCAAACAGATGGCCATCTGCGAAGCAAGAGCCTGCGCACGGCGTACATCTTTTTCAGTGATAGGGAATTCCTGAAGATGATCTGCGACGCCGACCAGCCCCAAAACCTGATCATGCGTTCCCAACAACGGAACGATCAAAAGTTCCTTGACGTTAAAATTCTTCAGCGTTTCCAACTGCACGCCGGGAATTTGCGTAACGTCGTTGCCCCAGAAAGGCTGCTTGCTCAGAAGAGCTCGCGTGGCTACACCTTCCGGGAAAATGGCATTCGTGGAACGCGCCTCTCCCCGGTCCGAGCCCCAGCGAATCTGGAATTGTCCATCTTCGAGCAGCGCGACAAAGCCGCGACCGAAACCCAAAAATTCAGCCGCGCGCACCACAAATCGCTGCATGAACTTATCGAGATCGCTAATAGCTCCCAGCTCTGAAGAAATCTCCAGGAGGTGGTGAAGTTCCTGCGCCTGGCTCTCTGCGATCGTGTACAGCTCGGCGTTGGCGATCGCCACTGCGCCCAATCCGGCCACCGCCGCTACCAACCATTTTTCCGCGGGAGAAAACGGCGTCGCGGTACGCGGATAAATCAATAGCGCGCCCTTGGTGCGCGAAGTGCGCAATGGCGCCACCATCAGAGTTCCAGTGGCGGCCAGATCCGTCAGTCCATGCGTAGAAGAATCGAAGGCCACGGTGATGACTTCACCGCCGGTAATCGCACGCCACGCTAAATCCGATGCGAAGCGCAATGCCTTGCCTTCCATACGTGTGCGCGCGGAAGACGCTATGGAAGGTGAATTTGAAGCAACAGCTCCAACCACAAATCCGGGGTCCTCGCGCAGCAGAACGCAAACCAAACCAGCGTTCAACAAAATGCACAGCCGATCGCAGAGCGCTTCCATGACTGCGGCCGCATCCGGCACGGCATGCAATGCCTGCGCGACTTCGGCCAAAATTTCGCTGCGCCGTTGCTCTTCGCGCGAGTTGCGCGACAGGCGGCCGGCTTCCAGCAAGCTCCCTAACTGCGCGGCAAGAATGGTCGCCTTGGCGGCCATATCGTCATTGAAATGCTCGGGCACAGATGTATGCAGAAATGCCATGGCGCCGATGACTTCTCCGGAAACGACCAGAGGCACGGCCATCAAAGCTTTCGCGCGGAACTCCGCCGCCATGGGAAAGCGGGAAGTCTCCATGCCGTTCTCGTAAATGGCCCGGCGCTCGCGGATCGATCGCATGACAACAGCGCTCTCATGCGCTTTCATGCGACGGCCGAGAAAAGCTTCCGCCATCCATCCGTCAGCTTCAGCCCCTACCAACTCATATTCGGAAATCGATTGCCAGTAGTAGGCTCCGTCCACGCGAAAGAATTCCTGCGTGGCGCGGCAGAAGTGGGAGATCAAAGCTTCGGGCGTTGTTCCTGAAAATCCCGCCCCGGCCACGGAGAACTGAAGCAGCAATTGATGAAAAGTTTCTTCCCCGGAGTTGGACGATCCTTCAGGCACCGCCGGATGCGAATATGTGCTCAGGGAATTGGACTCCGGAAGTCTTACAAATAATTGAATACACTAGACAAAGTAGCTCTCATTCTCAATTTGAGTCAAGATAATTGGGCCTGGCAGGTGGTCGAAGTTACAACCTCTAATCTTGAGTTTGCGATTCATATCAGATTGAGATCAAACTTCATTTGTGAGACGTTTCTAATCTTCCTCCTGCCGACCTCTGGGCCGCATTAAAAAAATCGTCTTATATATTTCAATGACTTACCGGAGTTTTAGTACCTAGAAGTACACCGTCGTTAGTGCCGAAATGCTGGCATCGCCCTTGCATTGATCTCCTAGGGTTGAATCCCTAGGAGGAACAAAGTGTCTCTGAAGCGCACGTCACGGTTTGTTGTCATTTTGTTGATTGCTTGCGCAAGCAGTCTTGTGTATTCCCCCCCGGTTGCTCACGCGCAAGAAACTGCGGTCACTCGCAAGGTGAAGTCTAAAGTTTCCCCTGTTTATCCCGATCTTGCCAAAAAAATGTCCATCTCCGGCACAGTCAAAGTGGCGATCGTGGTGGGTTCCAACGGATTGGTGAAGAGTACCAAAGTACTCGGTGGGCACCCATTACTTGTCGACGCGGCAGTGGATGCAGTGAGGAAATGGAAGTTTGAGACTGGATCCGAGGATACCTCGGGCGTAATTGAGTTTAAGTTTCAGCCGGAAAACTAAAAAACTTCGCGGCCACACATGGAGCGCATATGCACTACCTAAGCAGCATGACGATTGGCAGGAAACTTTACGCCACGTTCGGATTCGTCCTGGCAATGGTCGTAATGCTGTTCTTCGTCACTTATATCGCTGTACAGCGTGAAAAAACCGCTAAGTCCGCCGCCAGCCAGGCGCTGGCCCTGTCTCAATCCATCAACAACATCAAGTTTCAGATGATGCAGAACCGTCTCTACCTGGGCAATTATTTGCTGAGCGGCGACACTCGTGAAATTGACCACATGAACGAGGGCGTCCACGTCCTCGCGGACAAAATCCACGAGACGGAAAACCTTACAGCCACCGAACAACAAAGAAACGCCTTGGAAGATGCCGCACGGAGCGAAGAAGGCTGGGCCAACGAGTTTGCCGATCCTCTGGTGAAAAAGCGCCGGGACGTAGACCAGGGCAATGCGACAGTGGCCGAACTGCAGATTTTTTATCTGCAGAAGGATTCTGCCGCCTGGGTACGCAGCGCCTCGCAATATCTCGACAATGTGCGTCATGAAAATTCTCAATTGGTCGATGAACGGGGTGATTCTGACAATCGGGCCAGCAATGTAACGATCGGTATTGCGCTGATTTTCACGATCTTTGCTCTGGGACTCGGGGGAGTGATCTCGTACTCGACAGCCCGCTCGATCACCAACCCGCTTACGAAATTAATGAACGTTGCGAAACAGATCGGAGACACCGGCGATCTCGATCATCAGATCGACATGAACGGTACGGATGAAATCGGACAACTGGCGCGCTCCTTCAGCAACATGGTCACGTATCTGAAGGAAATGGCGGCAGTTTCTGAAGCCATCGCCGGCGGGAATCTTGTTCTGGAAATCGACCCGCGTTCCAAGGAAGATACTTTAGGCAACGCTTTCACCAAAATGGTGGAGGGACTCCGCACCCTGGTACGCAATGGACGCGACGCCTCTTCGCAGGTCGCAACCGCTTCCACGCAAGTGGCGGGCGCTTCCGACGAATCCGCCAAGATCAGCCTGCAAACTTCTTCGGCTATCGATGAAGTCACCAGCACCATGCACGAGATGAGCGTCAACGTGCAGAACATGGTGAAGAGCACGCAGGTCCAAGCTTCCAGCGTCAGCGAAACGTCGGCATCCATCGATCAGATGGTCGCCTCAATTCAGCGTGTCGCAGACACCGCAAAAGTTCTTCTCGACATTTCGAACCGCTCCCGTGAAGAAGTCCACAGTGGCATTACCACCATGGAAAAGGCCACGGACGGCTTGAACAAGATCAACATCACGATCCGGTCTTCGGGCGAGATCATCGATGTGCTGGGTCAGCGCGCGGACGACATTGGCAAGATCATCGAAGTCATCGACGACCTCGCCGAACAGACCAACCTGCTCGCTTTGAACGCTGCCATTGAAGCCGCGCGTGCCGGCGAACACGGACTCGGGTTCGCAGTCGTTGCCGACGAAGTCCGCAAGCTGGCTGAAAAGTCCGCGCAATCGACAAAAGAAATTTCCGAACTGATTCAGAGCATTCAGAAAGAAGCCCGCAAGGCCGTTGAGAACATGGAACAGAGCACGAATATTGTGAACGAGGGCCTTGGTTTAGGGACCGATCTCAACTCCGCGTTGAAAAAGATTTCCAATGTCGTCACCGAGGTTTACAAGTTTGCCCAAGAAATCGGCGCAGCCACCAACGAGCAATCGCATGGTTCTTCGCAGATCGCCCGCGCCACCACGCGCCTGAACGAAATCACCCACGAAATCAATTCGTCGGTGGAAGAACAGGCTTCTGGTGCGCACGCCGTGGTGAAAGCCATGGAGCGCATGCGGGAACTCGTGCAGCAGACGACCTCTGGTTCCACCGAACTGGCAGCCTCCGCGGAGCAGATGTCCAAGATGTCCCGTGAACTGCTGAATTCCATGGATCGTTTTGCGATTGACCAGAACGATCGTGGCACATTCCTGCGCAACGAGCGCTCGTTTACCGCCAGTGCGCGTCACGCTTCTGCGGGGAGCCGCGGTTAATTAGCCAAGGGGACCCCAAATGAGCCGAGAATTGCACATCGTCGGATTCCAGGTAGGACGCGAGACCTATGGCGCGCCCATCACCTCTTTGCATGAAATTGTGCGTGTGCCGGAAATTACCGTTGTTCCCGACGCGCCCAACTATGTTGAGGGCGTAATCAACCTGCGCGGCAAGATCGTTTCTGTAATTGATTTGCGCAAACGCTTCGGAGAAAAATCCATTGCCACCAGCCGGCGCAATCGGATCCTGGTCGTCGAAAATAAGGGACGGCTTTCTGGATTGATTGTGGATTCTGCTTCGGAAGTTCTCAAGATTTCCGCTTCGGATGTAGAACCTGCCATGAACATTTTTCAGGACGGCGGCTTGAACTGCGTAACCGGCCTAGGAAAATACAACGGAAGGCTGATCGTGCTGCTCGACATGTCCAAGCTGCTGGAGTACAGCGGATTGTGGCAGGAAGGCCCGGGAGCTCTGGCCAAGGAGCGGCAAAAAGCCGTAGCGCACGCCCAGTCCGCGGGAAAGTAAAGATTCGCAGCAAGAATGGACGATAGAGATAGTTATGAGCATAACTAGCACGCCGGTTCAATTCACTGATGCTGAGCTAAAACTTTTGCAGGCGCTGGTCTACCAGGAGTGCGGCATGCACTTCGACGAGCGCCGTACCCACTTTCTCCAGGACCGTTTGCAACGGCGGCTGAAGGAATGCCATCTCGATTCCTTTTACAGCTATTACCGCCTGCTCATCAGCCATTCGGGGAAGGAAGAATTGGCGCGCCTGCTGGAAAACCTCACCATCAATGAAACCAGCTTCTTCCGCAACAAAGCGCAGTTGGAACTGTTTCAGAAACATATTCTGGAAGACCTGATCCAAAATAAACACGAACGCGGCGACCATCTTATTCGCATCTGGAGTGCAGGCTGCTCAACCGGTCAAGAACCTTACACCATCGCCATGCAAGTGGCGGACTCACTTGCTTATTTCGGATTGCGTCATCCTTCGCCGTATGAGCTTCCTACGCCGAAGCCTTTGATTCCGGCGCCGTGGCGGGTGGAGGTCCTCGCCAGCGACATTAGCTACTCGGCCCTGCGCGCAGGCCAGCAAGGAATTTATTCCGAGCACCAGATGAGCACGGTCGATTACAGCTTCCGTCTTCGTTATTTCGATAAAGTGGGCGACCGTTACGCCATCAAGAAAGCAGTGCGCGAACTGGTCCACTTCGACTTCCATAATTTAAAGACCGAATTCTTGCCGCAACGCAACGATGTAATTTTCTGCCGCAACGTCATGATGTACTTCGATGAAGCGGAGCAGAAACGGCTGGTTGAGAAATTCTGGCGTTGTATCAATCCCAATGGTTACCTGCTCGTTGGCCACGCGGAAAGTCTGCTTGGCTTGACGGAAAAATTCGTCATGGTCCATCGCAACAATGGGACCGCTTACCAGCAAGTTGAGGTGAATGGGTGAGCAATACCCACGACGATCGGAACGCCGAGCTGCGCGAGTTCTTCTTTGAAACAGCGCAGGAACTCCTGCAGTCGCTGAACGATGAAGCGATGAAGCTGGAGAAGAATCCCGGCGATCTCGAGACAGTTCGCAGCATCCGGCGCGTCGCTCATACGCTTAAGGGTGATGCCGCGGCTTGTGGTTTCCGCGAGCTCAGCGAAACCGCGCACGAATTTGAAGATGCGCTGGCGCTGGAGTCCGCCGCCACCAATCAATCTCTGGCAGAAATTGCATTTAAAGCCGCCGACGTTTTCACAGCCATGCTCGCCGCCTATCGCGGCAAGAGCAAACAACCTTCCACCGCAACGCTGTTAAAAATGATCAACGAGCTTACCCAGGAACCAAAGAACCAGAAGGCCAAAAAAGGCGCAAAGGGTAAAGCAGCGGCGGCAAAGAAATCGAAATCGGCTCCGGCTTCAGTATTGGCCAAAACGGATTGGACGGAATACGAACGGCTGGCGATGCAGAAATCCGCGGGCGCCGGCAAGTCTGTGTTTCATTTGACGGCGCAAGTCGATCCCAACTGTGCCATGCCAATCGCAGCCCGGCAACTGGTGCTGAATGCCGCAGGATCCATTGGCGAAGTTCTAGGTGTGCGCCCTGAAGATAAATCTTCGGCCCCTACAAAGAAGCTCGAGGTTTTGCTTGCGACCCAGCGCAGCAAGGAAGAAATCCTTGGCAAATGCCGCATTCCTACCGTCATCTCAACAGTGGAAGCGGAACTGGCCATGGCGCCGCAGCAACAATCCGAAGCCTCAGCCATCGCAGAAAATGTGGAGGAAGTGGAACACGCTATTGCGGACACTTCCAGCGAAGCGGAAACCCCTGCTGCTCAGCGTAATACAGCTTCCGCCGATAATATTTTGCGGGTGGACGCGGAGCGCATTGACAACGTTCTCAACCTGGTCGGCGAATTGATCATCGGCAAGTCGATGTTGCAGCAGGCGCAGAACGAATTGGTTCGCCGTTTTCCGAAAGATCAGTTGCGCGGACGTTTCTCAGACGCCATGGCTTTCCAGGCGCGCGTGCTGAATGACCTGCAACGATCGGTGATGAAGATCCGTATGGTCCCAGTAGAGCAACTTTTCCGCCGTTTCCCGCGCATGGTGCGCGATGTCGCCAAGCAGTGTGGCAAAGACGTCACGCTGGTGATGAGCGGCCAGGATACCGATCTGGACAAGAGTCTGTTAGACGCGATCACCGAGCCACTTACCCACTTGGTGCGCAATTCCGTAAGCCATGGAATTGAAAGCGCCGAGGACCGCGCCCGTGCAGGCAAGCCGGCGCAAGGAAAAATTCACCTCAGGGCCTATCACCAGGGCAATCAGGTTGTGATTGAAGCCACCGACGACGGCCGCGGCATAAGCTCCGAAAAAGTCAAAGCGAGAGCGGTGGAAAAAGGGTTGGTCACTTCGGAGCAGGCTTCCCGCTTAAGCGAAACAGAAATCAACGCCTTAATTTTCAAGCCAGGGTTCAGCACCGCCGATCAGATCACAGAAGTTTCCGGACGCGGTGTTGGCCTCGACGTTGTGCAAAGCGTTCTGCAGCGACTGAAAGGCACCGTAGAAATCGAGAGCCGGCCTGGACAAGGAGCAACATTCCGCCTCAAGCTGCCGCTAACGCTGGCCATCATCAAAGCTCTGTTGTTTCGCGTGGAGCAGCGTCTCTATGCGATTCCGTTGAACACGGTCGCGGAAATTGCCCGCGCCCACGAATCTGACTTGCACACGGTGGACTATTACGAAGTGCTCAAGCTGCGTGACCAGGTACTGCCGCTGCTGCGACTGGGCCGCAATGCCAAAAAGGCCGACCGTACTGGGAAAATCTTCGTGCTGGTCATTGCCATGGGCGAACGCAAACTTGGCCTTATCGTAGACGCGCTTGAAGGCGAAGAAGAGTTAGTCATTAAAGCGCTCGACGATCACACAGTGTCCACAGATTTAGTAAGCGGCGCGTCGATTCTGGGCGATGGCCGCGTGGTGCTGATCCTGAACCTTACCGCGCTCGTGGACCGATTCTCGAAATCGCGTCCCACGGAAAGTGGTTCGACGATTTCCGGAATTTTGCTTTCTTATGCGGACCGGGTACAACTCGCAAACACCAAAGCGGAGGTGCGCGCATGAGCAAACCAGTACGCGTCCTCGTAGTCGACGATTCCGCTTTGATGAGGAAATTGATTCCGCAAATTTTGCGGACCGACGAATCCATCGAAGTTGTGGGTACGGCGATGGACGGAAATTTCGGCCTCAAGAAGATTGAAGAGTTAAAGCCGCAGGTGATTACGCTCGACCTTGAAATGCCGGGCATGAGCGGCCTGGACATGCTGAAAGAGATTATGAGGCGTCATCGCATTCCGGTGATCGTCGTCAGCTCTCACAGCACGCAGGGCGCGTCAGTCACGCTGAAAGCTTTGTCGTTGGGAGCATTTGATTTTGTCGCGAAGCCGCAGGATGTTTCCGCGCGCATGCCGGAAATTGCCCGCGAACTGATTTCGAAAATCAAAGCCGCTGCACAAAGCCGGGGCATTAAATTCGGACCGTTGCCAGAGCCGACAAGCTCTGCTCCGGAAAAGCGTACAGCCACGCCGCTCAATATTCCCACGCGGGTATTTGCCATCGGCGTTTCCACTGGGGGACCGCAAGCCCTTCAGTATCTTTTGCCGCAGTTGCCAGCAGATTTTCCGGGAACGATTTTGATTGTGCAGCACATGCCGGAAGGCTTCACGGGAATGTTCGCAAAACGCCTTGATGAAATTTGCGCCATTCAGGTGAAGGAAGCGCAATCCGGAGATCTTTTGCAGGCAGGGCGCGCGCTCGTTTCCACGGGCAACCGGCACTTGAAAGTGAAGCGCTTGCCGCTCGGGGATGTCGCTGTGCTTAGCGACGATCCGCGAGTTAATGGACACCGGCCTTCCTGCGACATTCTTTTCCGGAGCCTGGCCGAAGAATACCGAGACCGCACAGTTGCCCTCCTGATGACAGGCATGGGTGACGACGGCGCGGAAGGACTTGGCGCGGTGAAAGCGGCGGGCGGACTCACCATCGCCCAGAGCGAAGATTCATGTGTTGTCTTTGGCATGCCGAAAATCGCCATTGAACGCGGATATGCCACGCGCATTGTGGCGCTCGATGCTCTTGCGAACACGATGATGGCTGTTTGTTCGCAGGACCGTAAAAGTTCTGCCACTGACCCGAGCACCGGCGGAAAATCCGCGGGTGCCGGAAGATAGGTTTTGTCGCGGCAGCGAATGCTGCCGTGCAGAAAGCAGGAGGAGGTTGTTTATGGAGCAGTTTGCACCAGTAAAACGCAGCAAGGATGGTCAGCCTGTCCGCTACTTGATCGTGGACGACTCCGTCTTCGCCCGTAAAAATTTGGCCCGCATCGTGGAAACGTTCGGCGGCCAGATCGCAGGCGAGGCCGGTGACGGATTGACCGCCATCACTGAATACGACCGCACTCATCCCGACATCGTGCTCATGGACATTACCATGCCACAGATGGAAGGAATCGAAGCGGCCGAAAAGATCGTTCAACAGCACCCCGAAGCGCGCATCGTCATGGTCTCTTCAGTTGGATATCAGGAGAACATCGTCGCTGCGTTGCAACGCGGCGCCAGACACTTTGTGCAGAAGCCGGTGAAACCGGAAGTTCTGTATGAAGTCATCAAGTACGTGTTGGGAGAAGACGCCACCGTGGCCAACGCCGCGGGTGCAGGAGCCTAAGTCATGAAGATGGAGTTGATACAGCCCTTCATCAACGCCGCCGATGCGGTGTTGGCACAGGGCATGAAAACGCCAATGTCCGTGGGGCACCTCACCATGGAAGAAGAAGCTTACCGCCGTAAAGGTGTCGCCGCGCTCGTGTGGCTGACGGGTGACATTGAGGGACGAATCATTTTCGATCTCGACCCGAAAACCGCCACCAAGGTCGCCAGCGGATTTGCCGGCATGGAACTTCCAGAAACTGAGGAACTGGTTCGGGAAGCTGTCTGCGAACTTGCTAATCAGGTAATCGGCAATGCCGTGGTCTCGCTCAACGATCAGGGATTCCGCTTCCGCGTGCATCCACCTGCGCTTCACCAGGCGGAATGCGGCACGAAAAGCACCGAGGACACTGAAGCGCTTGTGATTTGCTTCGAAACCTCTACCGGCGCGGTCTTTATGAATATTGCTCTGCGCTATAACGCGAAGGCGGATAGCGAACAAGCTGTGAGTGCACGCGCAGCCAATTAATCGCCGATGAAAAAGTTTTACGGTTCCAATGAAAACCGTTCCCGGCAACGCAGGAGTGCACCTGCGCGCTAGGATTTCTCCGTCCAACCTCTTCCTAAAAAATTGAACCCGTTGTTACAGTCCTGTGAAGACAAACATGGGATTCTGTAACGGCGGAGCGGCTCCGGGCGTGGATGCCGGGAATGCGCTCAACGGCGAAGGTAAGTTTAATAAGAACGAATCGTCAGTCGTGTCGAGGATTCCGACATTCCCCGAATCGCACTCAGAAACATAAACGCGCGAATTATCGGCAGCGGCAGCCACAAAAAGACGGAATCGTGCCGTGCTGCAGCCTGTCGCATTGCTGGTATCAATGGTTGCGGAAGGCAGTGAAACAAATTTCGTGATCGCAGTCGTCCCGGTGTTGATCACGGCGATTCCCGCATTCAAAGTTCCGCCGCTGATCATATAAAACGACACATAGGCGCGGCTTCCATCCGCACGCACGCCGATTGAAGTCGGAACGCATCCCGCAGTGCACAGTGAATTTGTTGCCGCAGCTAAATCAATGGATGCTAATGCGCTGGGCTGATCGCCGGAAACATCGAAAACATTGACCGTCGTAGCGGAGTTGCTGGTCACATAAAGACGGTTGAAGACCGGGTCATAGGACATGAAATTGGAGCCAGAACTTACAGGCACTGTGTTGGTGACTGTATCGGTTGTCGTGTCAAGTGTGGAGATCGTGCTGCTGCCACTACTCAGAACGTAAGCTCGTCGTCCATCCGATCGCATAGAAACCCACACCGGCGACATACCCACGGGAATCGGTGTATGTGCAAGGCGGTCGCTCGTAGTGATTACGCTTACCGAATTGTTACCTTGATTGGCGACATAGACCTTGTCTCCCGCCGGAGTTTCCGCCAGGGCTACAGGCCGAAAGCTCGCCGAGTTTACCGCCAGCGGAATGATCGTGGCGACGTTGGTGGCCGTATTGATGGCCGCGACCGTTCCATTGCCAGAATCGGCAGCGTAGATATTTGAAATTTCCGTAGTGCCCAGAAAAATAGGAACGGCGCCTGCGGGCAGGCTGATGAAGGTGGAGGTTCCAGTAGACGTGAATGCAGTCACACTATCATCGCCGCTATTCGCAATGTAGATCTCAGAATCGTTTGGCAAGATGGCCCCGTGCACAGGGCCCAAGCCTACCTGGAGCGAGCCGACATTCGTGTCGCCGGATACATCAATGCGCGAAGCATCTCCCGATGCAGCCAAGCCATTATTACTGGTAAAAACCATGAAATGCTGCAACTTGCCGCTTGGAGGATTGGGATTGAGTGGAATAACAATGGGGCGGAAGGTGTCGCCACAACTTGCTGCCACCAAAGCTAGGGCGAATACCGCACCCAGATAGATCAAACGTCGAAAATTCATCTACACGTCACCGCGGATATAAGGGAGTCTCTCAGTTCAGAAGAATTTTCTATTCTATTGGTTGGCTGCAAAATGCGCCAGAGCCGCGGCAAGATAAGGGTTTTGGGGCTAAGCGCTTAAGTCGAAGGCACTTGACGTAGAAATCCGCTACCGGAGGCCGAAATTACAATAACACCCACGAAACCAATCAAGGTGCTGGACACGAGGGCGTTAACTTTTCGCTTTGGCCTTTTTGGAGACTGCCGTTTTGTCGGTGGCAACCGGCTTCTTCTTGCCTTCCATCTCGGCCAAACTTTGTTTCAGAGCAGCCATGAGGTCCACGACCGGAGCCAGTTTCCTGGGCTTCTCGACTTCGGCAATCTTGCCGCCTTCCAACTTGGTTTCAATCAGCTTCTTTAAATTCTCTTGGAAGTCGTCGTGATATTTTTCCGGGTCCCATTCTGCCGCAAGGGCCTCAATCAGCTGGTGAGCGATCTTTACTTCAGAATCTTTCAGTTCGACATCGGGCGCGCCAAAGCCTTCGACTTCCTTTACTTCCTCGGCGTAATACATGGTATGCAGCATCAAGCCACCTACGTGGGGACGCAAAAACACGGTGTATTCGCGGTTGTGCATGGTGAGCTTGGCGATGGCGACGTATTCGCTTTCTTCCAGGGCTTTTGTCAGCAACGCATAAGGACGTCGCCCGGCTTCTTCCGGCAGCATGTAATAGGAGGACTCAAAGTAAACGGGATCAACTTCGGTGGACTTCACGAACTCCAGAATCTCCATGGTTTTGGCGGTCTTGGGCTCGATCTTCTTGATCTCTTCGGGCTCGATGACAATGTACTCGCCCTTGCGATACTCATAGCCCTTCACAATTTCGCTTCGCTCCACGACCTTGTTGTCTTCCGCCGGGCACACGTACTGCTGCTTGACTCTCTGCAAGTCGTCCCGATGGAGCATGTTGAAGGAGATGCCGTTGCTGCGCGCGCCTGAGAAAAGACGTACAGGCATGGAGATCAATCCAAAGGTTAAATAGCCAGACCAGACCGAAGAAGCCATTCGTTCACCGTTATGTGGCGCCAGAGTCGCGCCAAAGTGAGTTTAGACTACACTGCCCATTTTTGATGCAGGACAGAGTAACGGAATCTTTTATAAAAGCCGTATACCGTGTGGCTTTTTTCCATGAGTACGATATGTAGTAGTTAACAAGGCGGTTCGTGGCAAATGTCGTTTAGAACAGTCGATTGCTCGACTTTTTCACGGAATACCCAAGGAATACCCAATGTTGCGGTGTTGGCCCGCGCTGAGGCATGGATCGCTATTGTGGGTTCGTCGCGCTCTCTATTCTTTGTTCTTTATGGATGTCCAGGCCTGTGGGCGTGTGGGTCAGCGTGTAGTTATGTACAATCGTGATTCGACCAGACTGAATAGATTTTGC
Source organism: Terriglobales bacterium (assembly GCA_036491415.1). Lineage (GTDB taxonomy): Bacteria > Acidobacteriota > Terriglobia > Terriglobales > Acidobacteriaceae > JAICKN01. The sequence continues at coordinate 5,927 of DASXCC010000156.1, read as the reverse complement.
CGTCGAAAATAATATCCTTAGGAGCCTCCATGTCAGCACCCAGCCGTCGCCCGGAAATCCGCCGCCGCCGTACGCGGAAAGAAAAAATCCTGAAATTACGCAAGCGCCTCGCCGCCGCTTCCTCTGCTCCGCAACGCGAACAGCTTGAAGCCAAGCTCCATCGCCAGGGCCTCGTCTCCCCGGGAAATCCGCTGCTGAAAAAAGCTTAGTTGGGAATTTGTAACTAAGAGTTCAATACAAGCTCGGTTGCTTTTTGCAGTCTGGACTTTTTGCCGCGCTGGTTGGTGATTTCTTTATAGGCGTTTAAGATCGCCAGCGCGGAAGCTTCCCACGAAAATTTCTGCACTTGTTCGTAGCCGCGCTCTTTCAGTTTTTGCCGCAAGTTTTGATCGAGCAACACGCGCTGCAAAGCACGCCGCATCTCAAACACATTCTCGGGATTCACCAGCACTGCAGCGTTCCCTACCACTTCCGGCAAAGAAGAAATATTCGAAGTCAGTACCGGCGTTCCGTGGGCCATCGCTTCCAGCGGCGGCAGTCCGAATCCCTCGTAAAGCGACGGGAATACAAAGACTTTCGCGACGTCATAGAAGATGCGCAAAGTATCGATGGGCACGAATCCCAAAAAACGGACATCGTTTTGCACGCCGCTGCGAATTACCGTTCGCCGTAAATCAGGGTGCTTGGAAAGTTCATCTCCAATGATGATGAGCTTGAGATCCTGATATTGCCCGATCTTATCCAACTCCGCCTTGAGCGCGGAAAATGCCTCAATAATGCGCACTACATTTTTCTGCTGGCTGATCTTCCCGGCATATAGCAGGAATGGATAATTCACTTGGTAGCGCTCCGCAATCAGTTGCCGTTCCTGGTCGGTGGCGTGACCATGCAGGAAGCGCTCATCAATTGCGTTGTAAATCACCTGGATCAGGCTCTTGGGGACTCCGAAAAGTTTTTCCAACTCCAGCTTGGTAAAGCCGGACACGGCAAAAATCCGCGATGCACCGTTCAACACTCGCTGCGTCAACTGAAAGTGCATAAATCGCTTGGCATTCGAACCGTCCCGCGCACGATACAGGTGCTCGAGAACGTCGTGCACGGTAATCACGTATGGGCAATGCAGATTCCGCGGCAACCAGAACAGGTGCGGAATATGTACCAGGTCGCAACACAAGCCTTTGACCAGCTTGCGGCATTCCAGATATCCCTTCACGGTTGTGTCGTGTTCAAGAAGAGGAACGGAATTAAAATTGGAAGGAAGAGAGCCGATCTCGGAAATCCGGTCGGGCGAACCTATGAGATGGTATGTGTTTTCATGATCGAGTCTTCCCAGTGCCCGGACAATATTGCGCGTGTATGTACCGATGCCAAACTCGGTGATCCGGCGCAGATCTATGGCGATGTTCACGGGAGAATTTAAACACAAAGCTAGACTTCAGCCATGTAGCGGCTTGGATGCACTCGCCCAATCCGCTGTTGCGAGTTCCTCTGTCTAGGCCTTCAACTCGGCTTCTGCTTTTGCACGCCGTTCCGCATACAGCGGAAACGCTTCGGCCAGTTCAGCGACGCTACGGCGAATCTTGTGCAATGCGGCTGTGTCAGTGCGCTGATGCAGAGCTTCGCTGATCCACTTGCCGACCTGCCGCATCTCATTCTCTTTCATGCCGCGTGTTGTCAGGGCCGGCGAGCCAATGCGAATGCCGCTTGGCTTGAGCGGCGGATTCACGTCAAACGGAATCGCATTCTTATTGACGGTAATGCCCGCTTCGCCCAATGCCTTCTCCGCTTCGCTGCCGAACATCCCTTTGGAGAACACATCCACCAGCATTAAATGCGTATCGGTGCCGCCGGAGATGATGCGGAAGCCCTCCTGCGCCAGCGTTTCCGCCAGCACTTTGGCATTGGCAACCACCTGCTGCGCATATTCGCGGAAGTCTGGCTGCATGGCCTCAAGGAAGCAGATGGCTTTGGCCGCGATGATGTGGACCAACGGCCCACCCTGAATACCTGGGAACACAACCTTATCGATGGCTGCGGCAAATTCTGTTTTGGACAAAATCATGCCCGAACGCGGGCCGCGCAAAGTTTTGTGCGTGGTGGAAGTGACAATGTGCGCGTGGGGCACTGGCGAAGGATGTACGCCTCCGGCAACCAGTCCGGAGAAGTGCGCCATGTCTACGAGATAAAGAGCTCCTACTTTGTCGGCAATCTGGCGCATGCGAGCGAAATCAATGATCCGCGGATAGGCGCTGCCCCCACCAATAATCAATTTCGGGCGTTCCTTCTCAGCAATCTTTTCAAGATCGTCGTAATCGATCGTTTCTGTTTCTTTGGTCACGCCGTAAGGAATGACTTTGTAGGTTTTGCCGGAAAAATTCAGATGATGGCCGTGCGTAAGGTGGCCGCCGTGCGCGAGGTTCAAGCCAAGAATGGTGTCGCCCGGCTGCAACACCGCATAATAAGCGGCCATATTGGCCTGCGAGCCGGCGTGTGGCTGTACGTTGGCGTGCTCTGCGCCGAACAATTGCTTGGCGCGATCGCGCGCCAGGTTCTCCACGACATCCGCATACTCGCATCCGCCGTAATAACGCTTCCCCGGATATCCCTCTGCGTATTTGTTGGTGAATACGGAACCTGCGGCTTCGAGTACAGCCTCGCTAACGAAATTTTCCGAAGCGATCAGTTCCAACCCTTCGTGCTGGCGGCGAGATTCGTTTTCAATCGCAAGCGCAATATCAGGATCCACTTCGTAGAGAGAACGCGACATTTTGCTATTTTTCATGATCACTCCGGCGGGGTAAACGGCCCATTCAGTATAGCGATTCCAGGCAGATTTCGGCAGTCAAAGTCGCGGAGCCCGCAGTGGATAAATGCAGCGGATAAATTCGGGAATTGCCCTCTATACGGCCTGTATCTTGTAACATCATCTTTAACCTTTATAGATCATCAATATAGATCATCAGATCCATTGAACCTTCGCTCCACCCCGGTTCATGCAGCTAATTCGAAAGGCAACCAGCGGTCCAGCAAAAAATGAAGAAGTCTTCACGCAAAAGCGGGCATCATTCCGGAAAGCCTGGTTCCAGGAAATCTGATTCCGGAAAACATTATTCGGGAAAATTTGGCGCAAGAAGGCCCGACCAGCGGAAACCCCGCTTCTCGCGCGAGCTGGCCATCATTTACGAAGACGATGCCGTTGTCGCCGTCAATAAGCCGCCTGGACTTCTGGCCGTCCCAGTGGAAGGGTCGGATGCGGTTTCTGCTTTGTCGCTTCTTAACGCGGAGTTAAAGGCGCTGCGGAGACGCGCCTACGTGGTGCACCGCATTGATCGTTTTACTTCGGGCGTGCTGCTTTTTGCCAAGAGCCAGACGGACCGGGAATTTCTTATTCGGCAATTTCTCGCCCACAGTCCGGTCCGAGAATATCTCACGGTTATACGAGGGCATCTTCCCGAAAAAAGTGGGACGCTCGTGCATCACTTTCGGCGCGAAGGACAATTTCAAAAACTAAGCACGGCAAGAGACCGCAAAGCCACACGCGCAGAGATGAAGTATTCCGTCGAACGGGCGCTTCGCGATGCTTCTCTGGTCCGCGCAACCCTGGTGACAGGATTACAGAACCAGATTCGTGTGCAATTTTCAGCCATCGAACATCCGGTCGTCGGCGACAGGAAATATCATTCGCAGGAAGCGTCGGAGTCACGCATCGACCGGGTCGCGCTGCATGCGGCGCGCCTGGAGTTCCGCCATCCACGGTCAGGAGAGGATGTAACGATTGAATGCGCACCGCCTCACGACTTTCTGTCTCTCGTACACGCATTGCTGCCGCAAAAAGGCGCGCGCTGATCGTCGACTTTTTTACGAAAACCGCGCAAGTCATTCCGTTTTCTTGTAAATGTCGGGATCGTATCTTTCCATGTAGCGATCTGGCGATTGCAGAGGCTTAAACCCGAACTGCGCGTAGAGACCGTGCGCATCTTTTGTGGCCAGCATAAATCGCCGGAATCCCTGCAATGCAGGATGTTCCATGATGCATTGCATCAGCCACTTTGAAAGACCTTGCCCGCGAAATTCTTCGAGCACGAAAACGTCGGCGAGATAGGCATAGGTGGCGAAGTCAGAAATCACGCGAGCAAATCCAATTTGTTTTTCTGCGGAATAAATTCCAAAACAAAAAGAATTCTCAATCGCTCGGCCCACAACTTCCCGCGAAATATTCGTAGCCCAATACGACCGCGCAAGATACTGATGAATGACGTTGATATCCAGCTTGTTCTTGTCGGTGCTGATGAGAAATTTCTCGCGCCGTTGTTCAAACTCTGTTTTATTTGGCACGGCCGTCCACCTCGCGGAATGCTTTCCACAAAAATGATCCCAAATGCCAACCGTCTATGTATTTGAATGGGGTTTCGCCAATGCTGTAATGCCCACAGGGCAGCACGACGGCCTTGTGGTCGATGCCATGGCGCTCGAATTCTTCCACCACCTGCCGGGAAAGTTCCGGCGGAAAGGTCAGATCGTATTTCGCATAAATGACCAGCGCCTTCCGCGGCCAGCGGGCGAACTGCTGGAAATAGGACATAGGACTGATCGCAGTCCACAACGAACGCAAACGGTCGAGATCAATTTGCTCTTCCATGCCGGCGCGAATGTGACGCGTGGATTGGCCAGTCCAAACAACATCCGCAAAATAAGTGGAGGCGTGGTTGAAAGCGGCCACACGCACTCGCGGATCATGCGCGGCAGTCAGAAAGGCATAGCACGAACCGAGGCTTGTACCCACGATTCCCAACTGGTCATAAGCTTGTTCCTGCAGCCAATCGAGTGCGCAGCGGACATCAATTACGCCCTGGCGGCAAGAGTCGAGTGTGCGGCCAATGTTGGCAGACACGGCATAGTCGGCGCGGAGAATTTCCGCAGGCCGGCGAATGTCATGGTAGGGCATGCTCAGCCGTAGAACAGCAATCCCTAATTTGTTCAGGACGCCGCAAAGGCTTGTATAACCGAGCGCGTCGCAGTTCCAATGCGGAATCAAAACGACAGCTTTCTTGCTGCGTTTCTTTCCTTCGGCAGGAAACCAGCGCGCATTCACCAGATTATTTTCCTGATAAGGCGTGTGCACTGGAGAAGTAAAACGTAGAAACTGGGAATAAGTGCCGCGAACTTTTTCTTCCAGTCTTGGATCAGGGACATCGCGTGTGCTGAAAACCTGAACTTCGCGACGCTCAAGGCGAAAATCTTTTGGGCGCTGGTAAGAAAAGAATTCGTCGCTGGCCGATATGATCCGCTCGTTATATTCGCGAAGGAATTTCTCGGGATCGGCGACAGCACTTCCCGGTTGGTGCCCATTGCGGCAAGGCCAACTCTGCGCCCACTCCAATCCCCACTCTAGCGGACGCACTACGCGGTTGCTGTCCACCGACGTGAGACGCGTTTCCCAGTTGTACATCCAGCGAGCGTAGGGTGAAGGCATCACTTGGAGGATAACAAACGAATCGAGTAGAGATCATGGCACCTAACAGCGAATGGCGGCAAACTGCATTGAGTTAGGACCCACGATCATGGAGACCCATTAATTTCCGCATTCATCATTCCGTCCTGTGATATGGTTGCGCTCTTCAGGCTCTTACACATGCGCTATTTTGTGATGATTGTATTTCTCCTCTCTTTAACCCTGCGATCGTTCGCGCAAGTCCCCGCTCAAGGTCCATCTGACAAAAAGGCCCAAAAAACTTATCAGCAAGGACTTGAGAGTTTGCAGCAACACGACGCGGGAGTGTCACTTTGGTATTTCCAAAAAGCTGATAAAGAAGACGGCGGGAAGTGCCTTACCTGCCAAGAGCAAATGATCCAACTTGGTCTATCGACCTCAAATTGGAAGGTGGTAGAGAATGGAGCATCAGAACTCGCGCTAGAAATACAAGAAC
>DASXCC010000155.1:0-6082 GCA_036491415.1 Terriglobales bacterium | reverse complement strand
AGCAACCAGCCTGCACTGCCAATGTTCCGCGACATTTCCGACGAAACAATAAAGATTCCTGACCCGATCATGACTCCAGTGACCACCATCACCGAGTCAAAAAGTCCCAACCCTCGAGAGAACTCCTGGTCCGTGGCTTGTGGGTTCATCGGAGTTGGAAACGCTTCAGTAGCAGTGTTTTTTGCCAAATGGAAGCCTCATTAATTTCGGGACGGCATTCTACACATCAAACTTCTACTGCTTCGTCTGCTGTGCAATCCACGCTTCAACTTTGGAATCGAGAACGTCCAGCGGCAACGGTCCGCCGCCGACAATCTGGTCATGGAACTTGCGTATATCGAATTTCGTTCCAAGTTTATTGCGCGCTTCTTCTCGCAGTTTCAGGATTTCCAGCTGTCCCAACTTGTAGGCCAACGCTTGCCCCGGCCACGCGATGTAGCGGTCCACTTCATTCTGGATATTCGGTTCGTCCATGGCGGTGTAGCGATGGAAATAATCCACCATCTGCTCGCGCGTCCAATGTTTTTCATGCACTCCGGTATCAATCACCAGGCGGATGTCGCGCCACATTTCATTTTCCAGTCGACCGTAGTCGCTATATGGATCCTGATAGAAACCCATTTCTTTCCCCAACCGCTCGGAATAGAGCGCCCATCCTTCGACGAACGCGGTATATTCGCCATTGCGGCGGAAGTCCGGCAGGCCCGGAATTTCCTGTCCGATCGAAATCTGTAAGTGATGTCCGGGAACGCCTTCGTGGTAAGCAATCGCCTCGACGTTCAGCACTAACCGATGTTGGGGATCATATTCATTCACATTGATGCGGCCAGAGCGCGAACCATCCGACGCTCCAGGCGTGTAGTCCGCGGGAACCGCATTCTTAGCGCGAACCGGATCCATGGGAATAACAGCTAATTTGTTCTTCGGCAGCAGATGAAATTCTTCGGGAAGCCTTGCCTCCATCTGGCGCGCGTATTTTGTGTACAGATCCAGAAATTGCTGGCCGGAGGTTCCGTAGAGGCTGCGGTCGTTTTTTATGTGCTCATTCAAGCTGGCGAGATCTTTAAATCCAAGCTTGTGCGCAAGTGCCAGCATGTCCGCTTCCGTCTTGGCGAGTTCTTTCAATCCGATTTCATGAATTTGTTCCGGAGAAAGATCGGTCGTGGTCATCTCGCGAATGGCAAAGCGATAACGCGCCTCACCATCGGGCAAAGCCCAAACGCCCGGCTCCGTTCGCCCCTGCGGAGCATATTCGTCACGAAAAAATGAGGCGAACTTTTTGTAAGCAGGAACGACCTCACTGTTGATGACGTCGAGAATCTGCGTCCGCAGCCTCGATTGTTCAGCAGCAGAAATTTGCGCGGGGAATTTTTGTAACGGCCCGGCAAACGGACTCGCCTCGTCCGACTTGTCGCTAATCTCCGCAACATCCACCGCGACCTTCTCCAACAAATAGCGCGGAGGCATTAGTTTGTCTTTCATTCCCTGCCGCATATTTGTCGTCATCTGATCGAACAATCGTGGAAGCTGATGCAATCGTGCAATGTAGTGGTCGTAATCCGTGGCGGTGTTGAATGGAGTGAGCGACACGGTCTCCAGCAAGCTCAAGTGCGGCCCATCCATCTGGTTGACGGGCATTTCCCAGGGCTTGAATTGCACGCGGTCAATTTCCTGCTGCAACCAGCGCAGAATCAATTTGCGGTTGAGTACATCTTCGGAGGAAAGGCTGCTCTCGGAAATTACTGCAAACTGCGCGAGATATTTTTTATGCTGCTCCATGTCGGACTGAAAAAATTCCGGCGACATATCAGCGAGCCTGTCATTAAAGCGATTGTCCCCCTCTTCGGTAGCTTGCTGAGGATGGGCCTGCATTTCGTAATCCCACTCTTCTTTTAATAAGGCGAACAACTGTTGATGTCCGACTTGCGAAGTTACGTGAGAAATGTCCGGAGAAGTAGCTTGGGAATGGGCAGCGAGCACACTGAATATCGGAAACCCGACGAAAAAAACACAAAAACGCAGAAACGCTTGCTTCGAGAGAACCATATTCCACCTGACTTACGCTGCTGAGTTATGGCCTGTATTTCTCATAACTTGACGACTGGATATTGTATCCATACTATATGGGCGAGCAATATTGGCAACAAAAATTAGCGTACAAAATAAAAAACTGCTCTCACGGCCTTCCAATACGTTTGGCAGTTCCTCATAAGCAGCGACGCTAAATCTTAGTTGTCGGCAGCAGTTTTGTCAGTTCTCAGGATTTGACCTTGGGCGCAATGACATACGACGTGGCCATCGTAGGCAGCGGCATTGTAGGCGCTGCTTGCGCCGATGAATGCGCCCGCCAGGGATTATCCGTCGCGGTCATCGATCGCGATTTGATCGGAGGCGGCGCGACTGCGGCCGGAATGGGCCACATCGTGGTCATGGACGACTCCGAAGCTCAGTTTGCCCTGACCCGCTACTCCCAACAACTCTGGCTGGCGTTGCGCGATCAACTGCCTTCCAACGTGGAATACGAACAGACCGGCACTATTTGGATCGCTGCCGACGAAGAAGAGATGGATGAAGTGCGGCGAAAGGAACGCTACTACGGACAACGCGGTGTGCCGGTCGAAGTTCTCGACGCGAAAAAGATGGAAGCGCTCGAACCCAACCTGCGCAAAGGACTCGCTGGGGGCCTGCTGGTTCCTGAAGATGGAGTTCTGTACGCTCCATGTGCCGCGCGATTTTTACTGGATCGCGCTCAAGTCAACGGCGCACGGCTTTTCCTGGGACCGTCTGTAACACAAATGGGCGAAGGGCGCGTCCGCACCGCCGACGAAATGGAAATCTCTGCAAAATATGTAGTCAATGCGACCGGCGCGAACGCTCCCGACTTTACTCCTGAAGTGGAAATCAAAAAGCGCAAAGGCCACCTCATCATTACGGACCGCTATCCGGGGTTCGTAAGCCATCAACTGGTTGAGTTGGGATACCTGAAAAGCGCGCATTCGACCACAGAAGATTCCGTCGCCTTCAACGTCCAGCCCAGAAAAACCGGACAGATTCTCATCGGCTCTTCGCGGCAATATGGCGCGGAACACAAGGACGTGGACAACCATATTCTCGCGCGCATGATTCAACGCGCCGCGGAATACATGCCGGGATTAGGAGCATTGCTCGCAATCCGCGTATGGACGGGATTTCGCGCAGCCACGCCAGACAAGTTGCCGCTCATCGGGCCCTCCACGAAAGATCCGACGTTGTACCTTGCCACCGGACACGAGGGTCTGGGCATTACGACTTCACTGGCAACAGCCCGGCTGTTGGCGGATCAGCTTTTGCAAAGAAAATCGGTAATCTCTCCCACGCCTTATCTTCCGGCGCGGATGGTTGCGAGTGAAGTTCGCGCTTGAGAGAAGCTTTGGAATATTTGGCGTTAGTGACGTGAAAGGAAAATCATGTCTTTCCCCAAGAAGGCAGCATTTTATTTTTTTCTGTTCAGCCTTTCTGTTCTTCCCTGTCTCGCCCAACAAGATCTGGCAGCCACGCCGCCCATGGGCTGGAACAGTTGGAACCACTTCGCGGAACGCATTGATGACAAGATGGTACGGAGCACCGCCGACGAACTCGTTTCCGCCGGATTAAAAGATGCCGGTTATGTGTACCTGAACATTGACGATACATGGGAGGGCCCGCGCGACGCGCAAGGCTTCATCCAGCCCAACGAAAAATTCCCTGACATGAAGGCGCTCGCGGATTACGTCCACAGCAAAGGCTTAAAGCTGGGAATCTACTCTTCGCCGTATCGCAAAACCTGTGCCGGATACGAAGGCAGCCTGGGGCATGAAGAACAAGACGCCCAGACTTATGCCAAGTGGGGCATCGACTATTTGAAATACGACTGGTGCCAGTCAAGCGGCACGCGCGATCAGATGATCGCCGCGTACACAAAAATGCACGATGCCCTGAAGAAGACTGGCCGTCCCATTGTGCTGAGTCTTTGCGAATACGGATGGAACAAAGTCTGGGAATGGGGACCATCCGTCGGCGGCAATTTATGGCGTACCACCGGTGATATTTCTGACGAGTACCGCGTGATGGCGGAAATCGGGTTCAACCAGAATGGCCTAGAAAAATTTGCCGGCCCCGGTCACTGGAATGATCCCGACATGCTAGAAGTCGGCAATGGCGGAATGAATGACGACGAATATCGCACTCACTTCAGCTTGTGGTCGATTCTTGCCGCGCCGCTGATCGCCGGCAACGACCTTACCCAGATGACCCCGTACACGCTGGAAATTCTCACCAACCACGAAGTCATCGCGGTTGATCAGGATCCGCTTGGCAAGCAGGGATACCGCGTGGCCCAGGAAGGTCCATTTGAAATCTGGATGAAGCCCATGGCCGACGGGAGCAAAATCGTCGGCTTGTTCAATCGCCAGCGCACCACGGAGCAGATGACGGTGAATTTTTCACAAATCGGCGAGCAGGGCGAGGCCCACGTTCGCGACTTGTGGTTGCACAAAGACCTCGGCACATTCAAAGACAAATTCAGCGCCTTCGTGCCGCGGCATGGAGTGGTTTTGGTAAGGATCAAATAATTTCAGGGGTCAATAATTTTAGGAATAAATAATTTTAGGAGCTCGGAATGGAACGATTAAAAATGCAGTTTTTGAGCCTGAGAAAAATCTGCTGCAATGGATGGATTCTTCTCGCATTTGTATTTCTCGGTTTAACGCTGCAACAGAGCTTCGCACAAACCATTGTCGAGGATTATCAACGGGCCGAGCGCTTCCTTTCCGGAAATATTCGGCATGAAGTTTTTATTGCCAATGTAAAACCCAACTGGATCGACAAGACGAATCGCTTCTGGTATCGACGGATCGGGCCCGAAGGAATTGACTACATTCTGGTCGATGCTGACAAGAACACCAGCGCGCCCGCATTCGACCAGGAAAAACTGGCCGCGGCTCTTGCCCAGGCTTCGAAGCATGAATACAAAGCCAAAGAATTGGACCTGGAAGATTTGCGGTTCGATGGCGAGAAATCATTTCACTTCACGATGGCAAAAAATTCGTGGACGTGCGCCATCCCCGATTACCACTGCAGTCAGGATCCCGCGGAAAATCCCGATGAAAAATTGTCTCCCGACAAAAAGTGGGCGGCCTATGTACAAGACCACAATCTTTTCGTTCGTTATGTTTCCACGGGAGAAGTGATTCAGCTTACGAATGACGGCGTGAAGAGCTATGACTACGCCACACCGCTGCCATCGCTTCGCTTATTGGTGGAGCAAGGAACAGATGATCCCAAGCAACCGGCGGAAGTGTTCTGGTCACCGGACTCTTCCAGACTCATTACCTACCGGATTGACTCGCGAAATTCCGGACGCTTCACCAGCCTGCAATTCGTTCCTCCCGACCAGCTTCGGCCCAAGGCATACACGTACGTTTATCCCCTGCCCGGCGAAGTATTAGCCAAAGCTTGGCCAATCATTTTCGACATTCAGTCTGGCAAGCGCATCGATGTAAAGACGGATCCCATCGAGCTTCCTTTCCAGGAAGGTCCCGGTTTCGAGTGGTTCGAGGATGGAAAGAATATTTACTACGATGCCGATGATCGCGGCTTCAAAACGAAAGAATTGCGAATTATTAATCCTGAAACCGGGGAGCAGAAGGTTGTCCTGCGCGAGCACAACGACGACTATATGGATCCCGGCGAAACCTTCTTTCATTTCGTGCATTCCACCGGAGAAATTTTCGCCAGTTCGGAGCGTGACGGATGGAATCATCTTTATCTCTACCACGGAGACACTGGCCAACTGGAAAATCAGGTCACTTCCGGATCGTGGGTTGTTGACCGCATTGAATACATCGACGAGAAAAATCACCGCGTGTTCTTTCGTGCGAACGGTCACGAGAAAAATGAAGATCCATATCAATCTCATCTTTACAGCGTCGGCTTCGATGGCAAGGGCCTGACGCTGCTCACGCCTGAAAATGCAAATCACACTGTAAGTGTTTCGCCCGGCGGAGAATTTTTTGTAGATAACTATTCCCGGCCTGATTTGCCGGGAGAATCCGTTCTGCGGCGC
>DASXCC010000154.1:0-17803 GCA_036491415.1 Terriglobales bacterium | reverse complement strand
GCTGGAAAGCAACGTTCCCGCAGGGAAGCAGGACTTGAACAACGCAAGTGTTTTATCCATCCAGCAGTATTTGCTGACCAGAGATCCGCTGCATGCAGGCACCGATACCAAGCAGCAATACGCGGATCAAGCACAAGCCATTGTGAATTATCGCGACAAGGTAAAAGGTGGAGTGCTCAGCTCATTCAATGAATTGAATGGATCAGTGCAGGCTCCTGTAGTTGCATCTTTGTCAGACCAGTTCTTCCTTTCAAATTTCGGCGTGCGAAACGTCGATATCGTAGGTCCGCAAGTCGGCGGACAACTCAAGGGACAAGCGATTCGTGCAGTTCTGTATTCCCTTTTGGGAATGCTGATTTATCTGGGATTCCGATTCGAATGGATCTACGGCATCGCCGCTGTCGTCACCGTATTTCACGACACGCTCATCACCGTCGGCGCATTCTCATTGACGAATAAAGATATATCGCTTACTGTGATCGCTGCCATTTTGACGCTGGTGGGCTATTCCAACAATGACACCATCGTCGTTTTTGACCGCATTCGGGAAAATTTGAAGTTGATGCGGCGCGAAAGATTGTCTGAGATCGTCAATCGCAGTATCAATCAAACCCTAAGCCGTACAGTATTAACCGCAGGGTTGACCTTCTTGACTGTACTGGCACTGTATTTATTTGGCGGAGAAGTGCTGAAGGGATTCTCCTTCGCACTGGTAATTGGCATCCTAATTGGGACGTATTCCTCGATCGCCATTGCCGCCCCTATTCTGGTGGCATATCAGGATTGGCGATCGTCGCACGGGAAACTGGATGCCGTGCCGGGGTCTGGCCGAGGTAAACCGAGCCAGGAGAAAACGAAAGTTTAAAGATTCAGTTCCTGAAGATTTCCGGGAACATGTGGTTAGCAGGTGGTGTCTAAAAAGTACGTAGGGTCTGGGTAGGAGAAAGCCTATGTTTGAAGACAGCCTCATCGAATCGGGCGGGAAGTTAAAAACGAGCCGCGGCAAAACAGCCATGTTTTCGTTTGGATTGCAGTTTGTGCTGATTGGTATTCTCGTTTTAATTCCGCTGTTAATCACGGAAGCATTGCCAAAGCAGCAACTTACAACATTTCTGGTAGCGCCGCCACCACCGCCGCCGCCGCCGCCACCAGCAGCTCCGGTGCACATCGTAAAACAAGTGCAGACCGATATCGTAAATGGTCAGCTGCGCACTCCGACGAAAATTCCACAAAAAGTACAGATGATTAAGGAAGACGAAGCTCCGCCGCCGATGCAAGGCGTGATGGGCGGCGTTGCCGGCGGCATTCCGGGTGGACAGGCAGGCGGCGTAATCGGCGGAATTATCAGTTCGTCAAACGTTGCGGTGCCTCACGTTGCGCCTCCGCAAAGAATACGCGTTTCTTCCGGTGTATCGCGAGGCAACCTGATTCGCCAGGTACAACCAGTGTATCCACCAATTGCTCGGACCGCTCATATTCAAGGGCAGGTTATGCTGGAAGCTGAAATCAGCAAAGAAGGCGATGTCATCAATCTTCACGTGATCAGCGGTCCCCCCATGTTGCAAGCCAATGCAATCGAAGCCGTTAAGCAGTGGAAGTACCGGCCGTACCTTCTGAACGGCGAGCCGGTGGTTGTAGACACCCAAATCACCGTGATTTTTTCACTTGGCGGCGGTTAATTGTCTTACAGCGGGTGGCGGACAATTTGCATCAACAGTAGTGACGTTCTACTACTACGGTTTGCAGTGTGTTTTTGTAGTAAAACGATTTTTCGTAAGTGATAGAAAGTTCCGAGGAGGAAATAGCAACTCATGTTAGCCAACGTAGCAACTCACGCTTTCAATCATATGTACACCGCAGCTTTTTTGTTTCAAGAAGAAACAGTCCAATGGGATCCACTTTCCCTGTGGCATCACATGGGAGTCGTGGCCAAGATCGTGGTTCTCGTTCTCTTCATCATGTCGGGTTGGTCGATCGCTGTCATGATCGATCGCTATATGGCATTTAATGCCGCCCGCAAACAATCGCGCGCATTCGCTCCTGCCGTAGCCGGCGCGCTGCGCGATGGAAAGATCGACGAAGCCATCAAAGTTGCCGAGCGCAACAAAAAGAGCCACTTGGCGAAGGTTGTCACCGCTGGCTTGATGGAATTCCGCGCTCACCAGGAAAGCGGCGAAATCCCTGGCGAAACCATTGAAGCTTCACGGCGCGCTTTGGAGCGGACCGAAGCCATTGTTCACGCTGAACTGAAGCGTGGTCTTGGCGGTCTGGCTACTATCGGATCGACAGCCCCATTCGTGGGACTGTTCGGAACCGTTATGGGCATCTTGCACGCCTTCCAGGATATTTCCACCAACAAAGCAACCGGACTGGGCGCTGTCGCCGGCGGTATCGCGGAAGCTCTGGTCACCACTGCTTTTGGTCTGTTGGTCGCAATTCCTGCCGTTATGATGTTCAACTATCTCACCGGCCGCGTCGAAGCTTTCGACGTGGAAATGGATAACTCTTCCAGCGAGCTGATTGATTACTTCTTGAAGCGTCGCGGAGCTGGAGTTCGCCGGTAGTTAGTTCGTTCGAGTTGGCACATGAGTGGATCGTCCGGCACCTAGACCGTGCCGGACGAAAAGCTGACCAACAGCAGATGTGGCAGGCCCGGGTAGTAGGAGATTAAAAAACCATGGCATTAGCAAAACGAAACGAAGGCGCCAAGGTAAATTCCGAAATTAACGTCACGCCGATGGTGGACGTTATGTTGGTGCTGTTGATCATCTTCATGGTGATCACGCCCATGTTGCAACACGGCGCCAGTGTGGATTTGGCAAAAGTCAACAATGCGGAACAAATGCCGGATGCTGACAAAGAAGACGCCATTGTTGTTGCAGTCCAGCGGAATGGCGCAGTGTTCCTTGGCAACGACAAGATTTCCGTGGATGATCTCACCACAAAAGTGAGAGACCGCTTGGCCAATCAAATCAACAAGCGTGTTTATGTGCGCGCCGATGCGCGTGCAAAGTACAAGAATGTAGTGGAAGTGGTGGACAACGTTCGTTCCGCCGGGGTGGATGATCTCGGTTTGCTGACCGACCAAAGGCAGCAGACACCGAACCCCGTCAGCGCTCCACCTTCCCCGCTGCCAGCATTGAGCGGAAGCGGACAATAGGGACTATCGAGGAGACGTTTTTATGGGAATGACAGCAGGCGGAAGTGGCGGCCAAAGCGCAACAATCAACGTAACTCCGCTGATCGACGTTCTTCTGGTGCTTTTGATTATTTTCATGGTGATTACGCCTCTTACGCCGCACGGCTTGGATGCGCTGGTTCCTCAGCCGCCTCCGCCAAACGCGCCGAAGAACCCGCCGCCGGACCGCACGATCGTGGTACAGGTCATCGACAAAGGTACGAGTCAGGCCCCGGGATTGAAGATCAATCAGGACGATGTTGCCTGGTCAGCGCTCCAGGATCGCTTGACGGACGTCTTCAAGACGCGCGCGGAAAAGGTCATGTTCGTGAAGGGCGATGATAATATTCCCTTCGCCGATGTAGCTTATGTGATCGACATTGCTCATGCTTCGGGTGTGGACAAAGTTGGGTTGATCACGGCAAAAATCGAACAGGGAAATTAACGCAAGTTCCAGTTTGAAAATTTCGGGTTTCGCTGCTTTCCTGGATGGAACAGATCCGGAAGTTGCGAGGGGGATTTCAGATTACGATGAACAGAAATGCACGATTGATTGTGCTTATGGCGGTGAGTGTACTTGTAGTCTTGACTACAGGCTGCGATAAGCTCAAAGCCCGAGATCAGTTAAATAAAGGTGTGGCAGCGTACAAGAATGCAAAGTACGAAGAAGCGATTGGACACTTCCAAAACGCTGTCACCTTAGACCCGCAGCTGCTGAATGCCAAGCTGTATCTAGCGACTGCCTTTGCCCAGCAATACGTTCCGGATGTGGGCACGGATGAGAATAACCGCATGGCCGACCAGGCAATCGATGCCTACAAGTCGGTTCTCGCGCAGGATCCAAAAAACATCAATAGTGTAAAGGGAATCGCATATCTCTATCTGAATATGCACAAGTTCGAGCAATCGAAAGAGTATTACTTGAAAGCGGCGCAGATTGATCCGAATGATGCCGAACCCTACTACTCCGTGGGCGTGATTGCCTGGACCCAGTCCTACCAGCCGCGCATGAAAGCGCGGGCCGAGCTGCAGCTGAAGCCCGAGGAACCGCTGAAGGACAAGAAAGTCTGCGACAATTTGAAAGAGCAGAATTGGACAATTATTCAGAGTGGCATCGATGCTCTGAATAAAGCCATGCAACTGCGTGCTGATTATGACGACGCGATGGCATATATGAACCTTCTGTATCGCGAAAAAGCCGATCTCGAATGCGGGGATGCGGCGGCTCGCGCGGACGATCTGAAGACCGCTGATGAGTGGGTTGATAAGACCATGGCCACCAAGAAGGCCAAGGCTGCCAAACAGCCCGGAGCGCAGGGCATCACTTTGGATCAGCCACAAAAATAAACCTCGCAGTAAGCGGGTTGGTTTTTCAATGTTCAGGCTTCATTCTTCGGAATGAAGCCTTTTGTTTTTGTCCCTCACTTGCATGGTCGCGCGGTTAAAATTAAGCCTGTGGCTTGCAAGCGCCAAAACTTCAACAAAATCCTGATCTCGAATCGCGGTGAGATCGCCGTACGTATTATTCGCGCCTGCCGTGAAATGGGAATTAGCCCGGTTGCTGTCTATTCGGAAGCCGACCGGACTGCATTGCATGTGCGTAAAGCTGACGAAGCGTATGCAATAGGTCCTGCGGCGGCTTCAGGGTCCTACCTGAATATGGACCGCATTCTTGACGCCGCGAAGAAGAGCGGTGCGGAAGCTATTCACCCAGGCTACGGATTTTTATCGGAGAATGAAAAGTTTGCGCAAGCGTGCGCGGATGCGGGAATAAAGTTCATCGGCCCCACGCCGCATTCCATGCAGCAGATGGGATCGAAAACTCAGGCGCGTCTATCCATGGAGCGCGCCGGAGTGCCCATTGTTCCCGGCACATCGACTGCGGTTCGATCATCCGCTGAAGCAGTGACGATTGCCGTCAAGATCGGTTATCCCATCATGCTGAAGGCTGCCGCCGGCGGCGGCGGCAAAGGCATGCGGCTTGTCAACGAAACCAAAGATTTGGAGTCCGCTTTGCAGTCGGCACAGAGCGAAGCTTTGCGGGCATTTGGCGATGACTCCGTGTATATCGAAAAAGCGATCATCAATCCGCGGCACATCGAAGTGCAGATTTTAGCGGACGAGCATGGAAACACTCTTTATCTGGGCGAGCGCGAATGTTCCATTCAGCGACGCCATCAAAAAGTAATCGAAGAAGCACCCTCTCCTTTTGTAGATGACGAGATGCGCCGCCGCATGGGAGAAACTGCGGTGCTTGCCGCGAAGGCCTCGGGATATACGAATGCCGGCACCATCGAATTTCTCGCAGATGCCAACAAAAATTTCTACTTCCTGGAAATGAACACACGCCTGCAGGTCGAACATCCAGTTACCGAATTCGTTACCGGCCTCGATTTGGTGCATTGGCAAATTCGTATTGCCCAAGGCGAAAAACTTCCTTTTGCGCAAAAAGACGTTCAGCTGCGCGGCCACGCGATTGAGTGCCGAGTTTATGCAGAGGACCCGGAAAATAATTTCTTTCCCAGCCCCGGGATTATTACAAAACTCGGCGAACCTTCGGGGCCGGGTATAAGAGTAGACAGCGGGGTGTATGAGGGATGGAAAGTCCCGATTGATTATGATCCGTTACTTGCGAAACTGATTGGTTTTGGTACAGACCGGCAGCAAGCCGCAGCCAAACTTCGCCGCGCATTGGACGAATATTTTGTCGGCGGCATTAAAACGAATCTTGCGCTATTTAAACAGATTCTCGATGATCCGCGATTCATAGAAGGGAATCTGAGTACGGCGTTTCTGAACAATTATCCAAAGCCTCCGGAGCCAACTGGAAATATCGAATCCGCAACTATTGCTGCCGCGCTGTTTGCAGCCATACATCCATCCGCTAACGGGAATGGTGTTTCACCGCAAAGCAAACCGAATGAAACGTCGTCTTCTGCGCCTTCATCATCGTGGAAAAGATCTGCGCGGCGCGAGGCTTTGCAGTAATGGTCTACGAGGTCACCATTAACGGCCACGTGAAACGCGTGGAACTGTCGCGTCAGAATGGCGGCGGTTGGCTGTGCAGTTTGGAGGGCCGAGAGGTCTTGCTCGACGTGCAGGTGATCAATCCAGACGTCGTCTCAATTGTGTATGAAGGGAAATCGTTTGAAGCCAGAAAAGACTACTCTTCCGCGGTTCACCGAATCTGGATTCAGGGTGAATCCTACGCGGCGGAAGTGAATGATCCGCGCTCTTTCAGCGGACGAAAGAAACGTGCAGGACAAGAAGACGGGCCCCGCAGACTAACCGCTCCCATGCCCGGCAAAATCGTCAGAGTTCTTCTTGAGGAAGCGAGTGAAGTGGAGGCAGGCCAGGGCATCATGGTGATCGAAGCCATGAAAATGCAGAATGAAATTAAATCGCCGAAAAATGGACGGATCCAGAAAATCCAGGCTCAAGCCGGGACTTCGGTGAACGCCGGCGACTTACTGGCGATCGTGGAGTAAACCCAAACTACTGCAAAGTTCCATTGCTCGCGATCACCTGCTCCGCGTAATAGTTCTCAACCCTCGCCTGATCGTGCAGCATTTCATAGTAAGCGGATTTCAAAAGTTGCTCGCGGCGGTCGCGAAGCTGCTCGTGGATTGCCTGTTGTACGCGCGGATCGGACAATTCACGCTGGCCGGCCGGTTCTTTTGCCAAAAGCTTCACAATGCGAAATCCAATAAATTGTTTGGTGACCGGGTTGACGATCTGGATGACCGGGCTATTCTCGCCCGCTTTGAGCTTCATCACAGCATCACGCGTAGACGGGTCCGTATTCTTTAGGGACGATTCTGGAGCAAACCCCAAATCTCCGCCATTTGTCGCCGTGTCAGCATCTTCGGAATAATTCATGGCGAGCGTGGCGAAATCGTCGCCGCTTTCCAGATGATTTTGCAGCATCTGGATCTTACGCCGCGCTTCGGCCTCGTTTTGCGCCTTATCGTTCTTTAAATTGTGGACTTCGCTCGGCGTAGTGGTTACCACGATTTGCGCAATGTGATATTGAGGCTCGATCAGGTTGAATTCGGATTTGTGCTGGTTGTAGTAGTTCGAAATGTCCTGGTCGGAAACATTCACCTTCGAAGTGATTTCTTTGTTGATGACTTTATCCACTGTCAGCGAACGGCGCAGGTCTTTTTTGAAATCATCCAGCGTGATTTTGCGCTCCTTCAAACGCGCGTCGAACTGTTCATTGCTGAAGGGCGATTTGATCTCGTTGAGCTTGCGGTCCACTTCATCATCGGTGGCCAACAGACCAAGCTTTTCCGCGCGATGCATGACGATTTCGTTGTCAATGAGTTCGCGCAGAATGTTCAAGCGCAAACTGGTGGCCTGCTCTCCCGTAGGCACAGGCTGGTTCGAGCCGATGGTTTGATTGTCGTAGTACTTATCAAGGTCAGACCGGTAAATCTTGTGACCATCCACGGTCGCGACAACCTCGCCTCCGTTTTGCTTGGAACTGCAACCGGTAAACCCTGCAATGGCGATCAATAAAGTGAGAGACAAGCAAGCGCTCAAAAAGCGGGAACTGGTTTTCAATCGGCCTCCCCGAATGACTGGAACACAAACTGAGTCTGAATTTTTGCTGCACGCACGAATTTCCCCGGGGTGCAGACGGTACTGTCAACTCTAACTAATTACGATGGGCCGGAAGCGCTGCTGGGATGCGCCGGTGGAGTTTGCCCTGCGTCTCGTAACGCCTGGTCTAACATCGCGCGCATTTCTTCCAAAGATAATGCTCCATCATGTGACTTCATACCATTTACAAATGTTGTGGGCGTCGAATCTACGTCAATCGATTCCGCCTGCTTCACCGACGTCTTCACCGCGCTATCGTCCTGAGCCTTTACGCAAGCTTGTAGCTTTGTCATGTCCACACTGTGCTTTTGTCCCTGCTGCAATGCGAGTTTATCAAGCGCCGCAAACTGTCCGCCGCCGCCGCCGGCCGTGCTGATCTCATGCTGATTGGAATGAATATAGTCTGCATAATCCCAATACGCATCATTATTTTGCGTGCCCAGGCAGTTCGCATCCACGGCCGCATGCATGGCCCACGGATGGATTTCGGACAAAGGAAAATCTTTATACACAAACGCTACCTGATTTCCATATTCCTTGAGAATTTCAGGAAAAAGCGTTTGATGCATGCGTGAACAGAACGGGCATTCGAAGTCGTCAAAATTTACGACGACTACTTTCGCATCTTTGTTGCCGCGTACCGGCCGGCCGTTTAAATCAATTTTCTTCATGACCTCGGCATAGGGATCTTTAGTTAAATCCAGCTTAGTCATGCGCACCAGAGTCTTGTTGTCCGCCGAAAGTAAAAAATCGTAGTCGCGCTTGGCGCCACTGTCATTGCCTAAGGTCACGGTCACGGCTTGATATCCGGGAAACTCGCTCGGTTTGAGGGCGCCCACGGTGATATTTACATCGGCTGAGACGTTATAAAATGCGCGTACCTGCTTTTCAATGGACCGGTTCAATTCTGGGGACACTGATTGGGCTGAGCAGCCCACGCAAATCAGCAAAAGTATGGAAAGAGAACGTCGGAAAAATGCCACTAAAACCCGCCTGTATATTGGATAATTAACCTCATTATCTCATAGGACATGGCCTGAATATGGCGTCCCGAGCGAACTTGAAAGAGGGAAGCTGGAAGGACTGCCAAGGGTTAGAACAGGCGCTCCTGCCGTTTTAAGTTTCCGAAGCTGCCGATGTTGGAGAGGACGAAAGAAAACCGGTATTGATTCTCGTTGGGAATCGAACCTAGAGCAAAGCGGCGATATTCGACGTTCACCCCGCAGCAGTCCCAGTTATAAGCAGCTTGCAGTGATGAATATTGCAGCGAATTTAAATTCACGTCGTAGCCTACGCTGGCGGCCCCGCTAAAGCCGCGCTTGCCGGAATTGCCATAACCCAGGAGCAGGCGGAACTGATCGAAGCTGGGAATTTGTGGAGTGGTTGGCTGCAAAACCGCTGATGGCACGTGCACAAGCGCTTCTCCGCCGCCCACCGTAAATTGACCGAAGTGATAGTTCACCAGCGCCGTGCTGGCATTGATTTTGCTTGAAGTGAAATCGTAATCCACTTCCCAATCCGCATCCGTGCGGGAACTGGTCTGCACGCGGAGCAATGACACCAGCGGCGAAAGATGCCGGGCGGTACTGAGGAAGGCAATTCCCGTCAGATCGGAAGTCGTCGTGAAAACGTTTCGTTCCCCGGGAAGCAGCGCGCCGCCGAACGTCGGATCTAGAAAATATTTTTGCTTCAATTCCCAACTAACAACTTCCCGGACTTCCGGTTCTGCAGGGCACTGATCGGGTGTAAAAGCTTTTTCCCAGGGAATACGGTTTTCCGGTTCGCCACCCATGATGGAAGGCAAAGCTTCTTCCTGATCGCAATTCTGCTTCGCCGGGGAAAGACGTTTTGTGTACAGACGATTGACGAATCCATACTCGACTTCATTGGTATCGCTCAAAATGTCGCGCTCATCGAAACGCAAAATATTCGCGAAATTGTTGACCCCTGTCACGTAGTTGTATTGCACCATGGGTTCAATGACATGCTTCCATTTCCTGCCGAATAAGGGTTTGTCGAACACACGTTCGATCGGCGGAGGAAGAACTTCTACCGATCCTTCCAATGCCTTACGGTTGACCAAATCCGTTCTGGTAATGCCGACAGCCCCTGGCGGGTTCGAAGGGAAGAGTTCCTGGGTGTAGAGCGTTTCCCGCAGAGAGAACGATGGGACCAGCGACCATCCGTGCGACATGAGCGGCATTAAGACCGTCGGACCCAGATCGAATCTGCCCAGGAGCGGAGCAGTGCTGAAAGTTGGTTCGCTGCGTGAAAGCCCGTCTACTGCTGCGTCAAAATTCCAGTAGAACGGAGACCTTCCCAGTTGCCGGTCTACGGAGGAAGCTTCGAATCCTGGGGCATGCAAAATAGAAACGACCTGGTTGGTGTCAGTACTGCTTTCGAAATTGCGATACTGCTCAATTCCCGCGTTGAACGAATAGCCGTCGGTGTTTTTAGAAACGAATCCGCGTGAGATTACTTCAGAATTGGCGATTTGCGAAAAGAGATCGTAAAAAGTAAGGCGAAACGCGTAGGAGCTGAGATATTCCGCGTTTACCACTCCGCGAAGGCTGTCGCTGAAATCGTCTCCGGCGTTAATGGTGACATCCGCTCCGCTGTCACTCTTGCGGTCCAATACAGAAAACACGTTGACGTCCGCAAATGAGGTTTCAGTGGGGCGCGCGCGAAATTCTCCTATGGGCGCCCAACCGCGTTGCGAGTAATAATCCACGCCAAACGTCGCGTCCATGCGGTGATTGATGGCCCAATAGAATGAATCGCCTAAGATGGTTCCTTTGATGGAAGAATGGCCGATGTTGGGCATCAGGAATCCGGACTGGCGCTCTTGCCGATCGATCGGATGAGTGGCAAACGGTAAATACAGAACTGGAACGCCGCGGATTCGGAAGATAGTGTTGTATATGGTTGCGTTGCCGCCGGCGTCCACGATGATTTTTCCGGCATTGAATTGCCATTTAGGATGGGGCAATTCGCAAGTCGTAATCATGCCGCTGTAAACACGATAATGTCCGGGGCCGGTTTTCTCCACGACCTTCCCGTTAAATACAAATGGGTTGGGTGAAGTCAAAACTACTTTCTTGTTGCGCAGCCTAAGGCCAATCGTTCCGTGAACATGCTCAAACCGGCCTGCTTCGGTATGCGTGTTGTATGTTCCCCTGGTCGCTTCCAGGTGCTCGTCGTCGGGGCCGCCTTCGAGCACAACATGGCCGAGCGCTTCCGCGTCTCCGGTGTCATCGTTGTAAGTGATTTGATCGGCGCGCAATACGAACACGCCATAGCGGATCTCAACATTGTCCTTCAGCGTATAAAACGGACCTTGTTTTTCCTCGTGGACAGCGGAAATCGAGATGCCTTCTTTTTCTCCGGAAGCTGTAGCTGTAGCCTGCTGGAAACCAGGAATAGTTTGTGCGAGCAACTCGCTGGTAAATAAGCAAGGAGTGAGTAACAAATGACAAACGACTGCCGCCGTGATAAGAAATCGTGTGCGGGAGTTCATCGCGAGCGCACGAAACCTCAGCCATTTGAAGAGGTAAGGTGACGTTAGCACGCCAACAGCCCGGGAATCAAAGTTAGAAAAGCAATTTGTTTCATTACTTGATACTTTAAGCGCAGCAGGTTCTTTTTTTATATCTCGCGCAATTTTAAAGATTGACGCCTGCGATGCGGGCCAGATTGATAGTTTTCATGAATCCTAATTTTCAGCCTGACGAGCAGACCCACCCCGATGCCAAGGTGGGTGATTCTGAAGCATACGATGCCAGCGAGCAACAATTTGCCGCCAGCCTTGATGTCCAACCAGAATCAAATATTGCAGATGCGACCGCATCAGCCGAACCCGCGGATTCCGGAGAATACAGCGAAACCTTGAGCGCGGACTCGCCGACTTCGGGCGACGAAGCTTCCACTTGGCGTAGGGAAGTTGCGGACCGAGTAAATAGGTATCGCAGCAAAAGTCCACGTGAGCCGCGATATCCTTCACTGCAATTGAAGTTTGAAACCTGGGCGCCTATGCGTGCGCCGGAACCTCCAGCTTCGCGGCAACCGGTTGCCTTGGAGTCCGTGGCCCTGGAAAGTGAAACGCATTTCATGAATGAGGCCTTGCCGGAACCTGTGGTACATGCGCCGGTCCGCCCCCATTTCGAAGTTGCAAGCAATCTAATCAGCAACGTAATCGAGTTTCCGCGTTTCACCGCCGAACCGCCAAGCCATCACGATAAGCTTGCCGAGCCGGTGATGGATCAATTGCGCATCCTCGAAGCTCCGGAAATTGCGCCCGCACCACCGGCGCTCGGGGGCATTCACATTGAGCAGGTAGAAGAGCGTCCGCAAGAACGGCGGCCCGGATTTGAGGTTCCTTTGCAGTCGGCCTCGATAGTACGGCGGATTGCGGCTGCCATCGGGGATGTGTTAATTGTCGTTACGTCGATTGCATTGTTCGGATATGTGTTTCTGCAATTGTCCGGGCCATCGATTCCTTTTGCTCAGTGGATCGGGGTCGGCGCGGCATTGGCCAGCGTATTTTGGATTGCATATCAATATTGTTTCCTGGTGTACACGGGAAGCACTCCCGGATTACGTTTGGCAGGACTGCGGCTTGCGAGATTCGATGGAACCGCTGCTTCACGCGCGCTGCGTCGCTGGCGCGTGCTGACGTCTATTCTGTCGGCCATTTCGCTGGGGCTTGGATATCTCTGGTGCTTTCTTGATGAAGACCAGCTTTGCTGGCACGACCGCATTACCAAAACGCATTTAGCGCCGAAAAATTGTTCGGCCGCGCTCACCGGCGAAGACAAGTAACGCACGCCGAGATCAAAACACTCTCTCTGTTAACATCAGTTCGTGGCCTCGAATTCTCCTGTACGCGTACGTTTTGCGCCATCTCCCACCGGGCATTTGCATGTCGGCAATGTTCGTACTGCGCTTGTGAATTGGCTCGTTGCCCGCCAAAAAAACGGCACCATGGTGCTGCGCATTGAAGACACCGATGTGGAGCGCAGCGAATCCCGTTACGAAGGCATGCTTATGGAGGACCTTACGTGGCTTGGCCTCGATTGGGATGAAGGGCCGGATAAAGGCGGACAGTACGGCCCTTATCGTCAGTCTGACCGGCTGGATATTTATCGCGAACATGCGGAACGTTTGCTGAACGAGGGCAAAGCTTATCTTTGTTTTTGTACCGAAGAAGAGTTACAGAAAGAGCGCGAAGCCGCACTGGCCGTGCAGGGGCAGGCGATTTATTCCGGCAAGTGCCGAAAAATCGAGCCGGAAGAGGCGAAGAAACGGCGCGCCAATGGTGAAGCCGGAGCCGTTCGCTTAAAAATTCCCGAGCATCCCATTCGTTTTCATGACATTGTCCATGGCGATGTGGAATTTTCCAACGAGGTCGTAAGCGATCCCATCATCATGCGCTCGAGCGGTATTCCGGTTTACAACTATGTGGTCGTTATCGACGATGCGCTGATGAAGATTACCCACGTGATCCGTGGTGATGATCATCTTTCCAACACGCCTAAGCAAGTCGCCTTATACGAAGCGTTAGGATGGCCAGTGCCGGAGTTCGCGCACCTTTCTACAATTTTAGGCAGTGATCGCGAACGCCTTTCGAAGCGCCACGGCGCGACATCCATTGCGAATTTTCGTGAGATGGGAGTTTTGCCGGAAGCTTTGATGAATTACCTGGTGCTACTCGGTTGGGCGCCAAGCGGGGGCACGCGTGAAATCTTCACTCCAAAAGAGCTGATCAAAGAATTCGCCCTCAAGCGCGTCACGCCTTCTCCCGCGGTCTTTGATATGGAGAAGTTGTACTGGCTGAATCGGCATTACATTGCCGCAAGGTTGAAATCGGATGCTGATTCGCTGATCAATCTGACCGCTCCGTTTTTGCGAAGCAGCGGATTGCTGAGCCCGGAAGTGGCAGACCAAAAGGTAGCAGACGCGAAATTGGTGGAAGAGCGCGAATTCGCAAAGGACGTTCTGAACGCATTCGTCGCCTCCGTCAACACATTGGAAGAACTCCCCAGGAAAGCGCTGCCGATTTTGCATTTCGATCCGGTCGTAGCGCTCGCGAATCCGGAAAATATCGAAGTAATGCAATGGCCGCAGAGTAATGCAGTCATCAATCGCTTCACGTCGAAGATTCTCGAAGATGAATCGGCGAGGTCGGCACAGATGAGCGCATCGCGCTTCAACGACATCATCAAGGAAGTGAACG
Source organism: Terriglobales bacterium (assembly GCA_036491415.1). Taxonomy (GTDB): domain Bacteria; phylum Acidobacteriota; class Terriglobia; order Terriglobales; family Acidobacteriaceae; genus JAICKN01. Next base: position 3,788 of record DASXCC010000154.1, on the reverse strand, counting down.
CGGAAACCGGCGCCAAGGGCAAAGAGCTATTTCATCCCATCAGGATTGTGGTCGCGGGATCGCACTCCGGCCCGGCATTCGATAAACTCGTGCCGGTTTTTGAGCGGGGAAGCCGCCTCAAACTGCCAGCGCATGTGGCAAGCGTGCGGGAGCGTGTCGAAGCATTCATGCGGGCCCGCGCAAAATAACTACACAAGATTTTTGAGGGCGCCTTCCAGATCAGGAAACTTGAACGCGTAGCCGCTATCTTGCAATTTTTCCGGTTCGACCCGCTGACCGGATAAAAGAAGTTCATCGGCCGAATGTCCTAAAGCCAGCTTCAAAGCAAATTTCGGTACCTGGAAAAATGCTGGCCGCGAAAGCACCTGTGCCAACGTTTTTGTAAGCTGTGCGTTCGTAACGGGATTCGGGGCGGCGAAGTTCACAGGGCCACTTAGAGAATCCTGCTCCAGGGCGTATTCCACAGCCCCCACCATGTCATCAATGTGAATCCAACTCCACCATTGTTTGCCTGAGCCAAGCTTGCCGCCAAGACCCATTCGAAACGCAGGCAGCATCTTCTTTAAGGCGCCATCTTTTGCGCTGAGAACAATCCCGGTGCGAATATTCACCGTGCGAATGCTCGCGTCTTTTGCAGGGGTTGTTGCGGCTTCCCACTCGCGGCAGACTTCGGCAAGAAATCCAGTTCCTGAAGCGCTGTCTTCCCGCAGAACCTCATCGCCGCGATTGCCGTAGTATCCGATGGCTGAAGAACAGAGAAATACCCGCGGCTTCTCTTGCGCATGGATGAGACCTGCGACTAAATTTTTGGTTCCATAAACCCGACTGTTCAGAATGCGCTGCTTCTTTTCTTTGATCCAAACGCCGAAGATGTTTTCTCCCGCCAGGTGAATGACGGCATCGAAACCAGAGACTTTTTCCGGTGCAATCGGTTGCGAAGGGTCCCACACAACATTGCCGCTATTTGCACCCTGCTTGCGCGTAAGGCGGTTCACGATATAACCCTGCGCGGCGAGCGACGATGAAATCGCCTGTCCGATAAGCCCCGAAGCGCCGCTGATAAGGACTCTTGCCTTGTGCACAGACCAACTCCTGCTCTTGGATGGTAGCAGCACTGGTTTAGCTGCTCACCGCCGGCAGGTATAATCAAGCAAAGTTTTCAAAGCTGCATTTCACGCGGCGACAGCGCAACATGACCACCTTGCGGGAACAGATCGCGACGAACGCTCTTCATGTCACGAAGTTCCGTGAACTCATGAACCGCATGGAGCAGAACCGCCCGCACGACGATCTCTCCATCATCAAAAAAGCGTACGAGTATTCAGAGAAATACCACTCCGGGCAAAAGCGCGCTTCGGGCGAGCCTTATCTCGTGCATCCGCTCGAAGTGGCGCTCGTAGTAGCAGAGCTGAAAATGGATCCCATTGCCGTGGCCGCGGGCCTGCTTCACGACGCCGTGGAAGATACGACGATCACGACAGTCGACATCCGCAAAGAGTTTGGCGAGCAGGTAGCCCACATCGTGGAAGGCGTTACCAAGATCAGCCAGATTGACTTTGCCACGCGCGAAGAGCAGCAGGCGGAAAATCTTCGCAAAATGATGCTGGCCATGGTGGATGACATTCGGGTCGTCCTCATTAAACTTGCGGATCGTCTGCACAACATGCGGACACTCGAACATCTCCCCGAAGATCGCCAGCAGAAAATCGCAAAAGAAACGTTGGAGATTTACGCGCCGATCGCGCACCGGCTGGGAATGGGAAAAATCCGCGGCGAGCTTGAGGATTTAGGTTTCCGCTACCTCGAGCCGGAAACTTACCAGCAATTGCAGGCCGCTGTCGAGGAGCGTCGTAAAAAAGGCGAGGCGTTTCTTGGACGCGTGGAGCGCGTGGTCAAGGACAAGCTGAAGGAAGCGGGCATCACTGCGCGCGTGGAAAATCGCATCAAGCGCGTGTACAGCATTCACAAAAAATTGGTAAAGCAGCGCATAAGTGTCGATCAGGTTTACGACCTCTTCGCCATGCGTGTGATCACGAAATCGGTCCAGGACTGCTACGGGGTGCTGGGAATTGTGCATAACGTTTGGCGTCCAGTACCCGGACGTATTAAAGATTTCATCGCCATGCCGAGGCCGAATTTTTATCAATCGTTGCACACTTCGGTGATCACGGAAGATGGCACGCCGGTGGAAATTCAAATCCGCACGGAAGAGATGCACAAGGTAGCGGAAGAAGGTATCGCCGCGCACTGGAAATATAAAGACGGCCCTGTCTCTGCTCAAGATGAACAGCGACTCGCGTGGTTGCGTCAGGTTGTCGAGTGGCAACGCGACGTTTCCGATCCGAATGAATTTCTTTCCGCGCTGAAGGTCGATCTATATCCCGAAGAGGTTTACACGTTTACGCCCAAGGGCAAGGTTGTTGTTCTGCCGCGCGAATCCACGCCGATTGATTTTGCTTATACCGTGCACACCGACGTTGGCCATACATGCGTAGGTGCGAAAGTGAACGGACGCATGGTGCCTTTGCGCCATCGTCTGCACAGCGGCGACATTGTTGAGATTCTTACCCAGTCCGGCCACAAGCCAAGCCGCGACTGGCTTGCGGTAGTGAAATCTACGCGCGCACGCAACAAAATCAAGCACTGGCTCAACATCCACCAGCGGGAGCGCGCGATTGAAATTGGCCGCAAGCTGATTGAAAAAGAAGCGCGCAAATACCGCGTTTCTTTGAAGGACATCAAGGAAGAAGACTTCAATCGCATTTCTTCGGACTATGGTTTGGGACGCTCCGACGATTTGATGGCCGGCATCGGTTACGGAAAATATTCCGCGCGCCAGGTGCTGGGACGGCTCTCGCCGGGAGTGAATGAGCGTCAGGCGGATTCTTTTGCCACCGAGGATAGAGGCTTCACCAGCGTGGTGCGGCGCGTGTTCGGCGGCGACCACAATGCCATTCGCGTCAAAGGCCACGGGGATCTCCTGGTCTACCGCGCGAAGTGTTGTAACCCGATTCGTGGGGAAACGATTGTTGGTTATGTGACTCGCGGCAAGGGCGTGGCGGTGCATTCGGTGAATTGTCCGAACATCATCAACCTCATGTACGAACCGGAGCGCAAAATTGATGTGGAATGGGCGCATGATGATATGCCGAGCTCGTATCCAGTAAAGCTGACGGTTTTTTGTGATGATCGCTTTGGCATGCTGAAACAGATCACTGCCGTAGTGACAGATACAAAAAGCAACATCCGCAACATTGGAGCGAAAACCGCAAATGGCCAGGCCAGCGTCGACGTAGTCCTGGAAATTGAAGACCTCAAACATCTCGAACAGTTATTGGCGGGCCTCAAAAAAATCCCCGGCGTCCACGACGTGCAAAGACTGCAGAAAGTCTAAACTCCCGCATCTTGTGCAAGCAGAAATCAACCATCTACAATTTGAGATGCAAAGGAGATCCATGAAAGAAGCTATTTCCACCAGCGAAGCGCCCAAGGCGATTGGCCCTTACTCGCAGGCCATTCGCAGCAATGGATTTGTTTTCACTTCCGGGCAGGTGGCGATTGACCCCGCCACGCAGCAGGTGATCAGCGGAGATATTGCCGCGCAAACGGACCGGGTATTGAAGAATCTTTCCAACATTTTGAATGCGGCGGGCAGTGGGTTGGAGAAAGTCGTACGAACGACAGTCTTCCTGAAAAATATGAATGACTTCATGGCGATGAACGAAGTCTATGGACTCCATTTTACGGAGAATCCGCCTGCGCGTTCCACGGTTGAGGTGTCACGCCTG
>DASXCC010000153.1:0-7913 GCA_036491415.1 Terriglobales bacterium | reverse complement strand
ATTGCAGACGTAGGCCTTGATGGCCTTCGATTTCACGATGGCTTGCGCTACGCCGGGCACAAGTAAGTTGGGAACTAAGCTGGTGAACAATGATCCCGGGCCAATCGTGATTAAGTCGGCGCGAGCGATGGCGTCTAAAGTTTGCGGCAGCGGCTTGGCGTTTTTCGGAACCAAAAATAGTTCTTCAATACGCCCTTTGGAGGCGGTGATATTGGTTTCTCCCCGCACGCGGCTGCCGTCTTTCATCAATGCCTGCAGTTGCACATGCGAAGTGGTCACTGGATAAATATGGCCGCACGTGCGCAGAATTTCCGATGAAACGCGGACGGCCTCCGCGAAGTCCTCGGTGACAGAAGTCAGTGCAGTCAGAAAAAGATTGCCAAAGCTGTGTCCAATGAGCCCCGAACCCTTTTTGAAGCGATGCTGAAAAAGTTTTGACAGCATGTCTTCATCTTCGGAGAGCGCCACGATGCAGTTGCGAATGTCGCCCGGCGCTAGCATGTTGAATTCTTTTCGCAGGCGTCCGCTGGAGCCCCCGTCGTCAGTCACGGTGACGACTGCGCAAAGTTCCCGAATGGGATGAATGGGACGTATTTCTTGCCCAGGGATTAGTACGTATTTCTTAAGACCTTTGAGAAGGGTAGAGAGGCCGGTGCCGCCACCAATCGAGACTACACAGTAACCTCGATTGGTTTTCCGTCTCTCCGTGTGCTGCGTATTTTCGGGGTGCTGTTCAGCAACAGCCATGGTCCGGAATTAATAACTTTCTTCGGATGGCGAATGCTCGGGAGACGCCGTCGTATCCGCTCCCGGATCTGGATACAAAAGTTCCGTGAAGCGGGGATCTTCCGCCAAGTTCTGGAAGTCCGAATCGTTCCGCGCCTGGAAGCGAAGTAAAGCATTCAACTGAATCGCGTCATTCAGGTGGCGAAGCGACTCTTCCGCATGCCCCGTAAGGCAATCGAGCGCTGCCAATCCGTAGGCTACATAATCGGCTTTCGGGACCTGCTTGCTGAGTTTTTCAAGGTGCTCGCGCGCACTAACGTAATCGCCCACGTTCATAAGTGAAACCGCAAAATCATAGTGCTCTTCCGGCGTCTTGAACTGGGTCGCGGTTTTTTCCAGATGCAGGTTGCAGGCATTAATGTGCACCGATGCCCGGTCTACCAGTTGGCGGTTAGGGCCAGCCAAAACTTTCTGCAAAAATCCCTTGGCTTTATCGAATTTATGCTCCTGCAAAGCGCGTAAGCCGGCCTCATAGTTTTGCACAGCCTGTGTAAAACGTGGATCTTCCGGAGCAGACTTCTTCGTCGGTGTCTTGTGCGCCATAGTCAGAACTCGTCCTCGATTACTCGTAAATATCTCCACTGATTGAGGTTAGATGAAAATACGGCCCGGCTTTGGGGACGCTTTCACTTATGTTGCGTGGGAATAAATCATCAGTAGTTCAAGGGCCTGTCGCGGCTACCTCTGTGGAAAAAACGCTAAACCCATGAGCAGATTAAACTTTGCCCCGCGCTACGTCAAATCACCCTAATTAATGGAAGCGGCCGTCCGTAGATCAATCTGCTTCCATTCGCCCCGTATAATGCCTGCGCGAATTTGGGCCGCAGTTTTTCCTTTCTTATGTTGCACATACGAATAGTAAAGCTCCTGCATGCAGGTCGAACATTCCGCCCCGTGCATGCCCTCGAAACAGCTATGCAAACTGTTGTGACCCATTCGATCGCAAAAACAATAACAAGGTTGCTGGTGGATGACTGCCGGTATCTTTGCAGCTAACTCGTACGCATGAATCTGAAAAGGACGCATGGGCTGCGAACCCCAAAGCTGTTCCTTCTTCAGGATAGGCGGAAGCGTCTCGCTTTTTGCCGGAGGATTCGCGTTGTATGCAGGGATCGGAGCTTCTTCCTGCTGCGACATCGCCCAGCGATTAGAAACTGCCACGATCAAAAGCAAAAGAAGGAAGAGACTTGACGCGCGTTTGAGCATAATGAAACTCGAAAATTGAATCTCATTATTGTAACTCCAAAATTATTTGCGTGCAGAGGAGTCGATGTGCACGTCGGATGAAAGATAAAGATCACATCAATTCGCCTGCTTCAACTTCTGCTCTAAGCCTTCTCGATACAAATCGCATTGCTGCTTTCGCAAACCTTCTCCTGCGACGACCTGCACATCCTGCGTGAAGCGTATGAATGCTTTGGCGCCATCAAACTCCGGCCAGTGAGGCAGTCCTTTTCCGTTCGGATCTCCCGTCTTCGCGAAGTTCGTCCAATATTCTTCGATGATTTCCGCCAGTTTGTGGTCGGCGTCGCCGAAAACTCCGCCGATGTTTCCATGCTCCGGGTAGAAGCCAAACACATAAGGAAGGTCGGCCGAGTGAACCGATCCCTCCGATTCATGTCCGGGAATAGCATGTTCCAGCTGATATTCATAAGTCCGATGATGAGCGGCCTGATGTAACGTCGACTGAGCCACGGCCGGGCAGCGAAATAAACCATCCGCTGCATATTGATTGGCGACCGTCCCGTAGATTGGGTCAGTTTTCCCGCTGCCTCCATCATTCAATCCGTACGCTTGCAGAACTTTGTCGGCTAGTTCGCCATACACTTCATGAATTCTATTTCGCAGGGCATCCGCGGATGCAGGGAAATCGAACTCGCGGGAGTTGCTGCCCATAATCATGGCTACTGGAGCTTCCTGTCCGGCAGCGAAAACTTTCGCGGGATGCATAGGGATCACCCAGCCATCCACGTTGAATGCGAACTCGGGGCGCTGTGCAATCTGATCTCCCGGTTCCAGCGCTTTGAAGATTTCTGAAACCGAAAGACCGCGCAAATATTTGAGTGTGTCTTTGCTTTCAGGGACCTTGACCAGATCCACCAGTTTCTTTCCGTTCTGTTCGGCTTCGACAAGACTGTTGGTGCCAAATCCAAACGACGTTCCACTCTCGCCGATGACTTTCTCGAAAAGACCTTTTGCCAGCGGAGAAACCATCAGCAGGCTGGCATCATGCGCGCCAGCGGATTGCCCGAAGACCGTCACGTTCGCAGGGTCGCCGCCAAAATTTGCGATGTTGTCATGCACCCAGCGCAAAGCAGCAATCTGGTCCATCAATCCATAATCGCCGGAGGCGTGGTGCGGAGATTCTTTGGTCAACTCCGGATGTGCGAAAAATCCAAACACTCCCAGGCGGTAGTTGACGGTGACAAGAATGATTCCGTGATCGATTAGTGTGCCGTCTTTATATAAAGCGCTCGAAGCTGTGCCGCCGGTATTTGCCCCGCCATGGATCCAAAACATCACCGGCAGTTTTTGCTTTACCGGCCAATGTGGAGTAATGACATTCAGAAAAAGGCAATCCTCCTGACTGTTCTCCGCGTCGCGGCGGTTCCATTCGCCCGCCGGCATCTGCGCACAGGGCGCGCCGAAATGCTGCACGTCACGTACGCTCTTCCACGGTTTCATAGGGACCGGCGGACGCCAACGAAGGTCGCTGACCGGAGGCTGCGCGTAAGGAATGCCCAGGAATTCCGCCCGGCCTTTGCTGGTCAAAGTCCCGCGCAACTCGCCAGTCGTGGTTTTTACGACAGGTTCTGTTTCAGCGGCAACAGCACTCGCCACAAACGCAAGGGTCGCCAAAGCAACAAACGTAGAAGTGCGCAACCATGAAGTCCGCAACCATCGAGACGGGGGAATCATTGAATTCGATCGCATGGTGTTTGTCCTTACCCTTTCAGTTCTCATACTTTTTGACCTTGCCCTTGAGTCGTTGTCCGTTCAATCTTTGGTCCTTACAATCTTTAACCGTGGGCACCTGGATGGATTACGCAATGATAGATTACGCAATCCTGCACAAAAGCGGGCGAAACCCATATAAAATAATGTACGGAAACATGTCAGAACAAGAAGCTTCCATCGTAGCGGCTGCGCCGCCAGCGAAAATTCCTTTGCAGCCCGTCAAACCTTTAATTGCCTCATGGCTGCTCAATTTGCTCATTTCTCTTTTAGTTTCCTGTTTCATCATCATCTTTATTTATCAACCTGTAAAAGTGGAAGGCACTTCGATGCTGCCCGGTCTTGGTGACCAGGAACGCATCTTCGTTAATAAGTTTATCTATCGACTGGAGCCCATCTCGCGTGGAGATATTGTGGTGTTCCGCTATCCGCGCGATCCCTCGAAAAGCTTCATAAAACGTGTAATCGCCGTCGCCGGCGACCGCATACGCATTGATGGCGGACAGGTTTACGTCAACGACAGCCCGCTGGATGAGGATTACCTCGCACCCGCATATCAGGACGATCGCAGCTACGCGGAGATTACCGTCCCACCACACTGCTTTTTTGTCCTGGGCGACCATCGCAATATGTCGAACGACAGCCGTGACTTCGGTCCTGTCAGTTCCAAATACATCTTCGGCAAAGCGGTTTTCGGATACTGGCCGATGGACAAAATGGGACGAGTGCATTAAAGCTGGTGCAGCGTGAGAGATTTTCACAGATTTTCCCGCTGAAAATCAGCATTCTTTGTTTCGCGAACGTAATATCCCTGTTAAAATCTATAAAATCCACTCATTGGAGCAACGATGCAAGCTATCCTTGCACTGGAAGACGGCAGAGTCTTCCGCGGCAAAGGCTACGGCGCAAAAGGCGAATGTTACGGCGAAGTCGTTTTTAATACTTCCATTACCGGCTACCAGGAAATTTTCACCGATCCTTCCTACTGTGGCCAGATCGTTGTTTTAACCAATCCTCAAATAGGAAATTACGGCACCAATAGCGAAGATAACGAAGCTACGCGTCCGTATATCGAAGGATTGATCGTCCGTGAATTCTCCAAGGTAAGCTCGAACTGGCGCTCGCAGCAGGTTGCCGAAGAATATCTCGAACAATTTAAGATTCCCATTCTTGCTGATATCGACACGCGCGCGTTGGTCCGCCATTTGCGCGATAACGGCGTGATGCGCGGAGTAATTTCCACGCTGGAAAGCGATGTCGATAAGCTGATCGCCAAAGCCCGCTCCATTCCGAAGATGGACGGCACCGATCTCGCCAAGGTCGTGACTACCAATCGGTCGTATGTCTGGGAAGTTGGCGAGCGCTCGCACGAGCCGGTGGAAGTGGTCGGCGTAAAAGACGTGCCCGAGCAATATCACGTCGTCGCCTACGACTTCGGCATCAAGCACAACATTTTGCGCAAGCTTCGCGGCGAGGGCTGCAAAGTCACCGTGGTTCCCGCGCAGACTCTTGCCGAAGACGTGCTCGCGCTCAAGCCTGACGGCGTATTTCTCTCGAATGGCCCCGGCGATCCTGAACCTTGCACTTACGCGGTGGACAACATTCGCCGCCTCATGGGACGGCAGCCGATTTTCGGAATCTGCCTTGGACATCAGCTCACCGGAATCGCATTAGGCGGGAAAACTTTCAAGCTGAAGTTTGGCCACCACGGTGGAAATCATCCGGTGAAGCAGTTGCACACGGGAAAGATTGAAATCACGGCGCACAACCATAACTTTGCGGTCGATCCCGATTCACTTCCGCAAAGCGAAGTGGAATTTACACACATTGATTTGAATGACAACACGCTGGAAGGTCTGCGGCACAGAAATTTGCCGCTGTTCAGCGTGCAGTATCATCCGGAAGCCAGCCCCGGCCCGCACGACTCGCATTATCTGTTCAAAGATTTCGTGAAGATGATGGAGGAATGGAAAGGGTGAATGCGTGAAGCGTGAAGAACGTGTACTGAAAATTCCCGCATTCATGATTAGTTCGGAGACGGCTGATGTATTCCTCAGAGAGCTAAGCGCGCTTGCCAATGACAGGAGGAATGCGGAGTTTGAACAGCGGCTCAGAACGGCATACAAGAGTGACCGCGCGTCTGGAACGCCGCAAATGGATCTTTTGGCTCAATCTGAAGATGAATTTGTTCAGCGGAACCTGATGAACCAAGAGTTTTGGAGAATTGCAAATATCTCAACCTATCAAAATTATATTTTTCTTGCGAAATCAGGCAACGTAATTTTCGACGATGCTGGTTTTGCAGTTGCCGATTTGCCGAAAGATATTTTTTACTTGAAAGCGAGAGCCGACGGGATCAATAGCCGTTTTATTGAAATGCATCTTAAAACTGATTTCAAAAATTTCCATGAGGCTCGAGACCAAAACAGCAGACAACTATTGGTTCAGGGAGAAGATCGCAACTGGGTTACTGGCGTATATGAAAGGTTGAAACTTCTGGTCGAATCGGAGCGCTTTCAGACGCGAGGGTTTGTTGATACCAATATCGCTAAGATTTTCTGGTTGACTGTCCTTCTTGTGCTCTTCGTTGAATATCGTGCAGCAAAGTGGCTAACTCACAGTTTCAGCCTGACTCAGCCCTTATCTGGAACCGAAGCGTTAATAATGTTTGGTATTTTACTCGGAACTCTTGTAGTGGTAGCAGAACTTGGCTTCGCAATGCTGACTTATTGGTTCCCATATTTTGAAATTGAAGGAAATATTTCCAGGAGGCGGCTGGCTTCCAGAAAAATTGTCGTTAGCGTCATTTCTACGATATACACGGGCGCGATACTTAATGCATTAGTACTAATTTTCGGTCCGACATTTGCCAATTGGATAGGCCACTGAAAACCATAAATGCCCAAACGAACTGACATCTCGAAAATTCTGATCATCGGCTCCGGCCCTATCATCATTGGACAATCGGCCGAATTCGACTACTCCGGCACGCAGGCCTGCAAAGCGCTCAAGTCGGAAGGCTATGAAGTAGTGCTGGCGAACTCGAACCCGGCGACCATCATGACCGATCCCGAGGTTGCCGACCGCACCTACATCGAGCCGCTCACAAAAGAATATCTGGAAGAAATTATTCGCATTGAGCGCGAGATGTCTCCCGGTGCGGGTTTTGCCATTCTGCCCACCGTCGGCGGCCAGACTGCTCTGAACCTCGCCATTGAACTTTCCGACACAGGAATTCTGGAGAAGTACAACGTCACGCTGATTGGCGCGAACGTTGGCGCCATTAAAAAAGCTGAAGACCGGTTGTTCTTCAAAGATGCCATGCAGAAGATTGGACTCGATGTTCCCAAGTCTCTGCTGGTGAACAATCTCAAAGATGGTCTCGAGTTCGCGGGAAAGATCGGCTTTCCAGTTATTATTCGCCCCAGCTTCACACTCGGCGGCTCGGGCGGCGGTATCGCCTACAACCGCGAAGAGCTTCTCGATGTTCTTGCCCGCGGTCTTGATTTCTCTCCCGTGCATGAGGCGCTGATCGAAGAATCCGTGCTCGGATGGAAAGAATTCGAACTCGAGGTGATGCGCGACACTAAAGACAACGTCATCATCATCTGCTCGATTGAAAACTTCGATCCCATGGGCGTGCACACTGGCGACTCCATTACCGTCGCGCCCGCGCAAACTCTGACCGACCGTGAATATCAGGCGATGCGCGATGCATCCATCGCCGTAATCCGCGAAATCGGCGTGGACACGGGCGGCTCCAATATTCAGTACGGAATTCATCCCACAACCGGGCGCATGGTTGTGATCGAGATGAACCCGCGCGTGTCGCGGTCTTCTGCATTAGCCTCGAAAGCCACTGGATTCCCGATTGCGAAAATCGCGGCCAAACTCGCCGTCGGCTACACGCTCGACGAAATTCCCAACGACATCACGCGCAAAACTCCGGCATGCTTTGAGCCGACGCTGGATTACGTTGTTGTAAAAATTCCCAAGTGGCAGTTCGAAAAGTTTCCTGGCGCCGACGAAAACCTCGGCACACAAATGAAGTCGGTTGGCGAAGTCATGGCCATCGGCCGCACCTTCAAAGAAGCTTTAATGAAGGGCGTTCGCGCGCTCGATACCGGCAAGCGCATCGGCGGCGAAAAGATCGAACCCAAAATTCTTACGCA
>DASXCC010000152.1:0-6231 GCA_036491415.1 Terriglobales bacterium | reverse complement strand
ATGGCGCTCGCTGATCAGCAGATGGCCACCAGCACGGGGACTGCAAACTTCCGTCAGGGTAATCCAAATTACGTTTTGTATAAGTCGGCTGCGGCAACCCCAACTGCATTTCACGATACACCTAGCGGAAGCACCATCGCCATGCCATGCAGTACCGGAAGTTTTAACTGTACAACCACAGTTACGGGGCATACCTACGGTGTCTTATCAGGTTACGCAACTGGAACTGGATATGATTTAGCCACCGGATTGGGTTCCGTCGATGCCAATGCTCTAGTCACGAATTGGAGCACAGTCACGTTCAAAGCGTCGGCAACGACGATGATCGCGCCCACGCCAACTTCCATCACGCACGGCCAGCAGGTAAGCACCACCATCACGGTGGCTGCGGTAGCTCCAGCAACTGGAACCCCAACAGGAGATGTTTCACTTCTGACCAGCTCTGGACAAAGTATTGGCAGATTTACTTTGGCGGGCGGATCAGCCACTGCGGCGACCAGCGCCATTCCAGGCGGCACGCAAACACTCATCGCTCACTATGAAGGGGACGCGAACTTTGGTGGAAGTGATTCCGCGGCCTCCCCAAGCGTAACGGTGACATCAGAGGGCAGCAAAACCTCAGTAGCCCTGCAGACCTTTTCCTTTGCGGGCAATCAGTTAAGCGGTAATGCGACTACAGCTGTTTATGGCAGTCCTTATCTATTGCGAGTAAACGTGACAAATGCTGCCGGGACCATTTGCGCCCCGATCCCAGTAGGGCAGTCGGGATGCCCAACTGGTGCGGTTTCATTATCAGACAATAGCAATCCGCTGGATGGCGGCAATTTTGTTTTGAACACGCTTGGGTACACAGAAGACCAACTCATCGAGTTAACCGGGGGCACGCACAACCTGCAGGCGCAGTATGCTGGGGACGTCAGTTTCAATGCTAGTGCAAGCTCTGATTCAGTGACGATTACTCCCGCTGCGGTCACGTTTGGAGCATTTCAAAGCGAGCCAACAAGTGCAACTGTCGGCGAACTAACAACGTTGACGGCAACTGTTCAAGCGATCAGTTTTGGTGCTGAACCCAGTGGAACCATTACGTTCCTTTCGGATGGAACTCCGCTTACGCCCGAGGGTACTGGATTCAGTGGGATGTCGGGGTCTAGTAATGGGACTGCGCTCCTGAATGCGACTACAAGTGTGAGATTTCCCACATCTGGCACGCACGTAATTACAACCAGCTATAGTGGGGATTCAAATTACAGCAGTGCCACAAGTACTTCGTCATTCACAGTAGTTGTTACCGGCACGGGTAGTGATTTTGTTCTTTCCGCTCCTACGACTGTCTCTACCACGCGCGGTACCCAAACTTCTCTCGTATTGAACATTTTTGGAGATGCCAATTACACCGGAAGCGTGACATTTTCACCTACGTCCTGCTCGGGGCTTCCGGCTGAAATGACTTGTTCTTTTAATCCTGCAACGATCACTGGGACAGGGCCAACGACGATCTTTCTTACTTCCACAGCTCCTCATGTGCGCAAAATTCTGCAAGCGAAGGCCTCGCATAGTTCTGTCGGTGGGTTCTAGGTGGCGGCGTGATGTTTGGCAGTATGTTCCTGATGAGTCTGCCAAAGAAGCGGCGTCTCACCGGCGGTTTCTACGTTATGTTCTTCGCGCTGGCACTGACCAGTATGAGTTGCGGTGGAGGCGGCTCTTCAAGCACCGGCCCTTCCGGCGGCGGAAGCGCGCCTACTGATCCGGGAACGCCTCTAGGCAGCTATTCGGTTACCATCACTGCGGTCAGCTCTACAAATATTACGCATACCACGATTTTACAGCTCACGGTGAATTAGCTTCGCTGGAAGTGCGCCAATATTTAAGCTGTCTGGTGTAGCATTTGAGCAATACTAGACAGCTTATGAAACTTCAACAGATCGCTTCACAACTAAACCTCACTCTCGAAAACGGGTCTCCTGATACAGAAATTACCGGCGTGGCGGGAATTGAAGAAGCCGGGCCGGGGCATGTCACTTTTGTTTCCAATCCAAAATATACGGCACTAGCAAAGACAACCAAAGCCTCGGCCGTCATCGTAGATGAAAAATTTCCGCCAATCCAGACGGCGGTGCTGCGCAGCAAGAATGCTTATCTGGCGTTTGCGCAAGCTATTGCGCTCTTTTATCAACCGCCGAAATATGAAGCCGGGATTCATTCCACGGCAGCGATTCATCCTTCAGCGAAGATTGGAAAAGGTACACATATCGGCCCGTACGTTTCGATTGACCGTGATGTTGAGATTGGGGCAAATGCGGTTTTGCTTTCTCACGTTGTCATTTATCCCGGGGTGAAAATTGGCGATAACTTTTTTGCCCATGCGCATGCTGTAGTGCGCGAATATTGCGAGATCGGTAACAATGTCGTCCTGCAAAACGGCGTGATCATCGGTGGAGACGGTTACGGTTTCGCGAAAGATGAACACGGGCGCTGGCAAAAAATTCTGCAATCGGGACCGACGATTTTAGAAGACGACGTCGAGGTACAATCCAATTCCTGCGTGGACCGTGCCAGCGTTGGCGAAACGCGCATCGCTCGCGGTGTGAAGATCGACAACCTCGCCCAAGTCGGCCACGGTTCCTCCATTGGTGAAAATACATTGCTGTGCGCGCAAGTCGGACTCGCAGGTTCAACCGAGATTGGGAAAAATGCAATCCTTGCCGGGCAGGTGGGTGTTGCCGGGCATTGCCATGTGGGCGACAACGTAATCATTACCGCGCAGAGCGGCACTCACGGAGACATTCCCGCTGGATCGATGATAAGCGGAGCGCCTGCCTTTGATCACAAACTCTGGCTGCGTTGCATGGCTGTGTTTCCCAAGCTTCCAGAGATAGCCAAGCTTTTGAGGAATACGAAATAAATCAGGCGGGTTGTTCCTGCATCTCCGCAGGCAATGAACTATTCAAGGCAGCCCGCACTTTCTTCATTAATAATTCGCGGTCGCCGAAATCTTTTGGCTCGATAGGATCGTGAAAGATTATCTGCACTTCGCCGGCCTTCATGGAGAATCGTCCCTTCGGCATCACGTAATGTGTGCCGACAATGGTGATCGGCACCACAGGAACTTGGCATTCTTCCGCTAAATAAAATGGACCTTTTTTAAAACGAAGAAGTTTGCCATCGAAGGAACGCCCACCCTCGACATAAATCGTAAGGTTCAGCCCCTTGCGAAGAACTTCCACCGCGCTGCGTATCGCAGACAGGCCGCCCTTGCCACTTTCGCGTTCCACCGGTACGAGATCGCCCTGGCGCATAGTCCAGCCGAGCAGCGGATATTTAAAAAGTCCATGCCGCGCCATGACCGAAGTACGCCGGGGAATCAGTGGCAACGTAAGCGGCGGATCAATATTGGAAACGTGGTTGGACATGAAGATATACGTGCGCGAGATATCTATTTTTTCAAGTCCGACTGGTTTGACCCGCACGCCGGCAATACGGACCCCGTTAAACGATACCCACATGCCCATGTGATAAAGAAAGCGCACATCACCGGTGATTGCCGTCCATGGGAAACAGAGAATTACCGTGATGGGCAGCATGACGGCCCAGAAACTCAGCATGAGGATGGTGCGAATCAAAGGTGGCGGTCTCCGATGCGGGGGAAAACGTTCAAGATTTTACTGCCAATGATCGTATACGCTGCGGTAGTTTTTCGTATATGCCACCGAAGCCGCCGTTGGAAAGGATGGCAACTACGTCTCCCGACCGCAGTTCCGGCGCTACGAGTTCGACAATGGAATCTACTGCGTGAGAAATGCGCGCGCGATGCCCGCTTCTTATGATTTCAGCTACCACGGTTTGCAGGTTGAGTCGCTGATCTTCAGGAATAGCATCGGACTTGAATACATTTGCGATCACAATTTCATCCGCAGCCGAAAGGCTTTTGGCGAGTTCTTCCTGAAAGACATTGCGCCGCAGCGTGTTGGAGCGGGGCTCGAGGATCGCCCACAAACGTGCACCGGGATAGCGTGAACGCAGCGCCTTCAATGTCACATGGATCGCGGTAGGGTGATGCGCGAAATCTTCGATGATGGTGATGCCATCAATTTCAGCCCGGACTTCCAGCCTTCGCTTTACGCTTTTGAAAGTCTTGAGTGCCTCAACGATTTCTTTCTGTGGAATGCCGCAGGTAAACGCCAATGCCGCGGCAGCCGTGGCATTCCAAACGTTGTATTCGCCGGCTAGTGCGAATTCGAAATCGCCCCAGTGCTTTCCATCGTGCAGAACAGACCAGGTCGTGCTGGACGGTCCGGTTTGCAAATTTGTGATCCGCCATCCGGTTCGCTCGTTTGAGCCATAACGCGTGACCGAGCAGAATGCGCGAGCAATGCACCGCTCCACGCTTTCTCCGCTGTCGAAGGCAATAAGACTTCCGCGTCGCGGGATCAAATTCACAAGACGCTTGAAGGATGTTTCAACGGCATCGAGGTCTTTATAAATGTCCGCGTGGTCAAACTCGACTGACGTAAGAATGACGTGGTCCGGAAAATAGTGCAGAAACTTCGGGCCTTTATCGAAGAATGCCGTGTCGTACTCGTCACCTTCAAGAATAAAGTGCTTTCCATCGCCAAGCTGAAAACTGCTGCCAAAATTTTCGGCAATGCCACCGATTAAAAACGAAGGTTGTTGCCCGGCACTTTCAAAAATCCATGACAACATTGACGTGGTTGTGGTCTTTCCATGCGTGCCCGCCACAACAAGAACTTCTTTGCCGCGCAAAAATTCATCGTGCAGCAACTGCGGCAGAGAGCAGAAAAAGATGCGGTGATCCAGCAAGTATTCGAGTTCCACATTTCCACGCGAGATGGCGTTGCCCACCACGACTAAGTCCGGCCGCGGCTCAAGATTCTTGTCGGCAAAGGGCTGAGAAACCGGAATGTCCAAGGACGACAAAAAGTCGGACATTGGAGGATACGCCGCAGCGTCAGAACCGGTAACTTTAAATCCACGCTGTTGCAGCATGCCTGCCAGCGAAGCCATCGCGGTGCCGCAGATGCCGATGAGATGAATGTGCTTTTTCATGATTTCATTGTTTGCGTGGCACCCGGAGCAAGCATGGTGGCCGCTTCTAAAATTTTCAACTCTACATTATTTTTAGTTACGTTCAATTCCGCCTCCACGCCGAATGGAAGCGTAATATTTCCGTGCGAGACGTGACCGGCGCGCATGCCACATGCGATGGGAATCCCTAAGTTCCCAAGAAGCCGCTGCACAATTGTATCGAGCGTATAACCCTGATCTTTGTGCTGCATGCAGTCGAGCATTTCGCCAAAAATAATTCCGCGCACATGGTCAAACTTGCCTGCAAATTTTAATTGCATGAGCATGCGGTCGATTTGGTAAGGCTTTGTGGCCACATCCTCAATAAATAAGATTGTGCCATCAGTCTGGATTTCATACGGTGTTCCCAGAGACGCCACGAGAATGGAAAGGCAGCCACCATACAAAATTCCTTTGCCGTGCCCGCCGACTAAAAACGCAGCGCCGGAATCAGGTGTCACCGTCCATTCACTGGTGCCGTTCACGGAAGCTTGCCATGAAGCGAGATCCACACCGTTGGGAAGCGCGAAATCCTTTGTGACCATCGGCGCGTGAAAGCTGACAATGCCGCACGAATCGCAAATGTAGGTCAACCAAGAGGTAATGTCGCTATAGCCAGCGAAAATTTTGGGATGACGGAGAATTGTTTCGCGATTAACGGCTTTCAGTAGATAATTTGATCCGTATCCGCCACGCGCACAAAGGATGGCTTTGATCTCATCGCGTTCGAACATTTCTTCAAATTCGCGCACGCGCCGCTCAAGAGATCCCGCAAAGTAAAGTTCCTGCTCAAAGATCGAATCGAAATAAAAGGGCTTGTAGCCGAGATCGCGAAGGACATTGCAACCATTGACAAGCATCTCCGAGTCGATATTGCTGGCAGGCGCGATAATGCCGACAAAATCTCCGGGCAGGAGCGCAGGCGGCTTGATTCGTTTAGCTGGAGAGGAAGAGGGCATGCAAAATATATTTGACGAGTTCAGTCGATCTTAGCCGAAAAATTCGCCTTCGCAGATGATCTGTGCGGGTCCTTGCAGAAAAACCTGCGTTTCCCAGCGGACGGCCTGCAACCCGCCAAGCGTATGAATCCGCAATGGGGATTCTGCTTTGTGTGTCGCGATCGAGGCCACTGCCGCCGCGGAGGAACCG
>DASXCC010000151.1:0-8184 GCA_036491415.1 Terriglobales bacterium | reverse complement strand
GCCGCTTTCGCATAGCGATCGTGATATTTTTCCTGGCTCCGGTCCCAATCATCGAAAACATCCGGCGCAATGTCTTTCACTAATTGATATTCGCCCTGCTTTTGAAGATCAAACTCCGCAGTCTGATTCTTTTTGACGAATATATCTTCGAGTGTCGCGGAAGTATTGTTGGCGGGAACATCGCTCTGAACGTGCACCGGTCCGGAGAAATCGGCCAGGGCCGCTTCTTTGGAATCCATTTCCAAACGAAGATGCGTGGGCTCCGTCAGCCTGGTTGTTTGCCGGGCAAATTTCAGCGAGAAGTTGTTGTCAGCGTTTCCCGTGTAGTTCACATACACCACGCCAGCTTCAACGACGATCACAGAATTTTTTACGCCGGAATCAGCGAGAGACAATTCATCAAAATGGACCGTGGTGTCGGAGCCGAGGCGCATGGTCGTGCCATCTTCGAATTCGACTTCGGCGCGCGCATCGTCATTGGTGCGCAGCTTCACGCCTTGCGTCATAGGAAGATTAAGCAATGCCTTCTCAAATCCCTGTCCGGTGTTGCGGTCCACTTGAACGCTGCCTTCCACGTCGCTCAAGCGAACGATGCGTGCGTGCGAATCAGCAAATGATTGAATGGTAAAAAGGAGAACAACTGCGACGAGGTACACCAAATTGCCCGATCGAACAAATCTCATAACGGGCCTCCCACAAGCTACCTTAATTAGAGCACTTTTTGACAGAGTGCGTTACCAGGAAATTGTAAAGCTTTGTTACGTTTAATTACCTTTTGTAGAAGCCAGCCGCATTGCCTTTGCTCGCGCCACGTTGACAACGGTTTGGTCCTTGGAGATTTCGTTCAGGATGGGCAAGATCGGGGTGACGTCGCTTAACTGGTGGTCTCGCTGGGCATTTTCCATGTTGGTGAGTTGTTCGTTTAACGCCAGTTTTTCATGGTGATAGCAATATTGCAGACGGCGACCGAATTCCAAGGTCGAGGAAAGCCCCTGAAAGATTCTGGTGAGGTCTTGCACCGCAGCCACCGACGAGTAATTGAAAGCAGCTTTATTATTCCTCGTACCATCACTGAAGGTCAGTGTTTTCTCGCCGGTTGAAGCGACTTTCTTTTTCGAATCAATTTGCCCTTCGAAGTAATGGGCTTTCTTCGCCAGATCGAAAATTTGCTTTGTAGTTGCCGGAGAAAGCGTGAAGTCAAACTCCTCGATATCTCCAGGAGTATCCTGCCGTCCCAACTTTCCGTCAGACTGGTAGCTGGAATGACCATCGTTGGAAACGGCGATGATGTAATGCGAAGGATCAGACCCGGGGAAATCCAAAGAAAAACTGACGGTCGGATTGGAAGAAAGTTCGGCTTGCGCTCGGCCGATAAAAAGAACGAGTCCGGCGAGGGCGGCGCAGCAAATCGCGTAAGTTAAAAATTTCTTTTGAAACATTCCTAGCTATTTTAAGCTGAAGCGGCACTTTGCCGTGCAAGTGTTGCCGAAGTATTCAGATGACAGATAGCAATAGCCAGGGCGTCGGCGGCGTCGGCAGGTTCGGGTATTTCTGTCAGAGCTAACAGTCGCGCCACCATATACTGCACCTGATACTTCTCGGCCCGGCCATAACCCACAACCGCTGACTTGATGGAAAGCGGGGCATACTCGGCGACGTGCAATCCAGCGGAAGACGCCGCCAGCATCGCTACTCCGCGCACTTGCCCAAGCTTTAATGCAGATTTCGCATTCACCGAATAAAAAACTTCTTCAATCGCAACCTGGTCAGGGGCGTATTGTTGAATCACAACTCCAAGTTGATCGAATATTTTGGACAATCTTGAAGCCAATGGTTCGCGCGGAGAAAGCTTGATGGCGCCAAAATGCAGGCAAAGCAATTTGCTGTCGGAGGAAAGCTCGACCACGCCAAACCCTGTACATTCTGTGCCGCAATCAATTCCAAGGACGCGCATCAGCGAAAGTTTAACACTCACACACGAAACATTTAAGAGTTCATTGCAGAAGTTACCGGGAAAGGAAACTTACAACTGTTCCTGATTCATTACTCTTGATTCAATAAAGAGGGACGGTCGAGATGTTCGCCCTTAAAATACACGCCGGAGATTCGCTCGATCGCGTTGATGTCTTCCAGAGGATTTCCATCCACCAGCAACAAGTCGGCATCGTTGCCTTTTTTGATTACGCCAATCTGGTCTTGAGCGCGCAATAATGTTGCCGCGTTGTAAGTTGCCGCCTGCAACGCTACCGCAGCCGGGATGCCGGCTTGAACCCAGAGCTCTACTTCGCGCTGCACCGTCGGGCCATGGATCACCAACATGTTGCCGGCATCGGTCCCGGTCACCAGCATTACGCCGTGGTGGTAAGCCTTCAGCAAATTGTCTTTGGCGGTTTGCAGATTGATGGGAAATCCGGCCATACGTTCGCGCTCCGCTTTTATATCGGGCGAATTGATAGACCTTTCGGTGTTTTGCAGCAGATCCGAGGGTCCCACCTGTTGTACTAACGAACGCTTCAACAGGCTTATGTCCCCATTCACAAAGTCATTCAAAGCTTCCCCAACGCTTAAGGTCGGATCGTAAAAGATCTTGTGTTGCGCCATCTGATCAAAAAGCGCGTCAGGAATATTTTCGCGGAATGATCCATGCTCAATGGAATCCGCTCCCGCTGCCATGGCGTCGGTTACATCGCGCGCATCCCCTGTATGCACGACCAGAGGAAGTCCCTGTGCATGGGCTTCTGCGGCGATCGCCTGAAACTCAGCATTGTCGAGGCGATTGAAAATGGTATTGCCTGCTCCTGATTCCAGGATCGCTTTAACGCAATCGCCTCCGTCGTTTTTAAGTTGGTCCACTTCTTGCCTGGCTTGCTCGGGAGAGGTTGGAGTGCGCACGGTCTGCGCCTCCGCCTGCCGACGCGCATTTTCGGGAAGCCCTTTGAAGTACTCTGTTCCGTGACCGCCTTCGGTCGTAAAGAGCGGGCCGCACGTGTAAAGCGAGGATCCCAGCTTTACGCCGCTGTTGATTTCATTGCGCAGCGTCACGGCGGTGTTCAGAGGATCGCCCACGCTGCGAACCGTGGTCACGCCGCTGTAGAGATATGCTTCAAGATGGTGCAGCATCATTTCGGCGGCACCATATTGATCGTTGGGATCCGGAATCCCACCCGGCGCGCCGAGATGTACGTGGACGTCGATAAGTCCGGGCAGAATCGTCTTCCCGGCAGCTTCCACAACGGAAGCCTTCACTGACGAGGGATCGGGACCGTTGCCGTCGTACACGTCAATGATCTTTCCGTTCTTCACCAGAATCGCGCCGGATTCGATCACGCGCCCATCGCCAACAAAAATGCGCGCGCCGCGGATCAAATAAGTCTGGCTGCGAGCGACTTGCCGGGCAAGGATTTTCGTTTTCGCAATTCCTTCTTTGGAATGCGCTTCCCATGTGCCCAGTACAAAAAATGGCAGTAGGACTGCCAGAATCCATAACTTTGCGGAGCTTTTGATTTTTTCTTCTTTTTCCCAGCGAAAGAGCTTGGCTGCGATGAAGAGTCCGACAAAGATCGTGATAATTAGAGCAATGGTTGCCAGCCAATTTTCTTTAAGGCCCTCGTTCCGCAACATCATGGACTCAAATCCAGAGACCAAATAT
Source organism: Terriglobales bacterium (assembly GCA_036491415.1). Lineage (GTDB taxonomy): Bacteria > Acidobacteriota > Terriglobia > Terriglobales > Acidobacteriaceae > JAICKN01. The sequence goes on along the minus strand of DASXCC010000151.1, from coordinate 4,535 downwards.
GTCGCAGGTAGAAACTGAACGATTGTTTGCAGCCATGACGGAAAATATTCTGCAGGAAAAGTCGCTCCGCTCAACAAGAGCATCGGCAAATAAATGAGCTGCACAATGATCTGGCTTTCCTGCGCGGAATTTGCCGCCGCGGAAATAATTGTGCCAATCGCGCAAAAAGCTAGGATGCCTAGAGTGGCAAAGATCAGAATGGAAACCATCGACGATGGCCACGGCATACTGTAAGCAAAGTGGGCAAGTATAAAAAGAGCGATTACCAGCGGCATGAATACAAGCCAACCATTCACGACTTGTGCCGTCAGTACATGAATGGCATTAATCGGAGTGACCTTATAGCGGCGCAGAATGTTAGCTTCGCGGTCCTGCACGGCGCGTACGCCAATGCCAAAGAGTCCGTTGCCCAGAATGCCGAGGATCAGTACCAGGGTAAGAATCTTGGCCATCCCGCCGCTGTCGCTGGATCCAGAGAACATGGCAAAGATGATGAGAAACATCAGAGGGAATAAATAGTTGAAGAAGATGACGGATTTCTGCCGCAGAGCGAGCCGGAGGTTACTGCGAATGAGCGCCAGATAGGTTTTCAATCGCGCAACCTTCTTCCTGTCATTTCAATAAACACGTCTTCCAGGGTCGGTTGCTTCAGGCTTACATCCACCAATTCCAATCCCTGCTGGTCAATCCACTTGATCAGTTCAACCAGCGTCGCCGCCGGACGGCGGGAAAACACGGTCAGCGTGCGGCCCGAGGAATCGAGCAGAGTATTTTGTGTCTCTGGCCACTGCGGATGATCTTTGGGCACCGGCTTGTTGCAGGTGACGACGATAGACGATGCAACTTTGCTTTGCGCCTGCAGGTTCCGCGGCGTATCCAGAGCAATGATCTTTCCCTGATCAATAATCGCCACGCGATCGCACAAGCGTTCCGCTTCCTCGATGTAGTGCGTGGTCAGCAGAATGGTGCGTTTTTCGTTGCGCAGTTCTTCCAGCAGTGAATGAATTTCCGCGCGAACTTGCGGATCGAGCCCGGTCGTTGGTTCATCCAGAAAAAGCAGCGCGGGATCGTTCAACAGAGCGAGAGCCAATGCCAGCCGCTGCTTTTGGCCGCCGGAAAGCGTGGTGTAGTAAGCGTCGTGCTTTTCCTGTAACTGCAGGCGACGCAGCAAATCCTGGGGATTCACATGGCGGGTATAGAACGCCGCAAAGAGTTCCAGCGCCTCTTGCACCTTCATCTTGTCAGGAAGGTTGGTGGCTTGCAGGCAGACGCCAATGCGATCTTTCAATTTGTCTTTTTGCTTGTCGGGGTCAAAACCCAGAACAGACACTTCGCCGCCAGTTCGCGGCCGCAGGCCTTCGAGAATTTCGACCGTGCTGGTTTTTCCCGCACCATTCGGCCCAAGCAGGCCAAATACTTCCCCGGGCTGGATTTCGAAATCCACGCCCTTGATGGCTTCGACATCGTTGTAAGTTTTGCGAAGCCCACGTACAGAGATGACAGGTTCGTTCATTAGTAAGGGAGAAGTAACAGGCTATCGAAGGAATCGTTCCACGTCAAAAGGCGCTCGGCCAATTTCGAACGCGATTCCTAAAGTTTTGCAAAAAACGAGGCGTACAATTCAGTAAGATCCGCCACCCGGTAAGATTGGCCAGTTAAGATTGGCCGGAAACAGACAGAGAAAACCATGAAGACTTACGAAGAGAAATATCAGAGATTTCGACTCTGGCTTTACACCATTGCCCTGGTCGCCGCGGCATCATTCGCCACGTGGAAGCATTTCGTCCGATAGAACGAATAGTACTGTCGAATGAAGCCTATCCGTTTGCCAGTTCTTTTGCCCTCTGTACCGCACGTACCACCGCTTTGATCAACGTCACGCGCAGCTTCCCTTCTTCCAACTCCATGATGCCGTCAATCGTGCACCCAGCCGGAGTTGTTACCGCATCCTTTAACAATGCAGGATGGTCGCCGGTTTCCAGAACAACCGTGGCTGCGCCCATGGTGGTTTGTGCCGCTAATAATGTCGCGATATCGCGAGGCAATCCAACTTTCACCCCGGCTTCCGCAAGCGCTTCCAGAATGATGTAGATGTAAGCGGGTCCGCTGGCGGAAAGGCCCGTCACTGCGTTCATGTGTTTTTCATCCACAATCGCAGTGCGCCCCACCACGCTAAATAAGGCACTGGCAATTTCCAGATGCTGCGCATTCGCAAACTTCCCTTTGCATAGCGCCGTCATACCTACGCCAAGGACGCAGGGTGTATTGGGCATCGCCCAGATCACAGGAGCTTCATGGTGGAGCGCATGCTCGATTTGACCTGTAGTCACCGAAGCGGCCACGGAAATAAAAATCTGGTTTTTCGTAACATTCGGCCGGATCTGGGCAATAAGGTCCGCCACCATTTGCGGCTTCACACAAATGAAAATAATGTCAGCGCCTTTGACCGCAGCCAGGTTGTCGGTACTTACAGGGATCCCGAATTTCGTACTGAGTTCTTTCGCGCGTTCTTCGTGCTGCACTGTCGCCATGGTGCTCTGCTTCGAGAGCAAACCCTTTTCGAGAAGGGCCTTCAGTAAAATTCCGCCCATTTTTCCTGCGCCGAGAACGGCTACTTTTTTCTTCGAAAGATCTGCATCCATATTGTGAAAGCCTCAATTTCTGTGCGCTGCCGCAACCTTGTGGAAAGTGCGCCAGAATACCACATTGATTATGAGAAAAATTTTAACTTGCCCTTTAACAAGCTTGAAAAGGCAAGCTGCTCAAGGTACTTCCGGCCCTCTGAGAGGTACTAAAACCGAGTAATGTATCGGAAGGACATCGAAATCGTACCTCGTACCATTGCGCATCTGTAGTGAACCTAAGAGACCTATCTTAACTCCCTTCGACAACGGACACTACGTTTGCCGCGCCACAGAGTCTGCGAATTTAATTCGCGATTTTGAATCGCGGTAATCCCCCCGCCGGGTGATGAACGGCTGGAAAATTTGAGGTCTCCCCCGTGAAAGACCGCAAATCGCATTTTGCGATTGCTGTAGACGCACTTTTCCTGTTTTTGTTGTTGTCCGTTCTGCTCGGCTGTCAGGGTCTCGTCGCTGGTCCGCATAATTCATCGTCTTCTTCCGGCCCATCCAATCTGTCCATTGAATCCGCGAATTTGAGTTGGGGGAGTGTTGTGATGGGGTCGAATCAGACTCTCACTGACACAGTCACCAATGCAGGCAGTTCCAGTGTGACAATCAGCAACGTAGTAGTTACAGGAAGCGATTTCCAGATTGTTTCGCCGTCTTTCCCGATGACTCTTGCTGGTGGGCAAAGCACGACCGTGACGGTCGCATGCAACCCTGCAAGTACGGGCGCGACTACAGCAACTGTAGCGATTACCAGCAACGCTTCGAATGTAACCCTGACGATCAACTTAAGCGCCACAGGCGTGGACGGAGGCCGCCTGGCAGTGACTCCTTCCAGCTTCGGCTTCGGAAACGTGAACGTAGGAGCTAACCAGACTCTTTCTGGGACGTTAACTAATGCCGGCAGCTCCAGCCTGAGCGTCACGCAGGCAAGCGCTTCCGCAGGCTTCACACTCAGCGGAATTACACTCCCTTTAGCATTGGCCTCGGGTCAAAGCATTCCGTTTTCAGTCGTGTTCAAACCGACGCAGAGCGGAGCAGCTACAGGAACACTTTCGCTTGCAGGAACGGTATCTCTGGCAACGGGTTCATCGCGCTCAGCGAATACTCGTTTTCGCGTTCGCGCCCATGACACAACTCCGTTATCTATGAGCGTTCCGCTCTCCGGAACTGGTATGGCTGTCGGACAGTTTTCCGCGGCTCCTGGAAATTTGAGCTTTGGCAGCGTGCAAACCGGCAAGACTGCCAGCCTTACTGAAACCCTGAGCAACTCGACTGGCTCCAGCGTGACTGTATCTAACGTTGCCGCAACCGGAAGTGGATTTTCGGTGGGCGGAATCACACTGCCGGCAACGATCGCAGCGGGTGCCAGCGCAAGTTTCAGCGTAACGTATGCGCCGCAGGCCACGGGCTCATCGGCCGGAGCGCTGGCCATCACCAGCAATGCCTCGAACAGCTCTTTAAGCTTCACGTTGGCTGGCACAGGTACGGCGACGCCGACCGGAACGTTAAGTGCACAGAGCGCGAGCTTGAGTTTCGGCTCCGTGCAAACGGGAACGACGCAATCGTTAACGGAAGTGCTTACGAATTCTGGTAGCGCGAGCGTAACGATTTCCAGCGCTACCATCACTGGCACCGGATATACGCTTTCCGGATTGACCACACCGCTGGCGGTTGCAGCTGGTTCAAGCGCATCATTCACGGTTAAATTTGCTCCGGCTGCCGCTGGCACGCCAACCGGCAGCGTCACGATTACCAGCAATGCGTCAAATGCCTCTTTAAGTATTCCAGTGTCTGGAACGGCAGTGGCGGCGGGCGCTCTTACCGCAACTCCGTCGAGCGTGAGCTTCGGTACGGTACAAACCGGCAGCAGCACACAGAATTCGGTGACAGTCACGAATTCCG
>DASXCC010000150.1:0-40145 GCA_036491415.1 Terriglobales bacterium | reverse complement strand
GCCCTCAGCGTCCTGTTTGCTTTTTATGCCTATGGGCGGCGGCGCGAAGTCTCCGGATTAAAAAATCTTCTGCGCGAACTGGAAGAACGCAGCAACGTTGCGCCATCGGCGGAACAACTCGACCAATTAAGCCAGGTCATTTCCAAATCGCAAAAGAGTTTCAAAGAGCTGATTGATTCTTTGGAAGATACGGCATTTGCCATGTCTCTCGATGGCACCATGCGCACGGTGAATCGCAGCCTGAGCGAACTATTTCACCAGCCCTACACCGACATTGTGGGGCACAAACTTGATGAATTTATCGAGGAACCCCGACGCGCGGAAATTGAATCGTATTTGAGCCGTTTTCTGGAAAAACGACACTGGACCGGCATGGTGAACGTGCGGCTTAAGAACAGTGCGCGTACCCTTTATTTTGAATGCACGCTGAATGCGATTGTGAAGGACGATGAAGTTTTCGGCGTAAGCATACTGGCCCGCGATGTAACCAGCGAACGGGAAAAAGAAACGCGATTCACCGAGCTGTTCGAAACGTTGCAAGAAGGAATTTACTTCAGCACAGTAGAGGGCAAGTTGCTCGACGCGAACACTGCGCTCTTCAACATGCTGGGGTATGACACGAAAGAAAACTTATTAGCGGCTTCTCCCGCGCAACTGTCATTCAATGGAGATAAGGGCGTTGCGCTGGGTAAAACCGGCCCTGACAATGGCGGCGTTCGCGAAAGAGAGATCACGCTGCGCCGAAAAGACGGCGGCCCGGTCATTTTTCTGGATACTTCGCGCGCGATTCTCGATGGATACGGAAATATCGTTCGCTACCAAGGCACGCTCGTAGATGTTACACAGCGGCGCGAAATCGAAAAGAAGCTGCGAGAGCAGGAACAGTTCCAGCGTTATTTGCTGGAAAGCTTTCCGGATCTAATTCTCGTCATCGGGCTGGATGAGTCTTATCAGTTCGTCAGTTCCCGCATTCGCGATGTCCTGGGCGGGAAGCCACAAGAGCTAATCGGGAAGAAAGTCACCGAAACCGACCAATCGAAGGAATTGATTACGTTGTGCCGGGAAATTCTGGCGGGAAGAATGACGTTCGGGTCCTGTGAGTACGGAATGCGGCATCACGACGGAAGCTGGCGCATGATGCGGGCTTCGGTCAGCGCTTTATACGATTCCGGAAGCGTGCTGAATGGCGCGATTGCTTCCATCCGCGACATCACAATCGAACGGAAATTCGAAGCGCAGGTGATTGAAAGCGAGCGGCTCGCCGCCATGGGCCAGATGATCGGCGGGTTTGCCCATGAATTGAACAATCCACTGACCAGCATTCTGGGCATGGCGGAATTATTACAAGATTCCGCAAGCGATGACACACGAAAGCAACTCACCATTCTTCAGCAGCAGGCGCGCCGAGCGGCAGAAATTGTGCAGAACCTGCTCTATTTTGCGCGGCCGCCAGCTCCGGGAAGAAATCCTATTGATCCCGGCGAGTTGATTGAACGAACACTGCACCTTCACACGTATTCGCTCCGGAAAAATAACATCACCGTTGATTTTCTCCGCGAACCGGTGCCGCCTGTAAGCGGAGATGCACACCAACTGATGCAGATTTTCCTGAATCTGGTGCGAAATGCGGAACAGGCAATCCGCGAGACACGAGAAAAGGGTACGTTGCGCGTTCGCTGCACGAACAGCAACAACACGGTGAGCATCGTTTTTCAGGATGACGGAGCCGGGATTGCGCCGGAAGTTTTGCCCTACATCTTTGATCCGTTCTATACGACGAAGCGACCGGGCCGCGGAACCGGCCTGGGCCTGAGCATTTGTAAAGCGATTCTGCGGGAGCACGGCGGAAACATTGAAGCTGCAGCTGCGCCGGGAGGCGGTGCGGTTTTCACGGTAACACTTCCTGCAATGAAGGCACAGTCTTCGTCTTCGCACGCTTAGATCCCGCGTCTAAGCAATCTGCGAAATTATCGTTCAACCGCCATTGCCACCGCATTCCCGCCCCCAAGACAAAGAGCAGCGATTCCCCGATGCACATCGCGGCGAATCATTTCATAAATGAGCGTCACCAGCACTCGAGCACCGCTCGCACCAATGGGATGACCAAGCGCGACCGCGCCGCCGTTCACATTTGTTTTGTTGGGGTCGAGGCCCAGCTCTTTCATTACCCCAAGGGCTTGCACCGAGAAAGCTTCATTCAATTCGTAAAGGTCGACGTCTTCGTTTTTCCATCCCGTCTTTTCCCAGATTTTGCGCACAGCTCCCACGGGCGCCATCATCACCCATTTTGGATCGATGCCACTGGTAGCCTGGGCAACAATCCTGACCATCGGTTTCGCACCAAGTGCTTTCGCGTGGCTCGCGCTGGTAACGACGACCGCTGCCGCCCCGTCATTCACGCCGGGAGCATTCCCGGCAGTCACGGTGCCGTCTTTCTTGAAAGTGGGTTTCAAACTACGAAGGACTTCTATGGAAGTATCTTCGCGGGGAGATTCGTCTTTATCGAAGATGACCGGCTCTCCGCCTTTTTTCTTCGGCGGAAGTTCCACGGGAACGATTTGTGATTTGAAACGGCATTCCTTAATCGCTGCGATCGCTTTACGATGAGAATTGACCGCGAACTCGTCTTGTTCCTCCCGCGTGAAACCGTATTTCTCCGCTACGTTCTCTCCCGTCATTCCCATGTGGTAGTTGTTGAAAATATCCCAAAGTCCGTCTTGAATCATGGAGTCGACGATCTGCGCATTTCCCAGGCGATAACCTTTGCGTGCTTGGGGAAGCAGATACGGCGCGTTCGTCATCGATTCCATTCCACCCGCAACAACCATGGAACTGTTTCCGGTTTGAATTGCTTGCGCGGCAAGCGCGACTGCTTTCAATCCTGAGCCGCAAACTTTGTTTATAGTCATGGCACCCACTTCATCGGACAATCCACCGTAGATTGCGGCTTGTCGCGCGGGGTTCTGTCCCAATCCAGCAGAGACCACATTGCCCATGATGCACTCGTCAATTTGTTTGGGATCGAGGTTGGCGCGCTTCACCGCTTCCTTTACGGCGATGGCACCAAGCTGGGTTGCGCTGAGGTCAGAGAGACTTCCTTGAAATTTCCCTACTGGCGTACGGCATGCGGAAATGATGACAACATCTTCAAAAGCGGCCATTTTCCTGTTCCTCGCTTAATTCTGCTTACTATTATAGTTGCGTTGAAAAGCGCACGCACTGCAGAATTTCCTGCGAAGCAGATTTGTTTCTTGCGGCGATTTTTTATTTTGCATGCGGCATAAAAAAACAAATTCGAAATGCTTGCGCTAAAAATTTCTGAAAAAACTTTTGCGGAAATCTGCTTCGTGTAAATTTTTTCTTCGCATGATCACTTGAAGTGACTTTGGTGCAGCGTGCAAACGCGTCGAGAACGTCATTTTTCTCTTGACATCATTTTTCAATAACTCTATACATTCAATCAGTCGCAACAATCGATCGTTGCGTCATCCACGAAGAGTGGAAAAGGGAGAATAGATAGAATGGCAACCAAGAAGAAAGCCGCTAAGAAAAAGAAGCATTAAAAATTGCTTCAAGAAAACGAGAGGGGACGCGAAAGCGTCCCCTTAGTTTTTTGTGTGTAGTTCTTCTTTTGCCGGAGGAGTTCCATATGCGCGCTTTTCTGTCGCAGGGCACAGATTGCGATAGGCGCACATGCGGCAGTGGAAGCCGGGCTTGGGATCAAATTGTTTTGCGGCGATCTTTGCCGCGACATCTTCAATCAACATGCGGGCTTCCCGCAATGCCAACTCAGTGCGGACCGTGCTGATGGCGAAATTTTCCGCAAGATTGTAAAAAGCCAGCGATGCGACTTCGTATCCCCATTTCTCTTTGGCCGCCATCGCATAAATCGAAAGCTGCAGGCTCTCGTCGGCATCTTCCTGGGACTTGGCCTTCCCTGTTTTATAGTCGGTGATGACGATGTTTCCGTGCGGGTTGCGGTCCATGCGGTCGATTCGTCCGACTATTACCGACTCGCCGATTTTCATTTCAAAGCGTTCTTCGGTGTGAGCAACCTGAGGCATGGGGTTCTTCTCGCACAAAGTCAGAAAATGCCGCAGTTGTTGGATCCCTTGCTTTTCGTACAGATCATGCTGATATTCGTCGGCAATTCGAGCGTCTGCGAGATTCACTCGAAACAAGTCCAGCAAGGTCTCTTCGCTCATCGGCCGTTCCGCGCGAACCGAATCGTAGTAGCCCTTTAAAACATCATGCATGACCTTGCCATACTGCAGGGCTGCGGAAACTTCGCCGGGAATTCTCCACTCTCGCTCCAATTTGAATTGGAGGGGACAGATGTTGTAGTTCTCCAGGGCCGATGCGCTCAGCCGCGCGCTCAAATCATTTTCCGGTGGCACGGAAAGCCATTGCGTAGTGCGCGACTCGGTTGCGCCTGTCGCTGCGAACATATCCGTCTGAAAGGCGCGCGACGGCCGTTGCCGGAACCATGGCCGGATGGTGAAGTCCTGTAGAAATTCCCGAATGTATCCCGGTGGGCTAGGGTCTTTCTTTCCGCGTCCCTGCTTGGCATAAAGAGTGAGCGTATCGCGAGCACGGGTCATGGCCACGTAAAACAATCGACGCTCCTCCTGTTCATGTAAAGTCTTGCCTTCTTCGTCGGCCGCAGAATCGGCATGACGAAGATCATGCGGAAATTCGACCAACGGCTCTTTGTAAGAACATGGGAAGGAATTTGCCGTAGCCCGAAGAATGAATACGTGGCGGAACTCCAGACCTTTCGCTGAATGAGCGGTCATGAGCCGGACTGCATCCTCATTTTCATTCGCGGGCAGCCAAATGCCGCCGCGAGCTTCGCGGAAGTATTCCAGATATTCAAGGAACTCGGCCAGTTCTCCAGTTCTCGTTGTCTTCTTGTTCTCCCAACGAGTGACAAAGTCGAGAATCGCCGAAACTACCGGAGAATTTTCCCGGAGTCCAAAAGCGCGCACAACCATTCTTAAAGCCTTTGCAGCTTTCGCCCCGGAATCAGCGATCTGCTTGCGCGCCTGCCGCAAAGTTTCCAGTACAACTTCGCCGCCTGCAACCTGACGTAAGGCCAAAGCCAGACCTGCTGCCTCCGCATTCCGAGGAAGTTGGCGCAGGACCGTTCGCAACTTCTGGCCGTCCATGTCGAACTTCAGGAGCGCCGATACGCGCAGCAAACTCGCTCCGTCGCCTTCGGACACAACCGCCCCAAGGCAGGCGAACACGTCGCGAGCTTCGGCGGTATCCATAATGTCGAGATTTTCAATTGAGAACGGGATTCCCTGCTCCGCCAGTTCCGCGGCCAGTTCGTCGCGATGAAAGTGGCTGCGGTACAAAACAGCCATATCTTTCCATTTGCAATGTTTGTGTCTTTCCAGGATCGTGGCGGCAATGTCGGAGCTTTCGATTTCCTTGGCCGATAGCACGACCGCTTCGACGGGAATCGCCGGCAGTGGCTTGCCGGACTGCATTGCTTCCTCGTCACGCGCGGAAATAAGTGGAGAGCGCTTATATTGCAACGAAAAATCCAGCCCTGAAGAGAACAGCTGCGGATTTTTGTTCACCAGGGTAAAAGCGCAGGTCAGGATCGGTGTAAGAGAACGCCGATTCCTGTCGAGAACTACGATCTTGCCCGCGGGGAAATTTCGCTGGAACAACTGGAAGGCCGCGCTTGAGGCTCCGCGAAAACGATAGATCGCCTGGTCAGGATCTCCCACGGCAAATACGTTGCTGCCCTCGCCCGCCAATTTCTGAAGGATTTTTACCTGAGCAAAGTTGGCGTCCTGAAATTCGTCGACCAGAATGAATCGCGTGCGCTCCCGTTCTTTGTCCAAAAGCACGGAGTCGTTTTCCAGCAGGGCGGAGGCCCGCGTGATCATGTGGCCAAAGGTGCCCAGGTTTTCCTGCTGCAACATGTCTTCAATTTTTGAAAATACGCTGGAGATTTCCCGGCACCGCCCGAGTACTTCCTCGTCAGAAATGGAGCTGGCGTCTTTGGACTTGCTGACACGAGGCACAGGAAGCTCACCACGATCCAGGCGGTTTACATATTCCGCATACATGTGCGGAATGACCAGTTCGTCCTGGCAGCGGCGCATGAAGTTGAGCAGGTCATCCAGAAATTGCACGACGTTGGCCGCACGGACAAAATAACGCAGCTCCAGTTCAGACAGGCGGCGGCGCAGAAAAATCCACAAGTCCTGGTCGTCGAGAACGCCAAACTCTTTTCCATAGCGATGCAGCAATTTATTGCAATACGCATGAAACGTTTCCGCCTGTAGTCCGGCCAGGTCGGTATCCTGCAGCTCCGCTTGCACGCGTTGGCGCATTTCAGCAGCAGCATTTTCCGTGTAGGTAAGAGCCAGAATCTCATTCGGCCGCGCATGGCCTTCGCGCACAAGGCGCGCAATTCGTTTTGTGAGGACGGAGGTCTTGCCCGTGCCGGCGCCGGCGACCACGAGCATGGGCCCTTCAACGTGCTGGATGGCCTCAAGCTGACGGGGATCTGCCTGAAAAGATGAAATACGGGAAGGAGCCTTCACTGCTGGCATTGAGCAGAGAATACCAGAGATGAGAGAGGAAAGTTAGATTCCAACAATCTCTGACAAAACAATCGCGGTTGCGGCAATGGCCGCCGTTTCCGCGCGCAGGATAGTGCTTCCCAGTGACGCGGAAATCCATCCAGCTTCGTGAAATTGATCTAATTCCTTCTGTGTCCATCCCCCTTCGGGGCCAATGGCGAGGGTGACTTCTTCTCCAGACGGATAGTCTTGCAGAACCGACTTCAAAGCCACCGACGATTCGGTTTCATCAAGCAAAATCCGCAACGTCGAATTGTGGTGCACGATATCTTTTAATTTCTTGGGCTGATCAATTTCCGGAGGAGAAACTCGGCGGGATTGTTCAGCGGCTTGCCTGGCGATGCGCTTCCAACGCTCCGTCCGTTTTTCGGCGGCAGAAGCCAGGTGCGCCTCCGTTCTGTGCGCAATCAAAGGAACGATACGCGAGACGCCAATCTCCGTGCATTTCTCAATCGCCCATTCCATCCGATCAAACTTAAAGATGGAAAGCGCGATGGTGAATGAGGGCAAGTTGACTGCGGGAATTTCATCACCCAGGTCGAACTCGACGCGATTTTCCTGAAGGTCGGAAATCTTGCCTCGCCGCAAAACTCCGTTGGCAACAATATCGAATTCCTGGCCAACATGCGCGCGCAGAACACGCGTAAGGTGCCCGGCGTGCGCTCCAACAAGAATGGCTCGATTGTCGTGGACCTCGTCTGCAATCCAGCGGCGGCGTGTCATGAGGGTTGGACTTCTAATTGAACATGTCTTTTACTTTGCCGAGCAGGGTGCGAGGCTGTGGCTTGTTCTCGACCTTGGTGAGCCCTTCGAATTCTTGCAGCAACTCGCGCTGCCGTTTGTTCAGCTTGTGCGGAGTCTGTACTTGAAGCTGTATAAGAATGTCGCCTTTGCCGTGTCCATTGAGGACCGGCACACCTTTGCCCTTCACCCGCAGCGTGGCTCCCGATTGCGTGCCTTCCGGAACTTTCAGAGTGTGCTCGCCTTCCAGCGTGGGCAACTTAATTTCCGTGCCTAAAGCAGCCTGCGTAAAGGAAATCGGAACAATGCAATGGAGATTATTTCCATCCCGTTCAAAGAAAGAATGCTCTTTTACATGCAGCACAACATAAAGATCGCCCGGAGGCCCGCCAAACGCCCCGCTTTCGCCCATACTGGTAAAACGGATGCGCATGCCATCTTCAACCCCGGCGGGAATTTTTGCGTCAATTGTTTTCTGTTTCAGCACGCGACCTTCGCCTTTGCACTTGGGGCATGGATCGGTGATCACTGTTCCTGAGCCCTGGCAGGTAGGACACGTGCGGGCGATGCTGAAGAAACCTTGCTGATAACGAACCTGACCTTGCCCACCGCAAGAACGGCAAGTTGTCGGAGATTTACCGGCAGCAGCTCCACTGCCCTGACAGGTTTCGCAGGTTTCATTGCGGCGAACCGTGACTTTGGTTTCGGTCCCGAACACCGCCTCTTCAAATTCAAGCGTGATGTCCTCGCGCAAGTCAGCGCCACGCTGTGCGCGACTGCGACGGCGTCCGCTTCCACCGAGGATGTCTCCAAAGCCGAACAGGTCGCCAAAAATGTCGCCGAAATCCTGGAATACGGTGGCATCAAAACCGGCGCCCCCGCCTCCGCCGCCCACGCCTGCGTGACCATACCGGTCATACATGCTGCGCTTTTCGCTGTCGGCGAGCACCGCATAAGCTTCGCTGGCCTCTTTGAATTTCTCTTCTGCGTCAGGATTGTTGGGATTGCGGTCGGGATGATATTGCAAAGCTAGCTTGCGATATGCGCTTTTGATCTCCTGATCACTGGCTCCGCGAGCTACACCGAGCACTTCATAAAAGTCGCGTTTGCTGCTTGTCGGAATAACTTTTTCTACCTTTCAGCTGGGTTCGTTAATTGCCGGAGTTTCGTGCCACTTTGACCATGGAAGGACGCAGCAGGCGGTCCTTCAATTTGTATCCGTGCTGGAGTTCTTCCACCACATGCTGATCTTCGACCTCATTTGTATCCACCATTTCGATAGCCTGATGCAGGTAAGGATAGAATAATTCGCCTTTTGCCTGGATCGAAGTGAGGCCGAGTTTGCCTAACGCATCCTGCAACTGTTTATAGATGAGCTCAACCCCGCTGCGGAACTCTGATTTTTCACCAGCGCTGGTTTGCAGGGCCCGTTCGAAACTATCCAGAATCGGAAGCAGAGTCTTAAGGGTGTCGGCCGATGCGTATTCGCGGAATTCCTGCTGTTCTTTCGCGGAGCGCTTGCGGGCATTCTCCATGTCCGCCAGCCTGCGCAATAGCGAATCCCGATCAGACTTTAATTTGGTCAACTCTATTTCTGAAGCCGAAAGCTGTTCCGGGTTTTCTCCAGCTTCCCCCTGTGGAAGTTCGTGTTGTGGGTCGAGGTCTTGCATGTCAATCTCGGATTTTCCGTTCTTAGCGGCCATAACTACTCACCTGAATCGTTTAGAACTTTGTCGAAAAGCCGCGCAATATACGACACGGCTGTGATGGTATGTTGATAATCCATTCGCGTGGGCCCGATTACGGCAAGCGATCCCATGACGTCGCCGCCAGATCGCGCTGGAGCCCCGATCAGTACAAGGTTTCTCATCGAAGGTTGGGCATCGTCGAGTCCTATCACTACGCGAACAGCTTCCTGCTTGGTGTGAAGATAAGCGCCCAGCAAATCTACAATCTTCTGTTTCTCTTCCAGCGTCTGGAGCAATTCCTGCAATCGCTTGCGGTCCGTCTCGCCAGCGACCAGGTTGGCTGCGCCTTCGACAAAAACCACTTGCGTGGCTCCGTCCGCGGCCAAGGCTCCCTGGCGGTAAAGCTGTTCGAGCGAGGTCATCAGCCGGTCGTATTCGTTGCGCTCACCCTCAATCCGGCGCGCCAACTCCGCACGCATCGATTCCATCGTCCAGCCGCGAAAGTTTTCATTGATAAAACGCGCTGCGGCATCCAGTTCGTGCTGCGGAAGATCGAGGCGAAGGACCCTGTCACGCACTAATCCGGACTTGGTGACCACGACAGCCAGCACTTTCTGATCGCCCAAGCGTGAAAAATAAACGTGATCCAGGGCGTTTTTCGTGCCCCCAACCGCGACCGCCACCCCTACATTTTTGGAAATCAAGGAAAGTACATGCGAGGTGCGTTCCATGAATTCCTGCACGTCGGAAACGCCATTCAGCGAGTCCTGAATCATGCTTTCATCGCTCGGGGATATCTGCGTCCGCCCGGAAAGCTGCTCCACATAATAACGATAGGCTTCGGTGGTGGGGATTCTCCCTGCGGAGGTATGCGGCTGTTCGAGAAGTCCCGAGTCGGAAAGATCCGCCATTACATTGCGAATGCTGGCGGAACTTAGTCCTTCACGATTGGACCGCGCCAATATACGAGAGCCTACCGGTTCACCTGTGGCGATGAACGTTTCCACGATGGCGGTAAGAATCTCCCGTTCCCGCTCCCCGATTTGTGGCCCTGGCTGCATCTTCAAACTCTTGCAAATCTCTTAAAGTATTTAGTTACAGAATCTTACAGGTATTATGGCGCAACCTCTATTAAATTTTAGGAATGAATGGAGGGTATGTCAAGATTAGCACTCTACCTCTTAGAATGCCAAAAATGATCGCGCGTTACATAAAATCGCGTGATTCCCGCTATAAATAATTTTTATTTCCTCTGCTTATACCCTGCTTATAGAGTTGTCGTTCAAAACCCTACCCGAAATCTCAGGAGCCCACGTCGATCTTCATGAGAAAAACACTCTTGTGCCTGTTTACTTTCCTGCTGTTTTTTAGTGCTAGCGGCCTTTTTGCCATCGTTCCCAACGCTTCTGCCAAACCCTCCGTAGAAGACCGTCTATCGAATGTCGAAAAGCAAAGTGCTGATGCCAAAAGCTCCGCAGACAATGCCTGGATGCTTACGAGCGCAGCCCTCGTACTCATGATGACCGGCCCCGGACTGGCTCTTTTTTATGGCGGCTTGGTACGTAAAAAGAATGTGCTCTCGGTGATGATGCAGAGCTTCGCCATGATGGCTTTGATCACTGTTCTTTGGGGACTCGTCAGTTTCAGTCTGGCCTTTGCACCCGGCACGAGTTTTATTGGGGGCTTAAAGCATATCTTTCTTCACGGAGTCGGAGCTGCTCCTGATTCCGACTATGCAGGAACAATTCCATTACAGACTTTCATGATCTACCAGTTGATGTTCGCCATCATCACTCCGGCGCTCATCAGCGGCGCATTTGCCGAGCGCATGAAGTTCAGCGCGATGGCCATGTTCATGGTGTTGTGGTCCATCGTTGTTTATAGCCCGATGGCACACATGGTTTGGGGCAAAGGTGGATTCCTCAATGCCACGCTTGGCGGCCGCTTCCCGACTCTGGATTTCGCGGGAGGAACCGTTGTCCATATTACTTCGGGAGTTTCGGCGCTGGTATGCGCGCTATACATGGGCAAGCGCGTTGGATATCCGAAGGATCCCATGCCTCCACATAGCGTAGTTTTAAGTTTCATCGGCGCATGTCTGTTATGGGTGGGTTGGTTTGGATTTAATGCGGGCAGTGCGCTTGCCGCAGGAAGCCTTGCTACCAGCGCATTCGTGGCCACACATTTTGCCGCCGCCGCAGCAGCCATTGGGTGGGGTGCAGCCGAATGGATTCGCAATGGCAAACCGAGCGCATTGGGAGCGATTTCGGGTTGTGTGGCGGGGCTGGTTGCGATTACCCCGGCCGCCGGCTTTGTTAGCCCCATGTCGGCCATGGTCATCGGATTGGCTGCAGGCGTTTTCTGCTATTTCATGGTCGCCGTGGTCAAGGCAAAGCTCGGATATGACGACAGCCTGGACGCCTTCGGCGTTCACGGAATGGGCGGAACGCTCGGTGCTGTATTGACGGGAGTTTTCGCTTCAAGTGCAATCAACCCCATCTTCAAAGACGCACAGAGCAATCCCTTGCCTTCTGGTGCAATTGAAGGGAATTTCCATCAGCTCCTGAATCAGATTGTGGGAATTGCCATAGCGTGGGGATTGGCCATCGTAGGAACGCTGCTTGTCCTCAAGATTGTCCGATATGACCGTCGGACTGCGTGTTTCTCACGATCACGAGGTCATAGGGCTGGATCTCTCTCAACACGGAGAAGAAGGATATTATTGGGAAGTGCCCGCGTAGGTGCATAATACTCGACGCCGAGGATTGAGCCGACCATGACGAAGATTGAAGTGATTATTCAAACATCGAAGCTGGAAGAAGTTAAGAACGCACTGCATGAAGCGGGAGTCGAAGGAATGACCGTAATCGAAGCACGCGGCCACGGCCGGCAAAAAGGCCATACTGAGTTTTACCGTGGACGTGAATACACCGTAGACCTCATTCCTAAGATCAAGCTCGAAATGGTGCTTGCCGATCCCATGGTGGATAAAGCCGTCCAAGCCATCACAACGTCAGCCCGCACCGGCAAAATCGGCGACGGGAAGATCTTCCTTTCTCGCATTGATGAAGCCATTCGCATTCGTAATGACGAACGCGGTGACGGCGCCTTGTAATTTGACTGGTATCGCCGAATTACTTTCGGAACGGCTTTTCTTTACAACTGATTGTCCCTATTCCTTCTTAGTGCCATGCTTAGAAAGAGTGTGCTTTTACGCGCAATTTGAATAACCAATTCTGATGCTGCGTATAAATAGTTTCGATTTCCAAGCTGGTATTGCTGGCGCGTAAAGTTAGTTGGTAATAAGGAGAGTTCCTGTGAGCTCAGCAGGGACTTAGCGTCAGCAACGCCACGATCTCCCAGGGCAAAATGGTGGTGGATGCAAGTTGAATGACAAGATGACGACAGCATCCTTACTGGCTTCGGAACTTCGGGACCTCTACACCGCGGAATCCTCGCGCATCAAGGAAAATTTCTACACCAACGGAGATGGCAAAGCAGCCGTCCTCGACCGCACCGCTGTAGTCAATGAGATTGTGCTGCGCTTATGGAAAGAGATTATTGAAGCAGAAAGTGGCGGCCCGAAAGATTTTGCCTTGGTTGCCCTTGGCGGATACGGCCGGGGCTGGCTCTTCCCGCACTCCGATATTGATTTGCTGTTTCTGCACGGGGGCCGGGAGGGCGAAGAAATTTACAAAGACCGTGTGCGGCGTTTTTCGCAGGAACTTTGGGACCTGCGTCTAAAACTAAGCCCCACAAACAGAACGCTGGCCGAATGCGACCACTTCGACCCGAACAACGTTGAGTTCACAATTTCTTTGCTCGACTGCCGCTACATGGCTGGCGATCATGAACTTTTCTCGAAGTTACATGACAAGCTGATTCCCAAGCTGGTGATGCGCGAATCGCAGGGGCTGGTGCATTCTCTGACCGATGTCACCCGCAGCCGCCATGCGAAGTATGGAAATACGGTCTTCCACCTGGAGCCGAACATCAAAGAAACGCCGGGTGGGCTCCGTGATTACAATGTGGCTTGTTGGCTCGCGCTGATTTCCGCCATGGACCGGCTCCACGGATGGCCCGACAAGACGTCACTTCTATCGACTTCTATCCAAAAACAATTTGAGCCCGCGCTGGAATTCATGATGTCCGTGCGCTGTTTCCTGCACTTCCGCCATGGACGCGACGACAATACGCTGGCGTGGGAAGCTCAAGACGAGGCGGCCCATCGGAAAATTGGCGCGCCGGATACCGACGCCTCGCTGAATGCCGCGGATTGGATGCGGATTTATTTCCGCAACGCGCGCGCCATTTATCGCACCTCGACACAGCTTCTGGAAGAAGTTCCGGCGGCACGGTCTTCTTTGTATAAGAGCTTCCAGAACCTGCGTGCGCGGCTTTCCAATTCCGATTTCTCTGTTGTGAACGGGCTTGTATTTCTACAACAGCCATCGGCAATACACGATCCGCAGCTTCTTTTGCGGATGTTCGACTTTATGGCCCACCATGGCTTGAAGTTGAGCACGACCACCGAGTATCGGGTGGAGCAGATTTTGCCGTCGCTGGCGGCAACGCCTCCGCAAGGGGGCGAGTTATGGTCATACATACAAGTAATTTTGATGGAGCCGCACGCGGCTGACGCGTTGCGCGAAATGCACTCTCTCGGCGTTTTGACGTTGCTGCTGCCAGAATTCAAGCTGATTGACTCGCTGGTGGTGCGCGACTTCTACCATCGTTTTACAGTCGATGAACATTCCTTCCTGGCTATCGAGAGCCTGCATAAGGCAAGCCAGTCGCAATCAGAATGGGACCGTCGTTACGGAGAATTGCTGAGCGAGCTGGAACGCCCAGAGCTTCTTTACCTTGCAATGTTATTGCATGACGTGGGTAAAGGCATTCCAACCGACAATCACGTCATAGCGAGCCTGGAAATTGCGCAAGGAAGTCTGGACCGTCTTGATTTGAATCCTGACGATCGCGAGACGGTATTGTTCCTGATTCGGAGCCATTTGGATGTTTCTACCACACTGCGCCGCGATATTTATGATCCGGCAACAATTCGCGTGTTCGCAGAGAAGATGGGCACGCCCGAGCGATTGAAAATGCTTTCGCTGCTCACTTACGCAGACATCAAAGCCGTCAATCCGGAAGCATTGACTCCCTGGAAAGCCGAGAACGTCTGGCAGCTTTACATTGCGACGGTCAATCACCTGAATCGCCATGCGGATGAAAGATTGCGGGCTGACGCGAACGACGAAAATCTCCAGCATCTGCAAACCCTGGCTCCGGTCGGCGGCAAAAAACTGAAATCGTTTTTGGAAGGAATGCCGCAGAGGTATTTGCGCGTCTATACCGCCGAGAGCGTGCTGATGCACATGGAACTCGCCGAGCGGCTTGCGGGGGAGCCGGTGCAACTCGACCTGAAACGCGGTCGCCACTGGTATGAACTCACGCTGGCCACAAAAGACCGTCCGCGCTTATTCGCGCGCATGGCCGGAGTGCTGGCGGCATGGGGCATGAATATTGGAAAAGCCAACGCTTTTTCCAATAAATCAGGCACCGTTATCGACTCCTTTTTCTTCACCGACCGCTTCCGCACACTGGAATTGAATCTTCCTGAGTGGGAGCGGTTTAAGCGCAGCATCGCCGACGTGCTGACCGACCAAGTGGATCTGGATCGCCTGTTACGCGACCGCCTGCGCAGCGACAAAACCGGCGCGGCGAAAGTAAAAGTCGATACCCGCATTGAGTTCGATAACGAATCTTCGCCGAGCAGCACCATCATTCAAATCATCGCGCAGGACCGTCCCGGCTTGTTGCATCGCATCAGCTCGTCTTTCGCAGACCAGAAATGCAACATCGATATCGCATTGATTGACACCGAAGGCCAAATGGCCATTGACGTTTTTTACCTCACCTCGAATGGCGCAAAACTCTCCGCCGAAAGCCAGAACGCGCTGAAAGCCGATCTGGAAGAAGAATTGAGCGACAACTAACTCCGTTCCTCCGCTTGGCTTCTTCATCTAAACTAGAAACCAATGACATCGCAAGCAGCCCTTCTTGACCTGCAAAATATCTCCGTGATGCGGGGAAACACAACGGTTCTTGACGGCTTCAATCTTAAAATCAATACTAACGAGCACATTGCGATTTTGGGGCCGAACGGGTGCGGGAAATCCACGCTCATCAAAACGATCACGCGAGAGTGTTATCCAGTCAGCGGGGCAGGTTCCAGCATGCGCATTCTGGGCGAAGAGCGCTGGAATATTTTTGAGCTGCGCTCGCACTTGGGAATCGTTTCTAACGATTTGCTGGCAATGTGTACCGGTGAAGCGCTTGGACGGGATGTTGTGCTCTCCGGATTTTTCAGCAGCAATGATGTTTATCCGAACCATCTGGTGAGTGACGCAATGAAGCGCTCGGGGGAAGCTGCGCTCGAACAGCTGGGAGTTTCCCATCTTGCAGCGCGGCCGGCGTGCGAGATGTCTTCGGGCGAGGCCAAGCGAATTTTGATCGCGCGCGCGCTCGTGCATCGCCCCATGGCGCTCTTGTTCGACGAGCCTTGCAATTCCCTGGATATCGCTGCCCAACACGGTCTGCGGCAGACGATGCGATCATTGGCCAATTCAGGAATCGGCATCATTCTTGTGACGCATGAATTGCCCGACATTATTCCGGAGATTGAGCGCGTCATTTTAATGTCAAAAGGACAGATTGTCGCGGATGGACGGAAAGACGAAGTGCTTGAATCGTCACAGCTGAGCAAACTTTTTGGGATGCAGGTGGATGTCGTCCGACGCGATGGTTTCTACCACTTAGGCTGAAACTCGATTAAGCTTCAGGCACTGGCGGGCAACCGGGAAATTCCGCGAGGAATGTATTGCCGATATATCCCAGGTATTGAATACCAATCTTGCTGGTGAAGAAGCCGTCGGCCGTCAACATACGCAGCAACGCAAAGAACTCAATGCCCTGACTGATTTCCGGATGGCTCAAAGCATTCTTACCGTATGCAATCAGGTCCAGAATTTCTTTTTGCTGCGTTGGCGTGCAGCTTAGAAAATCATTTCCATAACGATCGCCACAAGTGGACTCGAGCCACATCAGACCGCCGCCAAGCGTTAGTTGATAATCCTCATTTTCACTGGTTAATAGATCAATAAATTCCGGCGCTCCAGCTTCGAGTGCGCCTCCGGAGTCAGCATCGGCGGGAATAATCGTTTGGCAGAGATTTTGAAGCGTTTTGTATTGCTGTGCGGAGAAAAACTTCGGAGCATAAACGCCCGTGGCGGACTTGGCTTTGTCTGCCTCCACCATCTTGTGCGCCATCTCCGCGGCTTCCGCAGGAATGACACTGAGCACCGATCCGGCAAAGGTTCCGATGGTCAACGACTTCAAAATATCGCGCCGTGAAATTTTTGAAGACATAATGCCGCCTATAGGTTTCCCTTTTTTGCCTGATCCAGCAAATATTCTGAAGCCCGCCATGAAAGCGCCATAATCGTGAGTGTTGGATTCTTGTCGGCGTTGCTGACAAAGCTCGCGCCATCAGCCACGAAAACATTTTTTACCTCGTGCGCCTGGCAATATTGATTGAGGGCCGACGTCTTCGGACTCGCGCCCATGCGCGCCGTGCCTAGTTCGTGGATGATCTCCCCGCCCATGGAAATCCCATACGGATTGTCGGCGCTGGGTTTCTTCCGCTCCACGTACGTTCCCCCGGCGGATTCCACGATAGCGCGGAATGTTTCCTGCATGTCCTTCGCCATCTTGAACTCGTTGTCGTCCCACGCCCAATTGAAACGCAGCACTGGAATTCCCCATTGGTCCACGACATTGGGGTCGATCTCGCAAAAACTTTTTTCGTTGGGAATCATTTCGCCGCGGCCGGAGAATCCGATGACTGCGCCATAGACCGTGCGGCAGCGTTGCTTCAGAGAAGTTCCATAGCCTTCAAAGTCATTGCATACACCGTCAAACTGGCCGACGCCCGGCATACCGCGTCCACCCCAAAGCTCGATGTGGTAGCCGCGCAGGAAATCATTTTTGCGGTCGAACTTCCACCACGGAACGTACATATGCATGCCGCCCACACCGTCGTGGTTGTGCGCTGGCATCTTTTCAAGATATGGAATGTAGCCCATGCCGGAACTTCCCACGCTATCGGTCAAATAGCGCCCGACCACGCCGGAAGAATTCGCAAGACCGTCCGGGAATGACGAGGATTTTGAATTCAGCAGCAACCGCGCCGACTCGCACGCGCTGGCCGCAAGAACAAACGCTTTGGCGTTGACCTGTTTTTCGGTCCGCGTAGCTTTATCGATGTAGGAAACCGCGCGCGCTTTGCCGTCCGGCCCCAAGAGAACTTCGCGGGCCATTGCATTAGTAATCATCGTAAGGCGTCCGCTGGCCTGCGCCGGAGGAATCATGACCTGGCTGGAACTGAAGTTTGAAGCCGTTATGCATCCGCGTCCGCATTGCGCGCAATAGTGGCATGGAGCGCGACCATTCAGGGGTTTGGTCAGGATCGCAAGACGAGAAGGCACGCACAGAATGTTGAGCTTGTCGCAGGACTTTTTGATGATCGTTTCCGTGCAGCGCGGTTTCGGCGGAGGCAGGAACACTCCATCTGGCGCGGAAGGAATATTCTCCTTGCTGCCAAACACGCCGATATAGGATTCGACTTTGTCGTAATAAGGCGAGAGGTCTTCGTAAGTGAGCGGCCAATCGTCGCCCATGCCGTCGTTGGAACGAGCTTTGAAATCTACCGGAGCAAAACGAAGCGCGATGCGGCCCCAGTGATTGGTGCGCCCGCCGACAATGCGCGAGCGGAACCATGCAAAATTTGTTCCCGGCGCCTGCGTGTAAGGCTCGCCATCAATCTGCCAGAAACCGTTCGGGGCCATGAATTCGTCGTTCAACTGATGACGGAGCTTTCCGCCAACCCCGACACCACGATGCGGTAGATCGTAAGGCCAAACATGTTCTTTGTAATCTTTTTCAGGATTGAGCGGCGGCCCAGCTTCCAGCAGGACAACATCCAGTCCGCCCTCGGTAAGAATTTTCGCGGCGGTACCGCCTCCTGCGCCAGTACCAATAATGCAGACATCGTAAGTTTTAGGCGAGCGAATTACCTGCGGCATGGGCTTTCCCTGTAAATGTAAAATTGACCGCTAGAAACGCAAATTTTTCAGATAGTCGTAGCTGATCTTAATATCTTCAAACGCATTTTTGGGAGCGTCGTTTTCGACAATGTAATACTCAATCCCTTTTGCCTGCGAAAACAGCTTCTTCCAGTCGGTCGGGCCCTGGCCCACATCCACCATATTTTCTGTTTCTGTTTTTTGCGTGACTACGGTGGGATCAGGAAACTTAGTCATGTCTTTCACGTGCACCAGAGGAAAACGCCCCGGATATTTCTTCAAATACGTAAGCGGATCGTGGCCGGAAACATACACCCAGCAAATATCCATCTCCATCTTCACCAGGCTTGGGTCCAGTTCGGCGAGAAGAATGTCGTAGGGAAGTTTACCGTCCGGGAGAGCGCGGAACTCAATCCAGTGATTGTGATAGCCAAGCTGGATGCCGGCTTTTTTGCTCACTTCTCCGGCTTTGTTCAGAATATCGGCGGCGTGTTTCCATCCGTCCGGCTGATCGCGCACGGCGTTTTCGATCCACGGATTCACAATGTATTTGTGACCGATAATTTTGCTGTTCTCGACAATCTGCGGCCATTGATCTCCAAAACTGGTCCAGGGAAGATGTGTGGAAGGAGCCGTCAAACCATGGCGGTCGAGAACGGCGCGAACTTCCTGCGGAGAGTGATTGAAATAACCGGCGAATTCCACTTCCTTGTAGCCGACGTCCGCAACCTTCGCCAGCGTTCCCTCAAAATCAAGCGGCATCAGGGTGCGTACTGTGTAGAGTTGCACTCCTAAATGCTCGATTTTATGATCGTTCGCAGCCCATCCCTTACGATTGAGAAGGGTTGTCGCCGCCAGTGTTCCCAGAGTAGTTCCCAGAAATGTTCGCCGGTCCATTTAGTTCTCCGTTTATGCCGTTGTTGTTCCCAAAAGCTCACTGCGTACATTTTTCAAAACGTATAAAGCGCGCTGCACACCGATTTCGCCGGGCAGGATGGGATCCTCATTTTCTATGCTGAAGATTCCGTCATAGCCGACTTCCATGTAAGCGCGCAAAATTTCTTTCCACGTATTTGCGCTGTGCCCGTAGCCAACGGAGCGGAAAGTTTCTGAAGCCATGGGCAGATCTTTAGTTTCGAAGGCAAAGTTCAGCACTCCATATTTATCCACATTGCTTTTGTAGAAGCAGGTGTCCTTCATGTGCGCGTGGAACAAAGCGCCCTGCTTGCCGAGCAGGTGGATCACTTCGACCGCGTCACATCCCTGCCAGAAGAGATGGCTCAAGTCGCAGTTCGCGCCGATTTCTTCGCCTACCGCGTCGCGCAGTTTCAGCAATGTGCGTGGGTTGTACACCACAAAGTTCGGGTGCATTTCAAAGGCAAGCCGATGAATACCATGCTCGCGGGCAAACTTCGCGGCCTGCGTCCAGTAAGGAACGACTTTTTCTTTCCACTGCCAGTCCTGCATCTGCGCATACTCGGGAGGCCAGCGGTACGTCACCCAGTTCGGCTGAGTGTCGGCCGGACTGCCTCCGGGGCACCCGGAAAATCCCACGATGACTTTGACGCCTAGTTTTTCAGCGAGCAGCACCGTCTTGCGGAAAGTTTCCGCGTCCCGCGCCGCGATCTTCTCGTCGGGATGAACGGGATTACCGTGGCAGCTCAGCGTGGCGACTTGAATGTTGTGGTCTTCGAACTTCTTTTTCCACGCCTTCAACTTTGCGGGATCGTCAAGGAGGTCCTGCACCGGACAATGGTTCGCGCTCGGATAGCCGCCCGTGCCGATTTCGACCGCTTCCACTCCCCATGCGGAAAATTTGTCGATCATTTCATCGAGCGACCAGTTGGGGAACGCGGGATCGAAAACTCCAATGGGAATTTTCCTGGCAATGTCCTTGGGCAACGCCCCGGGCGCCGAGCCCCCAGTTTCCTGCGGTGCTGGGCTGGCCGCGGCCATATTCGGATTTACAGCGGCGGCGGCGAGTACGGTTCCAGAAGTTACGAGAAAATTGCGACGGCTGCTTTGAAACGAGGGAAGGTTCCTATCCATTCGGGTTCCTCGACGAGGAGTTTATGGCCCAGAAAATCGATTCCCGAGCCAGCGGGCCATTATACGACTGGAAAGTGAGTTTGCGTCTAGAGGGAAACAAGATGTTTAAAGAATTTTTTAAATTTTATTGAGTTAAGTGAAACGCTGGTCATTTGCTAGTTGTATCCGCAGAAGCATTCCCAACCCCGAAAAATTCTTCCATGGTTTTGTGCATATTGAATAGCTCCGTAGCCAAATCTTTCCCTACATATCGCAGATGCCAGGGTTCATATTCGTATCCCGTAATGGCTTCCTTGGTTTTCTCATAGCGGATGATAAATCCAAATTCGTGCGCATGGTCAGCAAGCCATTTGGCTTCCGGCATATCGGCAAAACAAGGCATGGTAAGGCACTTAAGGTCTTTGTCGCGGTTGAGGTCTACGGCCAGCCCGGTTTGATGTTCACTGTATCCAGGCCTGGCACTGGCAATGGCCGCACGCTTTAATTTCTTTTGGTATCGCGCGTAAATTTTCTCCTGATACGCCTCGGAGCGATACCCGCTCAACAGAATCAGATGGAACCCGTCTTTTTCAGCGGCGGCAAAGAGATCGTGCAAAGGCTCGGCAACCATCTGGCGCACGTGCATGCGCTCGGATTTCGGGGAAAGCTGCAATTTCACGTGAGGAACGGCGAGGTCCAACGGAACATAACTCTGCGGTTGCAGAGGCCGCGACTTATTCACGATCACCCAAATGCTTACTGGATCGTCGATGGAAAATTGCGTTTTATTAAAAGCCTGATTCGTACCAGACGGCGGACTTTGTCCGACAACAGAGCCTAGAGTGGCAGCCGCCAAAAATACCCGGCACGCCAAACGCTTTTTCCATTCACGAAAGAACATCGCAGTATTTTGGCTGAAAGAAATCCCGTGGAAAAGTGCGCGAGACGGCACAGGCGAACAAATACCCAGGCTTGCTCAGGCACCACAAAGTGCATCGAAGCTGAAGCAGCGGAGGAACATTATGGCCGGAGCACAGCAGGAAAATCGTTTAGGAAATCATTTCCAGTTATTTGCAGCAAAAGCCGCGAATTTGGTGGGAACGAAATGGGCTTTTTTTGCTTCTGTGCTCATCATCGTAGCCTGGGCCGTGGCTGGCCCGACTTTTCGTTACTCGAATACCTGGCAACTTGTCATTAATACCGCGACGACCATCGTTACCTTTTTGATGGTTTTTCTCATCCAAAACACGCAGAACCGCGATGCTCGGGCTATCCACTTAAAGCTCGATGAAATCATTCATTCCATTCGCAAGGCAAGCAATGACATGATCAGCATTGAACACCTTTCGGATAAAGAACTTGAAACTTTAGCGGAGAATTACGAAAAAATTCGAACAGAATACAACACCAGAAAATCTCATCAAAAAGCGATCCTCGACCCAATTGCGCCGCAAAGTAAAAAGCCGGGCCGCAGCCCGGCTTAATCCATATTCCCAAAACTAATTGATGTCGAACTGTTCCTGATGCAGCGCCGGATCGCTCTTTATGATGAGCGATCGCTTGGTCATCTCTTCCATTTCCGTCAACAAGCGTCCGTTGTTGGATTTCAGCGACTTGGCAACTTCCGGATTCACACGCAACATTACGTCCGCATGTTCGAGGTGCTTGGCAATTTTGCGCACCTCAATGTAAATCTCATTGCAGACCGTACTCACGGATTTTACGAATCCCGTGGACTGGCAATAAGGGCAGGGCGCGCCGATGGTGCGCTCCAACGATTGCTTCACGCGCTTGCGGGTGATGGCAACCAATCCAAAATCGTTAAATTGCAGGACTTTGGAAGGCGAGCGGTCGCTCTTCAATGCTTCTTCGAGCGCTTGCATGACCTTCTGACGGTTCCGCCGTTCATCCATGTCAATGAAGTCGATGATGATGATGCCGCCCAGATCGCGCAACCGGATCTGGCGCACGATTTCTTTGATGGCATCAATATTGGTCTTCACGATCGTGTCTTCAAGCCGCGACGTTTTGCCGACGTACTTTCCGGTATTGATATCAATCGCGACCAAAGCTTCGGTCTGATTGATGACAATATAACCGCCGCTCTTCAGCCAGACTTTGGACTTCAGCGCCTTATTGATTTCCTCGGCCAATCCGAACTGCTCGAACAAAGGCGTTTCTTTGGTATAGAGCTTCACCTTGCGAACCAGCGCGGGCTGGAAGCGGTTGGCAAAACGAAGAATGCGTTCGTATTCCTGTTCGTTGTCCACCCAAATTACGGAAAAGTCCGATGTAACCTGATCGCGCAGTACACGCTCGACCACGTTCAGATCGTGATAAATCAACGCCGGCGGTTTGGAACTTTCCGCACGCGTACGAATTTCCGTCCACAGATTTTTCAGGAACCGGATATCGGCGCGAAGCTCTTCTTCCGAAGCTCCCTGGGCTGCCGTACGCACGATGAAACCGCCGTGCCCGTTTTCACGCTCGCTGATGATGATCCGCTTCAGGCGCTGGCGTTCTTCTTCCGAAGAAATCTTGCGGGAAACGCCGGTGTGGTTCACCGTTGGCATGTACACCAGGAACCGCCCGGGCAGCGCGATGTGACTTGTAATACGGGCGCCTTTTTTGCCGATCGGCTCTTTCGCAATCTGGACCAGAATTTCCTGGCCTTCTTTCAGAAGATCACTGATGAGCGGGAGGTTCTGGGGCTCGCGCTTCTGGAAACGGCGGCCGCCGCCACCACCACCACTGCGGCGTCCACGCTGTCCGCCCCGACGATTGAAATTACCCTGGCGGCGTGCACGCTGGGTATAGGCTGCATTGGAAGGCGCCCGAACTTCCGCTTGCGCATCCACGGCGCCATTGCCGCGCGCTTCCGCATCCAACAAGGCTTCCGCCTCTTCCTGCGCTACTTCAAGCTCAGATTCATCTTCGGATTCCGCGTCCGCTTCTTCCTCGCTCTCGAGAACTTCCGCTTCTTCCGAGGAAACGGGGCCGGCGGAGAACGGTTCGGCTTCCGCATCAGCTTCCGTGGTAGCCGCAATCTCATGCGACTCAGACTCGTCAAACTCTCCAGCCGCGTGCGTCTCTTCTTCCATCTCCTCGAACGCTGCATCTTCTTCGAGGGCATCGATGTAGGAATCCAAGTCGGCTTCTTCCTCTTCGATTTCTTCTTCTTCAATCATTCTGGCGGCCGCCGGGGCTTCAGAATGCTCGCGAATGTTTATGACTTCCTTTGCCGGCGTGTGATCTTCTTCCTCGGTCTCCTCTTCAATCTCTTCCTTAACTTCTTCCCCGAATACCGAAGCCACATTCATCTGGTGCAGGCGCTGCTGTTCACGCTCCCACTCGCTGGAACCAATCTGCACGGCCGATTTCGTTTCGGCAGTTGCAGCATGTTCTTCCTGATGGTCAACGTGAGCGGGGTGGATTTCTTCCGCGTCATGGCCGGCAAATAGCGGCTCGTCTTCGGGAAATTTTTCAGAAATCTTGGGAGTGAATTCGACGTCGCTGTGCGAGGACGATGGGACGTGGTCGTAATTCGTGCCTCGGGATTTTGCCGGGGATTGCTGCCGGTATTTGGAGATGGATTCTCCGGGTAGCAAAATCGGCTGGTATCCAGGGGGCGGACCATATTCGGAATCATCCGACGTTTGCGGACGACTCGATTCCGGGCGCGCATACTTCGATTCGGGAATCGTACGTTCTCCGCGGCGTCCGCGCCGCCGGCGGCGATTATTATTGCGCACGCCTCCGCGTCCTTCGGAACCTTCCCGGTTCTGCGGTTCAGCCGAGGAAGATTCTTCCTCTGGGGCATTCTCTTCGCCTGCTTCGGCATGACCGGCTTCGGGCTGGGCCTCGACTCGCTCTGCTACGTTATTTTGTTGCGGGACAGTGTTATGAGTCGGAATATCTTCGAGATCGTCGTGGTCTTCCAACTCCATGAAGTCGGAAACATAGAGGAACGCGTCGCGTTCCAGTCCAATGTCCACAAAGGCCGACTGCATGCCAGGAAGCACGCGCGTTACGCGCCCTTTGTAAATGGATCCGGCTAAGGTGTATTCGTTCTCGCGTTCGAGGTAAATTTCTGCAAGTTGATCATCTTCCACCATGCCCACTTTGGTTTCGTGGGGCGTAGAAGACACAAAAAATTCTTTTGTCATGAAAACTCCGGTTCCGCGCTGTTCCGCAGCGCGAAAATTCACCGGATGGAAAGCAGAAGAATGCAGGGAGGATGGAGCAATGCGACGGTCCGCTTAAATAAGGGACGACTGCTGTTCCGGAATATGTCCCGGAACTGGTTCCGTTCGATCAACGTAGGAATCTTTTGCACTATCGCAATCCGCGTACTGTTTCGGGGTTTGTGACCGCTCTCTCGGATTACCAATTCAGAGCCACGCTCTGAAATCCGAAGGGGCCGTTACCGCCCGCCAACGCTTCGCTTCAATCCTGCCGGTCCCCTACTGCAACTCACCGGTGTATGCCCTCTTAACGCGAGGGCGATCGTAATCTGTCAGCCACCACATCTCCAGATGTGGCTCATTCTGTATTTCTTAAGTACTTCTGCAAATTGTTGAGGTCCGCAGACCTGTGTCCTGATCTTAGTTCACGAAACGGCGCATACGGACATTCATTACAATACCCAGCGCCAAAAACATAAACAGGACGGAAGACCCGCCATAACTCATTAATGGCAAAGGTATTCCGGTAACCGGCATAAAGCCAACTACCATGCCGACGTTGACCAGGATGTGAAAGCTAAGCACAGCCACCACACCCATCACCAGAAAAGTGCCAGCGCGATCAGGCGCCGTTTGCGCATTCTGGATCAGACGCATCAGCACAATAAAGTATAACAGCAGCACCCCCAGCGCGCCTACGAATCCATGTTCTTCAGCGAAAGCGGCAAAAATGAAGTCCGTTTGCGGCACTGGAAGAAATGCCAAATGCGTCTGGGTTCCGCCACTACTGCCCCAAATTCCTCCGGAACCGACAGCGATTTTGGATTGCATCACCTGGTATCCAGACCCTTGGCTGTCCGCCTCAGGCTGGATGAAATTGGTCAACCGCGCCCGCTGGTAAGGCTTCAGGATGTGAACTCTGGGGATAAAGAAAACTGTTGCAATACATATAGTTGCCAGCAAAGCGACGGTTAAGGCGTGCCTAACCTGCAGCCCTCCCAGGAAAATTCCCAACACTGCAATTGGGACGTAGGTGAGTGCCGTGCCAAGATCCGGCTGCGCCAGAACCATCAGCATGGGAAAACCGACGAGCATGCCGGCCTTTATGAAATCGGACCAGGACAGCTCCCGCTGGCGTAAATCCGCAAAATACTTGGCCATGGCCAGAATTAAAATAAGCTTGACCCACTCCGAAGGCTGAAAGTGCATTCCACCGGGGAGCTTTACCCAACGGCGTGCTCCTAAATACTTCTGTCCGAAAACCAGGACAATCATGAGCGAAGCGACTGCGGCAATGTAAAACCAATGCGCCCGCTCCAACAACACCTGGTAATTGATGAGGCTTACCAGAAACATGCAACCAACGCCTGCTGCCACCCAGTAAAACTGTTTAATGTGCGCGCCCGCGAATTTCGTGTGTTCGGTAGCGCTGTGAATTTCCATGATCCCAAGAAAGCAGATCATGAGTACAAAGATCATCAGCCACCAGTCGAAATCGCGGAATGATACGTATCTTGCCATTAATTCAGTCCCGGCGCTGCTGTCGCCAGCGGCGCGCGCTTTTTCTTTAGATCGATGAAGTAGTGCCCGGCTTGCAGATTGGGACCGCCATCTTCATCGGAACCGGCCGACCACACCGCTCCAATTTCCGCCTTGCCCGGACTTCCGGCAACGCCTTGCGGCTGGCGGCGTTGCTTATCTACATAAGCTTTAATCACTTTCGAAACCACGCGGGCCGCTAAAGGACCTTCGTCTCCATGTTCGAGCAGGGCGCAGATTACAATCTCAGGATTGCGGCGCGGTTCAACGCCGACAAACCAGGCATTGTTTCTGAACTCGCCTTTGCTGCCTTTTACTTTGGCTTTCGCCGCGGCGGAAATAGTTTGCGCCGTCCCTGTCTTTCCGGCAAAGTCAATGCCTTCCAGATGAGACGCTGCCGCCGTACCGCCGGGATTCGTTACCAGCGCCATGGCGTCGGTGATGATCTCCCAATTCTTGGGATCAATCGGCACTTGTACTACTCCGGCATCGTCAGAAGCGGGAATGACGTTTGGCGGCAGATCGTCGGGAAACGTGACATGCGGCCGAACGAGGCGCCCGCCGCTGGCAATGCCCCCAAGAGCACGAGCCAACTGGATCGGCGATACGGCGACGGAACCCTGTCCAATGCCGACTGAAATGGTTTCACCGGCAAACCACTTTTCCTTGAAGTTGCGGATCTTCCATTCTTCCGACGGCATTACGCCGGCAACTTCCTGCGGAAGATCAATGCCTGTCTTCTGCCCCAGGCCGAACATGGTCGCGTATTTTGCGATGCGCCCAATACCCAATTTTTCCGCAAGCGTGTAAAAGAAAACGTCGCAGGATTGAAAAATTCCTTTGGTGATGTCCACCATTCCATGGGTTGCATGGCAGTGATAGTAGTGACCGTAGAAGTCCGCGCCGCCCGCGCAAAGCACATGCATATCCTGCGCCACATGCTCCTGCAATCCCGCGACTGACATAATGATTTTGAAGGTCGAGCCGGGCGCCAGCTGCGCCTGAATGGCTTTGTTCAGCAGAGGATGGTTTTCGTCCGTGATCAGCGTGTTCCATTCCTTACGCGAAACGCTGACAGCAAAATCATTGGGATCAAATGTCGGCCTGCTGACCATGGCAAGAATTTCGCCATTGCGGGGATTCATGGCCACCAGCGCGCCATTCCAAC
Organism: Terriglobales bacterium; assembly: GCA_036491415.1. Classification (GTDB taxonomy): domain Bacteria; phylum Acidobacteriota; class Terriglobia; order Terriglobales; family Acidobacteriaceae; genus JAICKN01. Next base: position 13,049 of record DASXCC010000150.1, on the reverse strand, counting down.
CCTGCATCGCTTCTTCCGCGGCAATCTGCAAATCCACATCCACGGTCAGTTTGATGGGCTTGCCGGAAGCTGCGGGCTTTTCGTCGAGCTCCCCGACTTCCTTGCCGTGGCTGTTGACCACAACCTGCCGCGATCCGTTCACACCCATCAGGGTGGAGTTGTATTGCAATTCCACACCGGACTTTCCCACAACGTCGCCGGGATTGTAGAGGTCCCATTCCGGCTGGTTCAACATGTTCTCGCTGACTTCCCCGACATAACCGATCAGGTGGGCCATAAATCCGTTGCGCGGATAAAGACGGCGATACGCCATCAGGGTGTCGAGTTCAGGGAGTTCATTATGGTGCGCTTCGATGAACGCCAGTTCATCGGGAGTAATGTCGTCTTTCAAATAGATCGGTTGATATTGGGGAACCCCTGCAAAGTGACGGATACGCTCGCGAATTTCTTTCGGGTCCATGTGAAGACCTTGCGCGATCAGATCAGCATCGGTATTCAAATCGCGGGAGGAATCGCGCAGCAGCAGTGCGGTGAACGAAGGGTAATTATCGACGATCGTGCGCCCTTCACGGTCAAAGATTTTGCCGCGGGGCGCAAGAATCGGCACATTGCGGATGCGATTTTTCTCCGCCTGCGTGGAGTAATAGTCGCTCTGCCAGACCTGAAGACGCCAAAGTCCGTAGGTCAATATCAAAAAAATGCCGAGGATTATGTATTGCGTCGCGGTAATGCGAATCGGCGAGACTTTTTCATCGCGGCCAAACATATTCAATTTGTCCCGGGCCGAATGACGTTGAAAATTCTACTCATGTCTTTGCTGCTTTATGTTTTCTGTTTGAAACGGTCGAGCAATGCAAAAAGTACGACAGCCAAAATTGCATTTGCCAACGCCGACCCGAGTTCATGCGGCCAGCTCCACTTCATATCAAGCCTTACCAAACCCCGTGCAACCGAGAAATAAACAATCTCATGCACGACGTAAAAAAACAGCGTGACCAGGAAGCGTGCGCCGACGTTTTCAACGTCAATGCGAACGCCCAGGGAAGACGCTCCATACCCTACGACCGTGTTCGCAATGCCATAAACACCAAGCGGCAGGTGCGTAAGCGAATCCTGCAACAATCCGATGATGCTGCCGGTAAACATTCCCGCAATCTGGCTGCGGCGCGCGACCGCGAAAAACACGACCACCAGAAACGGCAGGTCAAAAATCGTAAAAAATGGCAGCTTCCACGATAAAAACGCTTGCAAAAACAGTGCCAGCAGAGGGGCCAAAATGGTGATGGCAAGGTTGAACCGGTAGACTTCAATCTGCTCGCCGGATGTATAGGTGATAGGCACGTTATTGCTGATTATCCTCTGGCTGCGTGGGAGCGGATTGCGCCGGCTGTGATGTCGTTGCGTTCGGTTTCTTCGCGCTGTTTTTCGACGGCGCAGGATCATCGGTAATGGTCTTTACCAATGTTCCGTGATTTTCCGTTTGCGCGGCGACGGGAATGGTGCTCGGAGATTTCTTAGGAGCTGCTCCGAGTGCCTGCGCGGGCTTCGTGCCCGGAGCGGAAGCGGCTGTTGCGCTTCCAGTTTGCGTTCCCGGCTTCGCAGCTGATGTCTGAGCTACTGATGCAGATGGCTGCGTTTTGGCCGGCGTAGTTCCCGGCACAGGTTGGTCCGGAACAGAAGGCAGACGCCGCGCAAGAATATCAGACGCTCGTTCTGGGGCGCCTTCGGCAATGGATGGAACTTTTTGCTCCTGCTTGGTAATGACCAGCACTTCTTCCAGTTTGTTTAAGTTCGCGGCAGGCTTGATTTTGATGTTCAGGAAAGAATCTTTTCCCGGCGAAACCGCGGCAACCGTGCCAACCGGCATGCCTTTCGGGAAGATTCTGTCCCCGCCGCTGGTAAGCACGTTATCTCCGGGTTGTACTTGCTCATCCGCCATGACTTTCTCTAAAACGACTTCGCCATTGGCGGTGCCAGCCAGAATTCCCTGAAGCCGTGATTTTTCCAAAATTGCGCCCGCGCCGCTGCTCTGATCATTGATCAGCAACACCTGCGCGCTGTGCGAATACACGCGGACAATTTTCCCAACAATCCCATCCGCCGTAATGACGGGCATGTCCGGCTCGAGCGCCGCATCGTCGCTACCCTTGTCGATGTAAATGACTCGCGACTTGTCGGTACCGCCCGTGCCAATCACCTGCGCCGCAATGGTTTGCGAAAGATATTGCTCTTTAAAATTCAACAGCAATTGGAGACGATGCGCCTGTTGCGCATCTTCCCTCATGCGAACCTGATTCAAACGAAGCTGCTGAATCTCTTCGCGCAACTGGCGATTTTCCTGCCGTATGCCGCGCAGATAAAGATAGTTGTGCCAGATATTGCCTACCCCGTTGCCGATACCCACAATTCCCTTTTCCAGCGGAGAAATGGCGGTAACAGTCCACACCCGGATGAGCATGGTGGATTGATTTTCTTTGACGCGACGCACCTGCACCGCAAGCCCGAGGATCTGGAGGAACAAGACCCCGGCGAGGATGCTTATGTTGCGGTAGCGGCTAAAAAGATTTTCCATGGCACCAATTTATTTCCCAGTACGGACTTCAGGCTTCGGAAAACTCCATGGTGCCAAGGCATCTACGTGGCGGAATAGCGCTTTGGGATGACAATGCGAAACTCGAATCCTGAAACTCATACTACTCAATCGAAATTTTTCTCAGCAGCTTGAAATCGCTGAGCATTTTTCCCGTGCCCAGCACCACGCTGCATAGTGGATCGTCGGCGATGGAAACCGGTAGCCCGGTTTCTTCGCGAATGCGCTTGTCGAGGTTTTTCAACAACGCGCCGCCGCCGGTCAAAACAATTCCACGATCGCTGATGTCCGCGGAAAGCTCGGGCGGAGTACGTTCCAGCGCAACCCGAATTGCGTTCATGATGGTGGAAACACACTCGCTGAGTGCCTCACGAATTTCGCTGTCATCTACCGTGATGGTCTTGGGTACGCCTTCAATCAGATTGCGGCCTTTGATTTCCATGGTCAGGGGCTTGTCCAACGGATAAGCCGAACCAATTTCCATCTTGATCTGTTCCGCAGTGCGCTCGCCGACCAGCAGGTTATATTTCCGTTTCAGGTAATTCATGATGGCTTCGTCCATCTGATTCCCGGCCATGCGCACCGAACGCGAGTAAACGATGCCGCTCAGGGAAATGACTGCGATGTCTGTGGTTCCGCCGCCGATATCGACAACCATGTTGCCGGAAGGTTCAGTGATGGGAAGTCCTGCGCCGATGGCAGCCACCATCGCTTGTTCCACAAGGTGAACTTCGCTGGCTTTCGCGCGATAGGCTGAGTCCATGACCGCCCGTTTTTCTACCTGCGTAATTTCGGAAGGAACGCCGATGACGATCCGCGGATGCACCAGCATCTTGCGGTTGTGCGCCTTCTGGATGAAGTAGTTCAACATTTTTTCGGTGACTTTGAAGTCAGCGATGACGCCATCCTTCATGGGCTTAATGGCGACGATGTTGCCCGGCGTGCGGCCCAGCATTTCTTTTGCTTCTTTGCCCACAGCTTCTACTTCGCCGTTGTTTTTGTTGAGGGCCACGATGGAAGGCTCATTGACGACGATGCCCTTGCCGCGTGCGTAGACCAAAGTGTTGGCGGTACCTAAATCGATGGCGAGGTCGCTGGAAAACATGCTGAATAGCGACCGCAGGTTGTGCATGCGCGAACCTTTGGTATGGAAGCCGTTGGATGACATAATTCCTAAAATTCTCTCTGATCTTCTGGGATCAAACTATTTGCCTGAAGGTTTACTTTTTCGGCAATTTTAGGTCTGATCTTTATTCTATTTGATATTTATTTCTTTTACTTTAAACGAAAGTTCCTGCACTACACCCAAAAACTAAAACTGGTCACTACTGGATCAATATCTTCTTCTGCACAGTATTCACTCCACCCTTGGAGTCCTGCGCGGTCACGGTGATCACACTTTCCCCTGGAGCCAGCGGCGGAGTAAAGAAGTGAAAGCTGCCGTCGTTCCCGATTAACGGCACTTCGTGTCCGTTCACCATCACGCGGGCACCCGCTTCGGTTTTGCCGGTGAGTTCAATCACGTGTCCGTGCTGAACGAAAGGGTCCAAATCCAGGCTGATCGAACCGGAGTCCTTACTCTTAGGAATCAAAGTGAAGCGGTTCTTGTCGCTGCCGGGCGATTCTTTCCCGGCATTATCCAAAGATTGGACCATCCAGTAATAGGCGCCCTGCGTCAGGCCAGAAACCACAACATCTGCTGCCTTTACTTTGCGATCCACGATTGTGGACGAAAAATATGGGTTGCGGGAAATTTCCAACCGGTATCCGTTAGCATTCACCATGCTGGTCCAGGAAAACTCGACGGTGCTGGCGTCCGACGACATAAAAATGGGGCTCATGTTCGCCGGAGAAATGGGGGCCGGAGGACCGATTTCCTTGATCTTATCCATCCTGGTCGATTGTCCGGCGAAACTGACTTTTTCCCAGTCTGCAAGGTGGACCACCTCGCCGTTGCGCTCCACGTCGCCCGTACCTTTTTTCAGCAGGATTTCGTGCTGATCAGTATTCGGGTCATTATGTACCATCGCGGCGCTCTCCGGGGCCAACGATGCAGTAGCGCCATCGACGATGACCTGCGATTTCGATCCCTGCGTGTACGTTCCGGTTGAAAGATCAACGGTTCCGGTGCTTACCGCCACGGCAACGGTTGTCTGCTGCTGTTCGTTCGCCGAGTTCTCTTCAATCGCGATCAAAGAATCCTGTTTCACCGTGTAATTGGTGCCGTCGTTAAAAACAATCTTGGCCATGCCTTCAGGCCCGGTCTGGATCACGTCGCCTTTTTCCAGCGGTACGCTGTAATCGGCAACCGTCCAACTATTGCTGTTCGCCTTCTTGACCCGGACAGTTCCATCCAGAGCGGTAATGTGCGCCTGTTGATCATTCATCGTGCTGGACTTCACAGGCGTGCCAGCGGCTCCGGCAACTTTTTCAAGTAAATCTGTGGCAAGCGTTCCGACGGCTTTTACCCCGTTGTCGGTAAATTGCGGGAACGCCATGTGCAAGCCAATAAAAAATAGAATAAGCACGACAAGTATCGCGAGCACGACGCTGCGATACGTGACGGTCTTCCACGCAATGTGGATCCCGGGCTTGCTGTTTTGCGATGCCAAAGCCACCAAAAACCAGCCAAAATTAAGAGATTAAAGGGTGTTTCGAGACTACCATAGGGCAGAACCACTCCAAATAAGCAATTCACCTAACTGACGAATCTTTAGTAACTTAACCAGCCTATGTCGCTTCGGAATGCATGCGGGATTGTTTCGTATTTGGGCTGGCTTGCCGCGTAATGTACCGAGTTGTAGCATCGGAAGAGAGGAACGACTTTTATGGCGACCGACACGCTTACCGGCCCGACGATCAATGGCGATGTAACCCGTCCTAACATTTACCGCAACCTTATTGATGGCGAATGGGTTGAGTCTTCCACGGGAGAGACTTTTGAGAACCTGAATCCCGCCGATACCCGGGATCTGATTGGAATTTTCCAAAAATCAGGCAAAGCGGACATTGATGCTGCCGTGGATGCGGCCACCCAGGCTTTCGCTCATTGGCGGCTGGTTCCGGCTCCGCGAAGAGCAGAAATCGTGTTCCGGGCGGCCGAAATTCTGGCAGAACGCAAGGAAGACTACGCCCGCGACATGACGCGCGAGATGGGGAAGGTATTACAGGAAACTCGAGGCGATGTGCAGGAAGCTGTCGACACAGCGTATTACATGGCCGGCGAGGGACGCCGCCTGTTCGGACCGACCACTCCTTCTGAATTGCCCAATAAATTTGCCATGGCTGTGCGCCAGCCCATAGGCGTCTGCGGAATGATCGCACCCTGGAACTTCCCCATGGCGATTCCCTCCTGGAAATTGTTACCGGCGATTGTTTGCGGAAATACCTGCGTCATCAAACCCGCCGAGGACACTCCGCTTTCCACTTTCAATTTAGTTCGCGTGCTCATGGAAGCCGGACTGCCGAAAGGCGTCATTAATATTGTGACCGGCTACGGGCCCGAAGCGGGTGCGCCGATTGTGGACCATCGCGGCATTCATGCCATTTCTTTTACGGGATCGTCCGAAGTCGGCCGCATGGTCGGAGCAAAAGCCGCTGAGAGCTTTAAGCATTGCTCGCTGGAACTGGGCGGGAAAAATCCCATGATCGTGCTGGACGACGCCAATCTCGAACTCGCTATTGAAGGCGGACTCTGGGGCGGCTTCGGTACCACCGGACAACGCTGCACTGCTACGAGCCGCATTATTGTGCAGAAGGGTGTGTATCGCGAATTCGTGGATCGCTATGTCGCGCGCGCCAAAAAACTAAAAGTCGGCAATGGCCTGGAAGAAACCAGCGAAATGGGTCCGGCCATTAATAAAGAACAGATGGATCGCGACCTCAGCTATATCGAAATTGGAAAAAACGAAGGCGCGAAGCTGAAGTGCGGCGGCAATCGACTGGACAAGGACAATTACCAATACGGATTTTTTGTCGAGCCGACAGTCTTTATTGATGTTGACCGAAAGATGCGCATTGCTCAGGAAGAGATCTTTGGCCCGGTGGTTTCTATTATTCCTTGTGACGGATTTGAAGACGCCATCGAAATCGCCAACGACATCAAGTACGGCCTTTCCACGGCGCTCTATACGAAGGACGTAAACAAGGCATTCACCGCCATCCGCGATCTGCATGCGGGAATTACATACATCAATGCGCCAACGATTGGCGCTGAGGTTCATCTTCCTTTCGGCGGCGTAGGCGCCACCGGCAACGGTCATCGCGAAGGCGGGATCGGCGCGATTGATTTCTACAGCCAGTGGAAAGCTGTATACGTGGATTATTCTGACCGCTTACAGCGCGCGCAGATTGACCGCGGAGAATAAAAACTGACCGCGGGGTACGCGGAAAACACAGAGCAATCGATTTCAATTTTTCGGTAATTCTAAGCATTTCGAATTGTTTGAAACGGATTTCTCTGCGATCTCAGCGGCCTCTGCGGTTAAAATCTTATTTAGTCATGCCCACGACACAAATTAAAGAAATTACTGCAGCGCGGCACCTGGACAACGTTCGTTACGCGATCCGCGATCTCGCGTTGATCGCTGATGAAGTCACGCGGCAGGGTCACAAAGTTCTGCCGCTGAATGTTGGCAATCCCAACGTGTTCGACTTCGTCACGCCTCCACACATGATTGAGGCGGTGTACAAAGCCATGCGCGAGAACAAGAATGGCTACGCACCTTCTCCGGGTATTCCCGAAGCATTGACTGCAATCCGCAATGAGGCTGAAGGGCGCGGCTTTACCAGCATTCAGGATGTATTCATTACTGCAGGCGTCAGCGAAACAGTGGACATTTGCCTGACCGCGCTTCTGAATCAAGGTGAAAACATTCTTACGCCCGTGCCGGATTATCCGCTGTATTCAGCAGTGCTGGCCAAGATTGGCGTGGATCTGAACCCTTACTTCTTGAGCGAAGCAGATGGCTGGCAGCCCGACTTAGCAGACATGAAAAGTAAGGCGACTCCGCAAACCCGCGGGATCGTGCTGATTAATCCCAATAATCCGACGGGGTCGGTTTGCACGCGCAAAATGTTGGAAGACATTGCCGAGCTGGCGCGCCGCAATAATTGGATCATCTTCGCCGACGAAATTTACGACAAGCTGATGCTTGACAGCGATGAGCATCTTTCCATCGCGGCCATTGCTCCCGATGTTCCCGTGGTCACCTTCGGCGGCCTTTCGAAGAATTACCTGGCCCCCGGATGGAGAATCGGGTGGGGAATCGTCAGCGGCGATGCGGCGGCTGTAAAGCCATATATCGAAGGCGTTCATCGCTTGCTGCGCGCCCGTTTGTGCGCCAATCATCCGCAGCAATACGCGATCAAGGTGGCGCTAGAGGGGCCGCAGGATCATCTGGTGGAAGTGCGGGAAAAGTTGCGCCGCCGCCGCGATATTACGATGAAGGCCTGTAATTCACATCCGCGTATCAGTTGTGTGGCTCCGCGCGGAGCATTTTATGCGTTCCCCAAAATCGATGTCCCCGAAAGCGACGAGGTTTTCGTAAAAGAGCTCTGCCGCAATAAGCACATGCTGGTTGTGAATGGCTCGGGCTTTGGACAAAAACCCGGTACGCAACACTTTCGGATTGTTTTTCTGCCCCAGGAAGAACAACTCACGAAGGCTTATGCGGCAATGATCGACTTCATGAACGAGCGCTACGGCCAGCAAACGTGATCGATATTCACTGCCACATACTTCCTCAGGTAGATGACGGTTCCAAGTCCTGGGAAATGTCGCTTGAAATGTGCCGCATGGCAGCGGCGGACGGTATTGAGCACATCGTCGCTACGCCACACGCCAATGATCGCTACAAATACGACCGCCAACATTTAAGCGGATTGGTAGCAGAACTGAAAAGCCGCACCAGCATGGGGCCAAGCATCAGCCTGGGCTGCGACTTCCATCTTTCTTACGACAATCTGACGGATGCTTTAGTGAATCCGGAAAAATATTGCATCGAAGGAACGAACTATCTTTTAGTGGAGTTGAGCAATTTCAGTATTCCTGTGAACATCAACGATTGCTTCGCACAGTTGGGAAGAAAAGGACTCACCCCGATTCTCACCCACCCGGAACGAAATCCGATTCTGCAAAAGACTCCGGAAATGGTGTTGCAATGGATTGAATTGGGCTGCGTGGTTCAGGTAACGGCTGCTGTAGTGACCGGATCATGGGGCGAGCGAGCGTGGAATAGCGCCGAATGGTTGTTGAAACGGAATGCGGTCCACATTATCTCTACCGACGCGCACGACACCAAACATCGCGTGCCTATTCTTTCTGGGGCGCGGGACACGATCGCTGATTTTTATGGAGCGCAAGTAGCGCAAGCGCTGGTGGATGACAATCCGAAAGCCGTCATCAGCAATCAGCCGTTGCCGTATTTTCCTGATCCTGTCGTAAAAACCTAATCGTAAATTTTAAATTTAATTTTGATCGCTGTTGGTTTGAGTCGCAGTGGAAGGCGCAGACGCTGGCGCGTCCGGAGGCGCAACAGGAGCCTGCGTATCAGCTGGCGTGCTTACCGGTTCGGTGGAAGGTCCCATCGTAGGAGTTTGGTTGTCTTTTGGAGCTTCAGGTTTTCGCGATTCCGTGCCCGCTGCCGGGCCCGAAGTCATGGCGCTTTCAGGGTTGAGCAAATGCTGATGGTCCGGTCCCAGTCTTAATGCAATTAAAGCCCGCGAATCGGGAATCACCTTGGTTTGCCAGCCGTGGTCAGCCTGGAAACGCTGCATGGCTACTTGTGTATTGTTGTCCCACACACCGGATGGATCGCCATGTAAATAGTGTTCGCGAACCAATGCTTCCTGAATGGCCCGCGCGCGGTCCGGCGCAATAATTTGCTGAGTACGCTTCCAGCTCGGCTTGCCGCGAGATTTCTTGCTGCGGCGTGAAGTCTTTTTTACTTTGGATCTGTGATGGGCAGTGGTTTTCTTCTGCGTGCTGGAAGACGGGGCCGTATCCGCGCGCGCGGCAAACACTGCCAGCGACAGTACGCAGCTTATGCAAACCAACCGGCTCAGCCCGCGAAGTAGACCCAAATACCACCTCAAAGAAGAAGCCCCGGAATTTTAACGCCGGGGCAAATTTTGCGCCAAACAACTGTCGCCAGATTACAAATAAAACTGGCACCCACGATGATTGCTTATTTCACGCCTGGGTGCCAGTTCCAATAGTGCACATTCCGTATTACGGAAGTGTGTTACCCAGGAAAACCGTTCCACCCTGCGCTCCCGCTCCGCGTGGAAGTACAAGAAGAACAACGTCCTGGCCGCTTTTCAACGAGGATTGAATACGATTGAAATCATCTTCGCTGTTCACGGGTTGTTTGTTAATTTCAAGGATCACATCGCCGCGGCTGACGCCAATATCCTCGCCGAACGATCCGGATTTCACGTCGCGAACCACAACGCCTTTGCCCGCCGGAACTTCAAGTTTCGAAGCAATATCCGGAGTCAAAGTATTGACAGTAATTCCCAACTTGCTTTCCGTCGGGGCGTTGTCAGAATTGTCCTGGTCTGGATTACCTGTGCGCGCGAAAAGTTTCGCACGGTCTGCGACGACAACCGACGCTACGTCTTTTTTGCCATTGCGGATATAACCGAGCTCCACTTTCGTACCCGGTTTGCGGCTGGCGATTTCAGAGACCAGTTCATCGCCATTCTTAATGCCCTTGCCATCCACGGAAACCAGCGTGTCGCCCACCTTCAGACCAGCTTTGTCCGCTGGGCTGTTCGGGTTGACGTTGGATACGGTCACTCCACCAGCAACGCCATACACGCGCGCAATGGAAGGATTTTCCTGAGCGGCAAAACCGACGCCGATGGATCCACGAGCTACACGGTGGTCAGGTCCGATCAACTGGTTGTAAACCTGCACAATCGTGTTCGAAGGCATAGCGAAGCCGACGCCGGCATAAGCATTCGTATCGGTCAAAATCGCCGTATTAATGCCAACGACTTCGCCTTGCATGTTGACCAGAGGACCGCCGGAGTTTCCCGGATTGATAGCAGCATCGGTTTGAATGAAGGATTGGAACTGATGCGTCGGAACAATGTTGCGGCCTTTGGCCGAAACGATTCCGGCAGTTACGGTTTCAGTGAGGCCGAACGGACTTCCAACGGCCAGCACCCAATCGCCAACCTGCATGCTGTCGGAATTACCCAGCTTTGCCGCAGGGAGCGGGCGATTGATGTCAACTTTAATGACTGCGAGATCTGTCTCTTCATCCACGCCGACAACTTTGGCTTCGTGCTGCACAGTTGGCGGATCATCCTGCAAGCGCACGCGAATACGATCTGCTTTTTCGACAACGTGGCGATTGGTAAGAATGTATCCCTTGGAATCTACGATCACGCCGGAACCAAGCGATCTTTCATGGATTGGGCCATTGTTGCCACCACCACCCTGTCCACCAAAAAAGCGATTAAAGAAATCATCGAAAGGACTTTGGCCGCCGCCACCTTGATCGTCGTCATCATCCTGATCATTCGGATTCGCACGACGCCGCGGGGTAGGCTTGATGGTGGATTCTGTATTGATATTTACAACGCTGGGTTCCAGCTGTTTAGAGATTTGCGCAAATTGATTGGAAAGCTGCTGAGGAGAAGGAACCGATAATGGTGTAGCATCCGCCGAAATATTCTTCGTTTCCTGCCCTTTAACACCGTAAGACACCACGGTGCCGATCAGGATGCCAACCGTCAATGTAGCTAAAATTGTGAGTGTGTATGCCGCCCGGTGTGCCTTGAAGCGCACCAAAAAAGCGCTCTCGCGCATATCCATAACGTGCTTATCCTCCGGATTCATTCCGATACTGAAGATTATACGTCCGTGGCTCTTTCAGGAACCAGAATCAAACGATTTCTCCCATCTCTCATTTTGTTAGACGCAGCGGAAAGGAAAAACGTTGTGGAATTCTGTAGATCAATCTCATTGGCTAAATACTTGGTTAATTAAGAGCTAACTCTTCGCTCCGTATTTACGGAGATGCTTATACAAAAAATTATAGGGCAGAACCTTGCGGTCTGCCCTACCAGATCCTCAAACTTGTGGCGGGGAGCGCCTGAGCGTGAGGTTGCACCTAACTTAACGCTATTCACCGTCCGCTCACAATAGTCCAAAAGCACTATAAGTTTTCTTTCTTCGTAATCCCTTTTTCTTCAGTAATTTGATATGCCGTTTTGCTGAGTAAAGTTTTGTATTCCTCAGTTTTGCCGCTCGGCCATTCCACGACCAGGCGCTCGATCTGGTCCCGTTTGCCAACTCCAAATGTGATCGGTAGTTCTGATTGCGACAGATAGCTCGAGCCGCCTTTGATTAATCGCGATTGCGAAATACCCTCGTAGTAGATACGGACCTTAGCTCCGATTCCGTCACGGTTGGATTTCGTTCCGATTAAATGAATTCGAATGCTGCGATTTCCAGAAGTCTCATCGACGCGGTAAAGATACGCGGGGCCGTGGCTTGTCGTCATCAGGATGTCAGCATCGCCGTCGCGATCAAAATCCCCGCAGGCGAGACCACGCCCGACTTTCGGAGCACTGAACCCTCCGCCTAAATTTGCGCCGACTTCCTTGAAATTTCCGCCGCCGTTATTTAAAAACAGTTGCGGCGATTGCGCGTAACCCACTCCGCGAACGTTGCGGACGGTATCATCAATGTGTCCATTGACGACAAGGAGATCGAGCATTCCATCCAGATTGAAATCTTCAAAAACGCAGCCAAAGCCAAGTTTGTTTTTCGACGGTAAGCCCACTCCACTACGAACCGCGATATCGGAAAAGTTGCCGCCCGACAAGCTATACAGGCCAATCATTTCGTTGTCGAAATTCGTAATGGCCACGCCGGGCTTTCCGGAGTTGTCAAAATCTGCCGCATCAATTCCCATGCCAGCGCGCGCCTTGCCTTCGGTGCTAAGCGCAATGCCGACGTCCACTGCGACATCTTTGAAAGTTCCGTTGTGCTGGTTCTTGTAAAGCTTGTTAGGTTGCGTGTCATTCGCCACGATGAGGTCCGGCCATCCATCACTGTCGTAGTCGAGCATGGCGACACCCAGAGATTTTGAACTGCTGTCGAAGATGCCGCTGGTGGCAGTTACATCTTCAAAAGTCCCGTTGCCGCGGTTGTGAAAGAGCCAGCAAGTCTCTCCGTGATACGCCTCAGGCGTGCAATAGGACTTGTTCTTCCCATCGAGACTGCAAAATACGTCGTGCTCCGGCGACCACTTCACATAGTTGCAGATGAACAGATCAAGCAGGCCGTTGCGGTCATAGTCGAACCAGATTGCCGAAGTGCTGAAACTTTTCCGTCCGCCGAGTCCGCTTTGCTTTGTGGCGTCCACGAAAGCGCCTTTGCCAGTGTTACGGAACAGGCGGTTTTCACCGATGCAGGTGATGAAAATATCGGGAAAGCCGT
>DASXCC010000149.1:0-5752 GCA_036491415.1 Terriglobales bacterium | reverse complement strand
TGCTCGGCCCTTCAGGTTCTGGCAAGTCTTCCTTGCTGAATTTGGTGGCCGGATTGGACCGCCCCAGTTCTGGCGCCGTTGTGGTTCATGAGAAGGACCTTGCGGCCCTGTCGCGTGAAGAGTTGGCGAAGCATCGCTTGCACACGGTGGGGATGGTCTTTCAGTCGTTCAATTTGATCCCTAGTATGAATCTGCTGGAAAACGTCGCACTCCCCATGCGCTTTGCAGAGATTGATCGTCAGGAGCGCGCGAACATGGCGCGTGAGGCACTGGAAAGAGTTGGCTTGGGTGCGCGCGTTACGCATCGTCCGCCGGAACTTTCAGGCGGCGAACAACAGCGGGCATCCCTGGCGCGCGCCTTGATCAACAAACCTAAATTACTTTTAGCGGACGAACCGACTGGAAACCTCGACAGCCGCACCGGCACCGAGATCATGAACCTGATCCGCGGATTTAACCAGTCGCTGGGCATGACTGTTTTAATGGTGACGCACGAACAAGCGCTGGCTGAGAAATATGCGGGACGGTTAGTGCATTTGGCAGATGGAAAACTCGTCAACGACATGACCAATAAACCAACGATCGCAGGCGAGCCCCAGAGGGCGATCCAATGAAGCTTTACGACATCACGGATCTTGCGGTCCGCAACCTGCGCGAGTCCATCTTTCGCAATTCGCTTACGACGATCGGCATCTCCGTGGGCGTCGCGTCTCTGGTAGCAATGCTCTCGCTGGGCATCGGATTGCAACAGCTTGCGTCCCAACGTCTGCAAAAGTCCGGGTTATTTGATACCGTCGTAGCGACGTCAAGACGCGCCGCCGGAGTCTATCGCGAGCCTTCGGAAAATGGCTCTTCAGCAGCCGCAAGGCTTCCCCTGGATGAAACAGCTCGCAAAAAGATTGCGCAGATTCCCGGCGTGATAGAAGCCAATCCTGATATTCGCTTTGTCACTGAAATCAGCTTCGATGAAAAACCTCACCTGACAATTGTGGCGGGCCTTCCGCTTTCGTCGCGCAGCAATGATGCATTTGAAAACATGCAGGGAAATTACTTCTCTTCCGCTACCGCACCCGAAGTTATCCTCCAAAAAACGTATGCCGAAGAATTGTTGGGCCAGGAACGCAAGCCGGGTGCGGATGACACGAACGTTGCCGACGTCGCAAAGTCCCTGCTGGGCAAGGAAGTAACCATGCGTTATTCGGAACGCACTATGCCTGCCGCCTCCACTCATGCAGCCGACAATAGCTACGCTTACTCGGTGGTTTCCCATCAGCAAACTTTGAAAATTGTCGGCATAACGGATCAAAATCCGGAAAGCATGCGCGGTATGGCCGGGGCGCGCGTCTTTCTGCCGTTATCTTATGCGCAAAATTTGCATGTGATGCAGCAGTCTGATCTGCGTGACACCTCTTCGAACGGAGCACCGACTTACTCTTCGCTTAGTGTGCGGGTGAAGAATCCGAATCAGGTTTTGAATGTCGAAGACGCAATAAAGAAGATGGGCTTCAACGCCTTTTCCATCGTGGACGCGACTCGCAGCATGCGACAGTTTTTTGCGGTGCTCGATGTGTTTCTGGGAATTTTCGGCAGCCTTGCTTTGGCCGTAGCTTCCATTGGAATTGTGAACACTCTGGTCATGGCTATCCTGGAACGCCGCCGCGAAATTGGAATCATGAAAGCTTTAGGCGCGAGCGACGGGGACGTGCAAGGTCTCTTCTTCGCGGAAGCAGGCGGCATGGGCCTTGTGGGTGGCGCACTCGGCGTTGCGCTCGGTTGGACAATCGGGCGCATCATTAATTTTGGCACTAATATTTATCTGGTGCGGCATGATTTTCCACGGGCAGAAATCTGGTCTGTGCCGTTGTGGCTTGTACTCGGCGCAATCACTTTTTCCATTGTCGTGAGTTTGTTATCTGGACTCTACCCGGCATCGAGAGCGGCAAAGCTTGACCCGGTACAGGCTCTCCGCTACGAGTAAACTGATCAAGATGCACAAGCTTTCACTCTGCACGATTCTTTTCTGTTTTCCATTTCTTACTGCCGGCGCTTTCGCGCAAAGCCGTGTTGATTGCAACGCGATGAAGAGCACAATTCTTCACGAAACTGTCCGCTACTGTGTGATGCTTCCCGCCAGTTACGATGCAGGCATTGCGGCACATCCACCGAGACGATATCCGGTGCTTTATTTTTTGCATGGGCTAGGCGACAACGAACAAAGCTTATTCAAGAGCGGTGGATGGGACTTGATGCAGGATCTGCACGATCAAGGCAAGATGAAGGACTACCTCGTCGTCACGCCTGAAGGGAAAGCCAGCTTTTACATCAACTCTGCAGATGGCCGCGTTCGCTACAACGATTTTTTTATCCGCGAATTTATTTCTAACATCGAGACCCACTATTCCATTCGCCGTGAACGTTCGTCTCGCGCCATCAGCGGCATATCCATGGGCGGATATGGCGCGCTACGATTTGCCTTCGCTTACCCGGAATTATTTTCTGCCGTCAGCGCCCAGAGCGCCGCTCTCATCACTGAGCCTCCCAGCAAAATCAATTCGAGCGCACAGACTGCGGGACAGTTGGGAAAGTTACTCACGTCCGTGTTCGGCAATCCTATCAATGTGCAGCATTGGAATCGGAACAGTCCGTTTGTTTTGGCACGTCAGAATCGCGGAAGCATTATGAAATTAGCAATCTACTTCAATTGCGGAACAGAAGACGAATTCGGATTCGAAAAAGGAGCGGCCGCGCTCGATAAACAGCTGATTTCGGAAGGGATTCGGCACGAGTTTCATCTCTACCCCGGCAATCATAGCGCTGCATATTTTCTTAATCATCTGCCGGAAGTTTTGATCTTCCACTCGCGCCTGTTCAGCGACGATAAGTAGCGGCTTTACTTTATTTTCGGCTGGCTTCCAGACCTGTACCACTTTGATTGAATCCCGGCTGCACATTAACCACGCCGAATTGCCGGTCTTCTTTTTCCCGATGCGCCGCCATGGCCCATAAGAATCCGATCGAGTGTCCGGGCACGGCCACATTGGGGTGGTAACCCGCGGGCATGAGAACGGCATCGCCGTCGCGCACCGGAACCACCAGCTCCGGATACTCCGTATCTTTATATACAAGCTGCAGCCCGAATGCAGGAGCAGGCATGTTGAAGTACACGTACATTTCTTCGAGCATAGTGGCGTGCTCGTGCGGAGGCCAGCTCGTCCAATTTCCGGGCTCGGAAAATGTGAAACCCGCCACCAAACGCCCGGCTTGGACGTTCTTACCTAAACAGATATTAAGGTGGCGTTGCTGACCGGGCATGCCGGTTGTGAACTTCAGCGAAGAATCTTTGGAAATGTCAGCGTAACGAATGAACTGAAGCGGATATTGGTTTTCCACGTCGGAAGAAAACTCGGCGAAGTCTACGGAAGATTTTGTGCTGACTTCAATTTTATTTTCGCGAGGAATGTAGATCGAGTCATATTGCTCGCACTCGAAATTCTTGCCGCCAATTCTTACCAGCGCCGATCCTGACAAGCAGATGAGCCCGGTTTCCTCGCCGCCATTTTCAAATGACACGGACCTCATGGGGCCATAGAGAATGATGCGTCCATAACTCAGATGTTTCGTTTCGCTATTCGCCGGCGTCACTGAAATACGTCGCCCAACATGCTGGTTTGTCTTTCTAAAGACCATCTTGTCATTTGCCGTTTCACTCATTTACGTCGCTCCCTGATATTGAACTCAATCTAAAACCTAATTAGTGAACTTTGGTGGCATCCCAATGATCTTGCCCGGCCAAAAATATTTTGGTGGAGTATTTTTCGACATCGTTCTCCTGCAATTGTTTGGCATGCGGATCACGTTGGCTTACGTTTCCGCCTAGGCCGCGCGAGTTGTATTCCGCATAAAAGGATGTATCGATCTTGTGCGTTTCGCCGGGTGTCCACTCGCGCCATCTCGCAGGGTCAATACTGGCTTCAATATCTGTATTTAAAAAGACCACAGTGGAATACGCGCGCCAGGGGCGCCCTAAATAAATTTTGGGTGTTCCGTCCGATGAAGTAATTTTGCAGCGGTCGAAGACATATCCGCTGGGCTCGTCAGGATAATGTTTGCTTTGTGCGGTGAGAAATACCAGGCTGTTGGGAAGCGCGTGAATTTCGCAATGATCGAAAACCGCCTTGGAGTCGCCAAAAATAAAATCTACATTGCCTTCGATGTAGCAATCCGAAAAGTATTGGCGGGTAACCGCGCACGGGCCCTGTTCGGACACGCATGATTTGCTTCTGGCGTAAAGCGTATCTTGAAAACCGATCAAGCGGACGTGGCGAAGAACAGCACGATCTCCGCGAATCAGTAATGCGACAGCTTGCGAACCATTGCCGAGAGGTTTATCCAGACTGTAGTCATTGGCGAAGGTAACGCCCTCGGCATAAAAGTCGTCTACGTTGACTGCGACGGTTGCGGAAGCCAGAGTGCCTCCAGCACTGGCGTGACTCTTATTAAAAACAATCCCGACCTTTGCAGGCTCCTTAGCATCGCCTACCAAACGGACATGCGGCTTATCAATCACCACAACTTCGCGATACGTTCCTGGTTTAATGCGGATTTCGCCGCCGTTTTCCGGCAAAGCATTCACTGCGGCATGCAAGGAACGAAAATCTCCTGTGCCATCCGCAGCAGCAACGACAGTCTTTCGTGGCGGCGGAGCAGTAGCGCCGAACGCAGCCGCGACGCATGCTTGTGCAAGGAACATCAAAGGTAAAACTCCGCGTAGAATTCGGAACTTGATATGCAACGCCGCTACTTTCTTAGAAGGCCCAGCGAATTTATGGATTAAGCATGCTCTGCCACGACCGGCAAGGATTCCATCGCTTCGATGCCGGGCATATTTAAATATGAGGCTGCGTTATGAAAGCAAATGTTGCGGACCATTTTTCCGACCAGCTCCATGGAATCAGGAAGCAAACCATTTTGCATTTCGGTGCCGACAAGGTTGCATAATACGCGGCGAAAATACTCATGGCGCGGAAACGACATGAATGAACGTGAATCCGTAATCATGCCGACGAAGCGCGCGAGCAACCCACAATTAGAAAGTGCGTTCAGTTGCCACTCGATTCCTTCTTTCTGATCCAGAAACCACCACGCACTTCCGAACTGAATTTTGCCGGCGACACTTCCGTCCTGAAAATTACCCAGCATCGTAGCAAAAAGATAATTGTCGGAAGGATTCGAGTTGTACACAATCATCTTCGGCAGCTGACCATCGCGGTCTAATCGATCGAGATATTGGGCCAGCGGCAAGGCTTGCCGCCCATCCCCGATGGAATCAAACCCCATATCGCGACCGAGCACTTTCAACATGCGGGAGTTTGCATTGCGTAGGACGCCCAGGTGCAACTGCTTCGTCCATCCTCTTTCCGCATCCAACTGAGCAAAGAAAATCATAAGAAAGCTGGCAAATTTCGTAGCTTCTTCCGTGCTCGCATTCGTTCCCTTGCGCACCTTACTGAATATGACTTCCGCTTCTTGCCTGGTACAGGGATCTGCGAAACAAAAATCAAGGCCATGATCTGAAAGGCGGCATCGATGCTCATGGAAATCATCGTGGCGTTTTTTGAGCGCATCCAACAAACCAGATAGATTACCGATCTCGACATTCGCAACTGCGCTGAGTCTTCCCATCCATTCATTCAGCGCCTGTGCATCTTCCACCCGCAAAGCTTTGTCGGGACGAAACGCCGGGAAAACTTTT
>DASXCC010000148.1:0-6841 GCA_036491415.1 Terriglobales bacterium | reverse complement strand
GTTTCGCGGAACCTCTACCTGCGGCCGATGCAGGAAGGAAACTATCGCGCGATTCGACAACTGCCAAAAGCGCGCATTAAAACCAATACGACTGTAACGAAACACGGCGACCTGTGGCAGTTAACGACCCACGCGCAAAATTTCTCCTCGCATCCGTCGCTTATGACGAGGCTGAAAGTCGTGCGGGAAAAATCCGGCGACCGCATTCTTCCGGTCATCTACGAGGACAATTATTTCAACTTGATGCCCGGCGAAGAGCGCATGATCAAGACAGAACTAAAGCACGCCGACACCCGCGGGGAGCGGCCAAGCATGGTGGTGGAAGGGTTTAATGTGGAGGCTGTCTCAAGCTGAATCATGTCATGCCGACGTGAGAGCTAGACTCCCACCTCAAGAATCCGCTAACTTTGGACAGAGGACAGAGGACTTTATGGCTGAAACCCCTTCCACAATGCTTCCCTTGAGCACCAGCGCGCCCGACTTTAACCTTCGCGATCCGAGCGGGAAAATTACCTCGCTTGCGGAATTCAAAAATGCGCCTGCGTTGCTGGTGGCATTCATCTGCAATCACTGTCCATTTGTGAAGCACATCCGCAAAGAATTCGCGGCCTTCGCCAAGGAGTATCAGGCGCGCGGCGTGGGCATTATCGCCGTCAGTTCGAACGATGCGACCAACTATCCGCAGGATGGTCCTGAAAAAATGGCTGAAGAAAGCAAGCAGGCTGGCTACACCTTTCCGTATCTTTACGATGAAACGCAGGAAGTCGCAAAAGCTTATCGCGCCGCGTGCACACCGGACCTTTTTCTATTTGATCGCGATCATCGCTTGGTTTATCGAGGACAGTTCGACGACAGCCGGCCAGGCAATGGATGTCCGGTGACGGGGAAAGATTTACGTGATGCGCTCGACGCCGTATTGGCAGGCCGTGCCGTCACTGCCGACCAGAAGCCTAGCGTCGGCTGCAACATCAAATGGAAGCGCGAGAACGCTCCTGATTACTTTTCGCATCGATAGATACCCGCGCAAGTCCAACTGGAAGAAATAATTGGCATGCGTCCTAATGTTTTAGGAATTCCGTTACACTAAGAACATGCATATACCGACACAACTTTCTCGATTGCGCGAAGAGATCAAAGAAATTGGCAAAGCGAACGAGATTTATAAAGCCAACAAACACCATCGCACGCCTTGGTACAAGGAACAACAGGAACTCCGGCGACAACGTTTAGAAGTCATCAAGTTGGAACTCATGCAGTTGCTGCCGAAAGAAACCGCCACGGCAGAACGCGCGTAAAACTATTCCCACGCTCACGGCACATAAGCTGATCTGTAAAAGTAACGAGGTGCGGAATGTACCGACTGGCCGCATCCACTGCTTTGGTCCGATAGATAATTTCCCAATGCTCTCGCGGGTTCCTCCGCTGCTATTTTCTGCCCAATTCAGCGATCATCACTTCCCTGCGATTGAACGCTAACCTTTCGGAATAGCCCAATAAAGACGCGTATACGGCAAAGGATGCAACGGAGAGTACAAGGAATATCAGTCCCGCCAACCAGAGATTTCCATAAAGGCGGCAGAGCCATACAACAAGCCCAACAAATCCAAGAAGGACCGCCCGCAGTCCGAAGCTGGCCAATACCGTCAGTTGCGCTGCGCGCTGTTGCCCGAATTTTCCGGGATTCGATTTCTTCGGAGAATAAATTGAAAACACGTTTCCCAGGGTGAAATCCAAGGGCAAAACCAGCAACGCCGCAGCCAGCGTAAGCAGGGTCACATACAGCAACGGACGCTGATACAACAGCCATACCGCAATCCAGACCAGGGTCACATCAATAACGAAGACAAAAGTATGCGCCAGGTTTTTGGCGATCAGCACTTGCCGCAAACGAACCGGCGCGGCAAAGAAGAACTGCATGCCTCCGTTTGTGTCTCCGCCAAAGGCGTTGTAGCTGAGGTTCGTCAACAACAGCAAGGCATAGGCGGCGCCCGCCGGGAATGCCCATATCGGCGAGCGGGAAAAGAAGCTTCCGCCGCCTCTGCTGGTAATTTGCACGCGAAAAAACACCGCCATAATCAGAGGCACCGCCAGACTGAATAGCAATGGCCCGCTGCGAATTAAAAAGCGAATCTCCTTCTCAAATATCGCGGCAATCGTGCCGGGCAAGCCCGGAATATTCCATCCCAGCGGGGCTGGTTTAGTCGTGTCGCCGGTTTTTTTGGGGCCTTCCGTCTCGCTTAAATTCTCACCGCGAAATTGCGCGTAGTATCGAACGCTCAACAGCGAGAACACCAGCGCTGCATAGGCTGCAAGAAAAACATAAAACCCGAAAGCTGCGAACCATTTAGCGTTGCCCATTTGCGCGATCGCGTGAGCGGCGGCGCCGGGCGGAAATAATTGCTGCCACGCCGAAGTACGCGCGAAAGTTGCTGTTAACGCCGTCTTTGAACTTCGTCCATAGTGGCTCATGAATGGCCCAATGAACTGAAAGCTCATCATAACCAGAAAAAATAAAACGCCCAGGATTTCGCGGGTGCGGCGCTGCACCAACCATTTCTCGATCCAGACGAAAATCATCTGGGTGAGCAGCATATTGAACAAGCCAAATGTCAAAAGGACGATTGCGGTCCAAATCAGTAAACGCGGCGCAGCGATGCCGACTCCGAGCGTGATTCCCAGCAGCCAGAATCCACCCACGAAATTCGCAGGATCGAGGAGTGCGTAAAAGATCCGAACCAGGAAATAAGAGCGATAGCTGAGAGGAAAGCGCAGTAAGTAGGAAGATTCAGGGCTTTCGCTGAACGCCGATGCCATCACCGGAAATCCCTGCCAGAAAAGCAGTACCGGCCAGAGTAGAAATGCCAGCCACTCCGTGTGACCACGGCTGACGAAATATCCGGCAGTGACGCCCTGCCCAATCGCCCCGCCGATGGCCAGGATGGTGAAAAGAAATCCGACCAAAACGCGCGAGAACATTTCCAGCTTGCCGCGAACCGAACGCAGCGAATGCATGAACATTTGCCAGCGCGCAGCGGCAAGGGCTGAGAGCAGTTCGCGTTGAGCAGTGTTGATGCCTAGCATGTTTCTAAATTACGGAATTATTCGGATATTTCTGCGGTCCAAATCTTTATCCAAGCCAGGAAAGTTCTTCTTTTTGTGTCTGCGGACCTCCCACAATCCGCAGGAAAATTTCTTCCAGCGTTAACTTCTGGCCTGACACAAGATCACTACTTGCCCCGGCCGGCGCGGCTTCTGCCTGCACTCCGGCCCGCAACTCTTCGAGCGATCCCTGCGCCACCAGATGACCTTTGTGAATAATAGCGACGTGGCTGCAAAGCCGTTCCACAATTTCCAGCACATGGGAAGTCAGAAAAATAGTTGCGCCATTCGCAATCATTCGCTGCAGCATCGTCTTCAGAGTTCCTGAAGCCACGGCATCAACCCCTTCAAAAGGCTCGTCCAGAAACAGAATTTTCGGTCCATGGATAACAGCCGCGGCCAGCGCAACTTTCTTTTGCATGCCGTGTGAATAATCCATCACCAATTTCTTAGGCGCCTCCGCGAGTTGCATAAAATCTAGGAGTTCACTTGCCCGCTTCGATGCAGTCTCGCGGTCCAGCCCATACATGCGTCCGACAAAGTTCAAATATTCCGAGCCTGTCAGGCGGCCGAACAGCGCCATATCTTCCGGGACCACGCCGATTTGACCCTTTACTTCAATCGGATTTTCATTGAGATCCAGACCCAAAATTCGTATTCGGCCGGACGACGGGGCCAGGAGCCCGGTCATCATTTTGATAGTCGTGGATTTTCCCGCGCCATTCGGCCCGAGGAAGCCGAAGAATTGGCCAGGTTGAACGTAAAGATTTACGTCCTGCACGGCAGTAAATGTTCCGAACTGCCGGCTCAGGGATTCAGTTGCAATTGCAGGCTGATCCATTCATGCACTCTAGCACACGCGCATCGTCACGATTCACAGGAATGCACGCCTGCATATGCTCTCTGACTCTTACGGAAAAACCATCTAGAATGTTTCATTCTCTATATGGCTTTGCTTGGCGCTCACCAAATCCTGCTGGCATTTTTGATCACCGATGCCTTTGCCTTCCTCGCCTGGAAGATTCGCGGTGTAAGTATTTCCGGCGCGATCGCAGGCGGCTTCATTTGTTTCATTCTGATTCTGGGAAATGGAATTGCAGCGTTCGCCGGACTCGTCACGGTATTTGTTCTCGCTTGGGCAAGTACACGCGTTGGCTATCGAAAAAAATTGCAATTGGGCACGGCGGAGAAGAAAACAGGTAGAAAAGCTTCGCAGGTTTTTGCGAATTTAAGCGTCGCCGCCGGATGTGCGCTGCTGCATCTTGTTCGCCCCAAGTTTCTATTTCATGGGAATGAAATGTTCTCGCTTGGAATGGTGGCTGCTTTTTCGGAAGCCGCGGCTGATACAGTTTCCAGCGAACTTGGCCAATTACAGAATCATGCTCGATTGATCACGACTTGTCAGAAAGTGCCGGCGGGAACTGATGGCGGAGTAAGCCCGTCAGGTACGCTCGCAGGAATATCAGCCGCAATACTGGTAAGTGTTGTTTGTTTTGTTTTGCAGCTGGTTTCTGTGCATGGAGCAGTACTTGCCGCAGCGGCAGCCATGATTGGAATGCTCGCCGACAGCTTGCTGGGGGCGCTGTTCGAAAGGCGGCGCTTGCTGAACAATGATGCGGTGAATTTTCTTGGAACTCTAAGCGCGACATCGCTGGCAATTATTTACGCGTCTTTTTACAAATGACGATCATCTGATCTTCAGCTAATTCAAACTTCCGGAGTCTCTATGGAAAACAAAGACCCTCGATATCCGATCGGCCGATTCAACCTCGATGTCGCTGTTACAGAAGCGGACCGCAACAACATGATCGCCGAGATCGAGAAAACTCCCGCCGCTCTGCGCGCCGCAGTGAATGGCTTAACTCCGCAACAGCTCGACACTCCCTACAGAGACGGTGGTTGGACCGTGCGGCAGGTTACGCATCATGTGCCTGACAGCCACATGAATGCTTATATCCGCTTCAAACTTGCGCTCACTGAAGATGAACCGACTATCAAGCCGTATGAGGAAAATCGCTGGGCGAAATTGGGGGACACGCAGTCCACGCCGCTTGAAGTCTCGCTCACATTAATGGACTCGCTGCACGATCGCTGGGTGCGTCTATTGAAAGCGATGAAGCCTGAGGAGTGGAAGCGCACGTTTCGTCATCCGGAGATGGACAAACTTGTTCCGCTGGAAAAATCGCTGATCATTTACGCGTGGCATGGGAAGCATCACGTCGCGCACATTACGGAATTGCGCAAACAAAAGGGCTGGTAGTTCAGCCGGTAATTCCCAATTTCCAGAGAAGATAACTCGCTGCCTCACGCAACACCCCGAATGCTCTTTGAAAGCTGGAGTGGGGCCGCGAATCCTGCCGCGGCGCCAGATACACCGTCACCCCTTCATGCTGGAGCATTTTGCGGATGCGGAAAACGTGGTACTCATCGCTCACCGCGAGGCACGTGTGCATGTGATTTTCCCGCATTATGGCCGCTACGCGAACTGCAGATTGCGCTGTATCGGAAGCTTGTGTCTCTGCGATGAGCGAAGTTTCCGGAATGCCTCGCTTCATCAGGTAATCGTGGCCGACTTGTCCTTCGTTGAAATGGGGATCGGTCGCGGCCCCTCCCGTTGTAATGACTACGGAAGACAATTTTTCCTGGTACAGCTCGTAACCATGATCCAATCGCGCGCGAAATACCGGAGATGGACGCCCGGCATATTCCGCCGCGCCAAAAACGACGATGGCGTCCGCGGGCCTGAGTTGTTGGAGAGTGGCCGCGCGCAAAATTGCAAGCGACGTAAAAGCAAAATAAACGACCAAAGCAATCGACAGCAAAGCGAGCAATAAAAGAGGAAGCTTCGAGGGCCGTTTGCTTGCTGCTGGCTTCATCCCTGCGCGAAAAAGGTGGAAATATCCTGCGACGGAATTGCACCCTGGCGGATGATCTTCCAGCGCGCCTCTTCATCAGTCAGATCAATAATGGTCGAAGCAACTTCCCGCGGGGAACTACCGCCATCCACAATGATGGAAATGCGATTTTGCAGCTGCTGGCGCACGGCATCGGCCGATGTGCACTCCGATTCCCCGCTCAAGTTCGCGGAAGTCGCGGTAATAGGAATCTGTGCAGCTTCCACGACCGCGAGAGGAATGGCGGCGTTGGGAACGCGCAGCGCCACGTGCCCGGTATTTGCCGTTACTTTCAGCGGCAATCTCGACGAAGCTTTCACAATGACCGTCAAAGGCCCCGGCCAATATTTTTTGGCCAGCATATAAAACTCATCCGGCAGCGGCTGCGCAAGTTGTTCCGCCTGTTCGACGTTCGAGATCAACAATGAAAGAGGCTTGTGACGCGAGCGCGACTTAATTTCGTACACGCGATCCACGGCGCGAAGGTTGAATGGATCGGCAGCCAGTCCATAAAACGTGTCGGTTGGCATGCCCAGAACTTCTCCGGCGCGGATCTGGTCCGCGGCGTAACGAACAAGCGATGTTTCTGGTGTCTCGCTGCTGATCTTTACAATTTCTACGCGCACTGAATTTCCTTTGGGTTCGATACGAAAACTACGAAAACCTAACATACCATGAGCAGAGCCAGATTCCGAACAAAGCGGTATCATCACTGCTACGCATGAAAAACACCTCCCGGGAACCCGATCGCCTGCGGCTGGTGGAAGGCCGCCACAATGCATTGGTCAAAGAACTGAGGCAGGCGTTCTCCCGCTCTGAATTGACTGCGGACGGATTTTGCGCGATTG
>DASXCC010000147.1:0-4043 GCA_036491415.1 Terriglobales bacterium | reverse complement strand
ATACGCTTCTGCGCCAAACCAAGGATTTTTTTAAAGGTCTTTACGCCTGCCGGGACGCTTTATTTCCCCGCTTTCGAGACTGCTCAACCTAGCGTAGTAACACCCGCAGGGTGCTTCTTCCAGACGGTGCCGATTAATGATTGTCACAGCTCCACGGGAGTCAGTAATAGTAATGAGTGCTGCCTTTTGCAAAATGCCAGCAGCCAGAGTGACACTCGCCCGTCGTGTTCCTAACATATGTGCGCGAGAAACTCCTCAGGTAAGAGGCGCCAAGTCACTTCCTAAGCGGTCTTGACTCATTAAGAAGGATTTGTTGGTCTTCCTATCATTTTACTTTTAAACGGGTTGTGTCATTGCGGGACGGTATCAGTACGTAGTCGTACATGATGTACCTTATTTGCCTTTTGGAGATGGCAGGCCATAATGCTGTTGTCTCTCCTCCTTCGTTTGCAGGCGCATTGAAATTTGGCTTATGTGAAGAGCATCCTTATCGCCGACGATAACGCTTCTATCCGGCGAGGGCTGCGGCGTATGTTTCAGCAAGAAGGTTGGAACGTTTGCGCCGAAGCAATAGATGGGCGCGAAGCCATCGCGAAAGCCCGAGAATTCAAACCGCAAATTGTTGTCTTGGATATGGCCATGCCCATCATGAATGGACTCGATGCCGGCGTGATGTTGAAGAAAATGATGCCGGAGACATGTCTGATTCTTTTTACCTCCCATGGAAAAATCCTCACCGAGGAAAAGGCTCAATCTTTCGGATTCTCCGCACTTATCTCAAAATCAGAAGGAGAAAGCATCGTCGCTGCCGCGGAGCGGATTTTAGTAGGGAAATCCAATCAAATCGGCGTTGCCTAACCAACGCTTTGGATGAATTGGTCCCGACAGGCAGACGATTTTCCCACTCTTGCTCTGAGTGTCGGCAAATCTCAAAAACATTACATGCAGAATCAGAAGATCTGAAGTTCTGAAATTTTTCTACGGCACAATCACGTTGACGACCGTTTTCGCCGATCCCATGTATTTGTCATTCGCGATGACTCCGATGCGATGCATCCCTGAGCTGAGCGCAAATTTCCTCGAGATTTGATCGTCCCATATAACGTATTGCTTCTTTCCGTCTATCCAAACCTGCATTTGGTTTACTCCCGCGGGCGAATTGCCGGATGCTTTTATCAATAAAGGCGATGTCACGGTCGCGCCGTCTGAGACTCCACAAATCTTGGCGGCTAGATTGGCTGAGCTCGGCGGCGGACAGATCTTGTAACCGCCTGTCTGGATTCCGATACCCAGCGCGCCATTGCCCCAATCAACGACAGCGTAGTCGGGCCGAGAGTCGCCGTCCATGTCGCGGAAAGCAACAGCCGTCTCGGACCCATTATTGGCCAAAGTTCCCTGCGTGCCAAGATCGTCTTTGCCGAGCCCGAGGGCGTATTGGAAGCCTTCAGACCGTTGCAGTACCGGGTACATGCCAGTGGCAAAAGGGTTGAAGTAGATCAAGTCCTGGTTGAGGTCGCCATTCAAATCGGCCGCCACGATCGCTCCGCCGTGGGCGGCGAATTTTGTCTGCGTCGTAAGTGTGAAACTGTTTCCGCCATTATTCTGGTACATCCAAACGGTATTCGCGGTCCCTGCGCCGCAGGTCGGATGGCATGGGTGGCCGGAAAGCAAGGCAACGTCGAGCCGGCTGTCATTGTTAAAGTCGGCGATCGCCGCTGCATCTACCGGGTCTGTAGTGGGTGGTGTGAGGTAAATTTGGGGAGAGAAGGTCCCGTTGCCGAGTCCGAAACGAATGACTCCCCGGTTGTTCTGCACGTAAATCAAGTCGAGGATGCCGTCGCCATTAATGTCGGCTGACTGCAGATTGTAAGACGCTCCAGCCAGTTGGATCGATTGCGATTGCGTAAAGTTTGTACCTGTACCATCTCCCAATAGAACGCCCAGCGTGCAATTTGCGAACCCAAAAGGAAATCCAGCATCGGGAGAGTCACAGACGATCTCCGCCAGATCAATCTTGCCGTCGTGGTTAAAATCTCCTAGAGTAAACGAACCCGGAAGTCCTCCGATATACCCGATAAACCCAATATATTGAAATGTCCCATCCCCGTTATTGAGCAGCACAGACATCCTGTCCATGAGTGGATCGCGCGCTACAATGTCGAGCCAACCATCGCCGTTGAGGTCTGCACTCGTCAACTCACTTAAGTCATTTGCGCCAAATTGATAAGACACATCGGGTCCAAGATTTCCGCCACCAGTCCCCATCTTGACGATCACCGGGCCGGAGCCGCCACCTTCACAGCAAGGAGCGCTATAGGCAACGTCGGGAATACCATCACGATTGAAGTCGGCGATTACAATGCCGCCGGTAACCGGATAATTTTCATCGACAAAGGGGAAACCAGGAGTCGAATACCATTTGACGTTGAAGCCGACCGTACCACCGCCAAAAGCCGATCCGCTCAGTAGAAGTAGAAGGAAAGAAGCGAACCACGCACCGAAACGCATGTTGAACTCCGATGGGGAGAATGTCCGCCGCTTAGAAGGAGACGATGTATGCGAAGTTGTCTTTCTAAGGTTTTTTGAGGGTTGTTGATTTTTCAGACATTCTATTTTCCCGCTATGGACTACGACGAGGGCAGCGATCAAAACGAGTCACAAGTCTCGTCTGCCTCGTCAATGAAATACCCTGGCTGTTCGTGAGCCCGCGAGTGTGCCTTAGGGCAGCCCGTTGTAGATACAATATTAGAGATGCGCAGTCGGCTTCAACGCTTCTGGTACGGATGGAAGATGTAATCCTTCGCCTTTACCGCCGTATGACACGCGAGTCCGCAATCTGATGGGCTTTTGGCATCGGCGCTGAACTTGTCCGATGCGGCTTCATAATTGAACACCGCATATCCCCACCCGCCGCTTTTCGGAAATCTCTTGCTGTCTTTTTCAATAACGAAAGCTTGAGTAAAGACGTCCGGCACATCCACAACGAACGGGGCCTCCGTACTCTTCTTCGGCTTCCACTGGAGCTTCACAATCATGGAGCCCTCCGGAAAAGGCTGGCCGTTGCCCGGAATGCCGGCTTTGTAAGCGTTGATCATGGTCGGATTGGCGACGATCACCTTGAGCACTTCGTCGGTCCGCGCGGAAGAGACCACCGACCAGTCTTCGTATCCCCTGAAGTCGGAGAACGCGATTCCGCTCGGAGATTTCAGCGAGAACTTGTCCTGCGCGTAAACGACTGTGACGAGCACAGCAAGCACCGCCGTAGCTATCGCAATCGTGAACTTGCTTTTGCGATTCATGGCGGATCTTTTCTTATGTAGGATTTTCATTTGGCCCCATATGCGGCACAGCTTATCACACCCATTTCTGATGGATGGCCGATTTGGATGGCCGATTCAAACCCCGTTTTGCCGTGAGCGGTTTGCTTAAGATCACCATGGGCCGTTAGGCGAAGACTCCACTTCGCTGCAACTATGGGTGGAGAGTTCCTAAACTTGTGCTGTGATGGCATCGAATTAAATAATTGGTCGGGACGGGCAGACGATTTGCGACTTTCTCCGAAGCGGAAAAGCTATGCGCGATTGCTTTCCTGCCGGATATACCGATCAAGCGTGCGCTTACTGCCTTGGCGACGCTAAGTGACACATTTTGTCTAAGTTTCTATACGAATCTTGACAAAACTTGACATTCTGGAAGTTCAATAAGAACGGTTGATATTACGAAAGATTGCTAGGGCCCATGGAATAACATACTTACGGAAATTTCAGACGGGTAACTTAAGTACCTCTTGTCCGGTTATGGGAATGCAAGTATCTCCTGCGTTGGTCATTCCAGACCAAAAGGGGAGAGAGGACAAAGAAATGCGGAAACAAAAGGGTTTTTCATTAATCGAGTTGTTGATTGTAGTCGCGATCATTTTGATCATTGCTGCGATTGCTATCCCGAACTTGCTGCGCGCACGCATGGCTGCTAATGAGTCTGCGGCTGCCAGCTCAATTCGTACCATTAACACTGCTGAAGTCAGCTATATCACAGCGTATCCG
>DASXCC010000146.1:0-4130 GCA_036491415.1 Terriglobales bacterium | reverse complement strand
GGCGCACAGGATAAAAGCAATACGATCTTCGTCTCGCATACACCTGGCGCCATTGGCGAGCTTTTCAGGCAAATGCAGGAAGCCATTATGGTAGGTCAAAAAGGAGCGTCTGCGTCAGCGGCAACGACATTCGGGCATTGACCGCGCTCCAGCAAAATAGATATGCGGTCCCAGCGAGAGTAGAGATATGATCCCTGCTTTCGAAACAGCGCGACTACATCTTCGCCCCCTCGAGCTTTCCGATGCAGCAGCCACCCAAATACTCTTTCCTCATTGGGACATCGTGCGGCACTTAAACAGCCGTGTGCCTTGGCCCTATCCCGAAAATGGAGCTCATTCGCATTACCGCGATGTCGTCCTTCCTGCCATGGCGCGTGGCGATGAATGGCATTGGGGCCTGTGGCTGAAAGATGGGCCACATCACATCATCGGTGCGATCGGTCTGATGAAAGGCGACAACGATAATCGCGGATTTTGGCTCGGCTTGCAGTGGCAAGGTAAGGGACTGATGACCGAAGCCACGGAAGCGGTGTTTGAATATTGGTTTAATACGCTCGGGTTCCCGACGCTTCGCGTTTGTAAAGCCGTTTCCAACAGCGCCTCCCGGCGGATCTCCGAAAAGAACGGCATGCGAGTGGTTGCTACTGAAGAACGCGAGTATGTTTCCGGCAAAGCCCTGGCGGAAATTTGGGAGATCAGCGCTCAAGAATGGAAGAGCCGGGGACAGCGAACGTCTTTCGCTGTCCAATCTTAATTCTGTGCATAAAGAACACCCTTGTATTTCTGCAAGGGTGTCATGCGGATCAGTTTTTAACGACGGCCGATGCCTCGGTGCAATCGGCGCGCAGCCGGCGATGGTTTCTGGCTATTAGGCTGATTTCTTCTTTGGAACTTTTGCGCCCTTCTTACGAGCCTCCGAAAGTCCGATGGCGATTGCTTGCTTGCGGCTTTTTACTTTTCCGCCCTTGCCGCCTTTCCCGGATTTCAGCGTTCCACTTTTTTTGCGACGCATCGCGCTAGCCACAGTCTTGCCGGCGGCCTTTCCATATTTCCGTCCTGAAGATTTTTTCGACGTCGTCTTTTTAGACGAGCTTTTTCTCATAGCCATAAGTTTGCTCATGCCTCTTAGAGAGTCATCTTGCCTGGGAGGTTGTGCGCTGACATCAGGATGTACATCCAGCGAAAGCGCGGAGAGCATTTACAAACAGAAAACATTTCACGATAATGCAAAGCCGGTAACGAAAGGACTCCCGTGAGCACAGCAAAATTATTTCGATCGATTGCCGTTGGCCTTTTTATTTTCTCGATTAGCATTGTCCTGGCCCAGCCTGCATTTTCGCAAAATGACGCAGGCATGCATTGGGTGGGGACGTGGGCGGCGAGTCCAGCGCTGGGTAACTCACATGCCCCAAAAGTGGCCAATCAAACACTACGGGAAATTATTCATACGACCATTGCCGGTAAGAAGGTCCGCATTCGGCTTTCGAATCTTTTCGGAACCACTGCGCTCACCATCGGCGCAGCTCATATCGCGGTTCGCGATGCGGGCTCGGTAATCGTGGCCTCTTCGGACCATGTCGTTACTTTCAGCGGGCAGCCTTCCATGGCGATTCCCGCAGGCGCGGTGGTTCTGAGTGATCCGGTGGACATGGATGTTCCTGAACATGCCGATTTAGCCATCAGTATTTTCGTTCCTGACACAATGACGGAAATGACGGGGCATTGGTCAGCGCAACAGACCTCTTATCTTTCCGGTCCGGGAAATTTTGCAGCGCAACCGAACCTGACAGGAGCTACAGATATTTGGTCGTGGGTCATCCTCGACGGCGTTGATGTTCTCGCGCCTGAATCTAACTATGCGATTATCACGCTTGGCGACTCGATTACTGACGGCGCTCTTTCCACTTCGAACCAGAACCATCGCTGGCCGGATATTTTGGAGGCGCGTCTGGCGGCCGCGGGACATCACGATATCGCCGTTTTGAATGCTGGCATTGGCGGCAACCGCGTCTTGCATGACGGCTACGGAGATGGTGTTGCCTTTGGGCGCAGCGCCCTGGAACGTTTTGACCGCGATGTTCTCTCTGAACCGGGCGTGAAATATTTGCTCGTGATGGAAGGCATCAATGACATCGGCCATGCGCAGCCAGGAGGCGGCCCTGGCAAGGAGATCGTCAGCGCCCAGGAAATTATCGCGGGATTGCAACAAATCATTGAACGCGCGCATGAAAAAGGATTGAAGGTGTATGGCTGCACGCTCACACCATTTAAGGTTGTGAAGTTTGCCGGCTACTACTCCGAAGAAAAAGACGAGAAGCGCCACGCGGTGAACGAATGGATTCGTACCAGCGGTAAATTCGATGCCGTCGTGGACTTCGACAAAGCGACGGAAGACCCGCAACATCCCGGTCAAATGTTGCCTGCCTACGACGGCGGAGATCATCTGCATCCCGGCGATGGCGGCTACAAAGCCATGGGAGAAGCCGTGGATCTTTCGTTATTCAAGTAATCGTCATTCAAGTAATCGCGTCAAAGGTTGAGTCCGATTGGGTAAGATTTCGAGCGATTTCGTTGAGGAATTATATTGCAGGGAAAGGGCTTCACACTTCAAGCATGACTTGAGGTCGCTAATTGATGCTCGATGATCCGTGCGGATAGGTCGAGTGTATTTTTTTTAGCAAGCTGGTGGCGCCTTCGTCCTTGGAAACAACGGCATCAACTCCCGCTAGTTGATTTTCCTGATCGCTCACAACGTTTCCATAGGACGTGAATAGAATGATGGAAGTTTTGGGCAACATCTTGTGGAGTACAGGGGCAGCTTGCAGCCCATTCAGCACAGGCATGGAAACATCCAACACGATCACATCCGGATTCAATTCACGTGCGCGCTCAATGGCCTCCATTCCATTCGCGGCCTCTCCGCACACGGTCACCTCGGCGTCATTCCCGAGAATGGATCGTAGGCCTTTTCTAATGACGAAGCTGTCATCCACAATGAGCACACTTTTCGACATTGGATCCTCTCTTCGCATTGTGAAAGCTTTGATGCCCTCGTTATACAACGTGGCCGTAAGGAAGGAGACTCGTAAAAGCAAACATTAAATCCCACATCAGAAATGTCAGGTCTTGGGGGTAACATCACCTAGGAGTTAGCCTGTAGAAAAACGCAGCTATCGAGTGAAACTGCTTACCGCAAGCTCTGCCAGTCCAGAATCACTTTGCCGGACTCGCCGGAGCGCATCGCGTCAAAGCCTTTTTCAAACTCATTCCAGTTAAAACGATGCGTAATGATGGGCCGAATATCGAGGCCTGATTCAAGCATGACCGTCATTTTGTACCAGCTTTCGTACATTTCGCGGCCGTAGATTCCCTGGATCGTAAGCATATTGAAGATGATTTGCTTCCAATTCACAGACATCTCTTTCGCGGGAATTCCCAGCATGGCAATACGTCCGCCGTGGCTCATATTGGCAATCATGTCCCGCAAAGCCGCTTCATTGCCGGACATCTCCAGCCCCACGTCAAAGCCTTCCTGCATGCCCAATTTTTTCTGGACATCCGCAAGGCTCGTCTCTTTGGGATTTACCGCCATCGTGACGTTCATTTTTTGCGCCAGCTTCAGGCGGCTGGGGTTAATGTCGGTAATTACCACATAGCGTGCACCTGCATGGCGAACGATGGCGGCAGCCATAATTCCGATGGGCCCAGCCCCGGTAATGAGCACATCTTCACCAAGAACAGGGAATTCGAGTGCGGTATGCACTGCATTTCCGAAAGGATCAAAGATCGCGGCGACTTCAAGATCGATGGAAGGATTGTGCCGCCAGATGTTGGTCATGGGAAGCACAATGAGCTCCGCGAATGCGCCTGCGCGGTTTACGCCCACGCCGGACGTATGCGCGCAAAGATGCCGGCGGCCCGCAAGACAATTGCGACAGCGTCCGCAGACTACATGCCCTTCACCGCTGACAATTTCACCGGGATGAAAGTCATTGACGTTCGATCCTACGGAAACGATCTCTCCGACAAACTCGTGGCCGATCACCAACGGCACGGGGATCGTCGACTGTGCCCATTGGTCCCAATCGTAGATATGCAGGTCGGTTCCGCAAATTCCAGTCTTTAACACG
>DASXCC010000145.1:0-33217 GCA_036491415.1 Terriglobales bacterium | reverse complement strand
TAACCTATATTTGACTTCTGCGCCACTTTCTTTTCCGCATCCCTCTTCGCTGTCTTCTGCTTCCTTCCGGCGCCTGCGGCCCTTGACTCTGGTCCGCTGTAATCTGTACCCATCCTTTCTTCGGATCAAGCACTGAAATATAGCCGCCGCTTGCCAGTTCCTGCGCTTCAGAAATGTGCTGTTGGAAGTCCATGCGATCGGCCTCGGCCGGCTCAAACCAGGAAGGTGTCACAAAGTCGGAAAGCAGCACGCCCTCAATTTCATAGCCCAGCGCATCGGCTTCCACTGCATCACAAACTTCCAGCGCATAGATTTTCTCGTCGGATCCGATCGCGCACCAGTTGATCCAGGGATCAGCAAGCATCTCGAGCAGTTCGTGGCTTAACGTGACCGTCCATGAAGATCCGTTCTGGATGTCCAGCGCGGCGAAAACTTTTCCCAGCGGAGTGCCTTCGCTGGTCATCTCGTGATAACCGAGCGCGCCCGCCTGGTCTGGATTGTCGCTCACCACGATCTGCCACCAACCACCGGTTAGCTTTTCATCCTTCGCCAGGAAAGTGAGCACACAATCGAGGTTCCAATACGCTTTGAAATCCTGACTGACCTGCTGTTGCAATGCAGGCAAAACTGCCTCCACCTGCGCGTCTGTCACACAGGTAGAGGCATTGGTAATTGCTACTACAGGCAAACTCATAAACACCTCAAAATAAGTTGAGAAATTTGATAGTTTGAAAAAATTAAGATTTAAGAAAATCAAAAAGAAGGTCAATCTGAGGAAGAAAATTGGGCTGCAGACCTTCAGCGAATCGGACATCCGACAAACGCCGCATCCAACGCTGAGTTCCCCGTGGGCGCACACACTTGCTGGTTCCATTGCCGCTTCAATTCTTTTGCGCTGGGGATGCTGATCTTTTGCAGTGAGCTATGCTGCGAAGTGACGCTGGCACTCGCCGGAATCAACGCAGCAAAACTGTTTACCGTCGCCAGGATCAGATTTACTGCTGCGGTTACCCGGCCGCTCAACGCAGCATTGCCGATATGGGCTACCTGTAATAGAGCAGGAAGATTTTGATTGATGGTGATAATCACATCCTGAATTTTCTGCATGGTGAGTGCGTTGGGGCTGGCTTTGTACTCGTTGTAAAGCGTCTGCAGCAAATTCAGGTCTCTGCCGGCTTCGCTGGAAATATTTTGTATGGCCGCTGCTTCGCCGGGATTCAACTGCTGCCCTGACTGTAATGCTGTCACCAGAGATGCGATGTTCACCGCCATTTCTGTAAGCACGGGTAGATCATTCAATGCGACCGCCAGCCACTGCGCGCTACATCCGGTAGTAACGAGAGAAACCATCAACACGATTGCCAGAACACACTTCTGCCATGAATTGGATTTCATAAATTCTCCTGATATTTGTGGGGATGAAAAATTAAAAAAGGGAAATGACGCGGCGATCTCGAAAGATCGAAGCGAGCCTTACGCAAAAAAGCCGCGATGTTCTCGCGGCCTCACTTAAAGATTGAAAATGTCTTCCTTACATATTCTTACGCAGCTTTTTCGTAGGCGTTGGCTAAGCGGAATACCATCGCTTCATCAAAGTGCCTGGCGAAAATCTGCATGCCGATAGGCAGCTTTTCTTTCGTTTCGCCGCAAGGAATGGAAATTCCGGGAATGCCGGCAAGGTTCGCCGTCACGGTGTAAATATCTGCCAGATACATGGCCAGCGGATCATCCATTTTTTCACCGAGCTTGAAAGCGGCCGTTGGGCTTGTCGGCGTAACGATGGCATCCACTTTCTTGAAGGCTTCTTCGAAGTCGCGCGCCAGCAACGTACGCACGCGCTGCGCTTTCAGATAGTAGGCATCGTAGTAGCCCGCGCTTAGCGCATACGTTCCCAGCATGATGCGGCGTTTCACTTCCGCGCCAAATCCCTGGTCGCGGCTGCGGCGATACATTTCCGAAAGTGAGCGCACGCCGGGAGCACGAAATCCATAACGCACGCCGTCGAAGCGCGCGAGGTTCGCAGAAGCTTCGGCGGTCGCCACAATGTAGTACGCAGGCACCGCGTATTTCGTGTGCGGCAAAGAAACTTCGACGATCTCACAACCCATGCCCGCAATTTTTTGGACGGCAGCCTCGATGGATTTGCGAATTTCCGGATCAAGCCCCTCGTCCATGTATTCCCTGGCGATGCCGATCTTCAACCCCTTCACCGGCTTTTCCATCTCGGCGAGGTAGTCAGGGACCGGAACTTCTGCGGAAGTTGAATCCATCGGATCGCGCCCGGCGATTGTCTGCAAAACCAGTGCAGCATCTCTCACCGTTTTGCCTAAGGGCCCAATGTGATCGAGCGATGAAGCGAAGGCAATCAATCCATAACGCGAAACGCGACCATACGTCGGCTTCATTCCCACCACGCCACAAAAAGATGCAGGCTGGCGAATCGAGCCTCCAGTGTCAGTTCCCAATGTTGCCACCGCCATGTTTGCCGCGACTGCGGCGGCGGCGCCCCCCGAAGAACCTCCCGGCACGCGGCTCAAATCCCGCGGATTATGCACTGGCTTCCAGGCCGAATTTTCATTCGAGGAACCCATGGCAAACTCGTCGCAGTTCAATTTGCCGAGAACCACCGCGCCGGCTTTTTCCAGCCGGACAACGGCTGTGCAATCGTATGGTGGAATGTAATTGCCAAGGATTTTCGATCCAGCTGTCGTGCGCACCCCTTGCGTCACCATCACGTCCTTGATAGCGACGGGAACTCCGGCGAGCGGCGGCAACTTTTCTCCGTTGGCCGCCAACGTATCGATCGACGAGGCTTTTTCCAGGGCGCGTTCCTTGCAAAGGGTCAAATATGCGCCAATCTTCGGATCATCACTCTCGATCTTGGCATAGTGTGCTTCCGCCAAAGACACAGCGGTGGCTTTCCGCTCCTGAATCGCGGAGCGCGCGGCGTCGATGGTGAGAGAGCTACGATCCATTTATAAGGAATGCAAAAGTAAGAATGCAGAATGCAGAATGAAAACCAAGCTAAAAACCAAAACTAAAAATTAAACCCAAAAACTACTTCTGCATTCTTACTTCTTCATTCTGCATTTGTTTATCTTTCAATTACTTTCGGCACTTCGTAGAAGGTGCCATCAGTCTCAGGTGCGTTCGCAAGCGCGACATCATGCGACAGCGATTTGCGCAGCCCTTCCCGCACATCGTCGCGAGCCGCATATACAAAGCGCTCGCTTCCCTGTTTTGACTCATCCACGCCATAGCGGTCCGAAACCTGCGCCATTGGCGCAACGTTCGCCGTGTCCAATTCGTTCAACATCTCGATGTGACCGAGAATTGCATTCAGATCGCGCGCCATGCGCGTGCGTTCATCCTCGGTCAACTCAAGGTTGGCCAGCTCGGCGACGTAATTTACATCCTTTTCGCTGACTTTCATGGAATTCTTTTCAGAGGAACAGCTACGCTTGCCGCACTACAAACTCGATTCTTTGCACCCGATTCCCGGTGTACCGGTTCAGCACCGCCATGTATTGCGGCGCCAACGCCTGCAATTCCGTCCGCCATCCTTTGTCGGCAACTTCCACGCGCAGAATTCCATCCGTAAAATCCAGGGCGCGAGTACGATCGGCCACCGCGCTGCCGCAGACAATCGGCCATGCCAGCGCGGGCATATCTTGCGCTGGAGAGCGGCGCACGCTATCGACGACAATTTTTTCCAGACCGCTGGATGCTTGTTGCATTGCGCGTGACATGTTGATTGGAAGCTTCCGGTTACGCCGGAGAGAAAATTATTTTAGCATTCCGCCTTGCGGCGAATATATTTTCTTTGAATTCTTTAGATGAGTTCGACTTACAAGAAGGGCTTGACAGAACTTTCTTGCCGGAAAAATTAAATCGGAAAATTAAATCCATGACAGCCAACGAATGCGTGGGGTGATAGCAAAGTTCAACTGCATTAGAACAATGAACGTGATGCTTGCATATGTGTTGAAGACGCAGAGCAATGCTCCAAACGCATACAAGCTTTGTCCGTAGAGAATACGCCGCTCAATCGCGCACCGGAATTCGTAGGTGACCGTTTCCTTCAATAGCTCCGCACGCACGGCGTAGAACCATCCGGCATAGATAATTCCGCCCAGCAACACCAGATTGACCCAATAAATGAGCAGCGCAATGCGGTAATGAATAAATTCCGCAAGCAGCGCGGTTGAAAATGGCGTAAGAGAGACCGCAGCAAGAAATGCAATGTGGATCCAGGCAATATTCCGATCGCCACGCGCAAGAGAGTTCAATTCGGCCTGCTGGCCATTCCAGAAAATACCCAGCGTCAGGAAGCTCATCAGGTAAATCAGCAGCCTGGGAGATAGCCCCAGCAAAGCATGTCCCAAGTCGCGTTCGCTGTGGATCAGTTCCATCGCAGGCGTGTGCAGATCAAGCACTAAAAGCGTCATGGCGACGGCAAAGATTCCATCGCTTAGTGCAGCAAGCCGTTCAACACTCTGGCCCGCAATCCGGTTGTAGGACAAAGACCGCATTGCGAGTGAGTGTATATCAGCCAGCAATGAAATGAGCGGAAACGCTACATCGTTGGACTAGAACTGTTGGGCGTAATTGGAGCTGGAGAATTACTTGGCGCTGCTTTCGTGAAATCCGTGGGAAGTTGCGAGGCACCCCATCCGCCGCCGACCGCCTTGATGAGCAGGACGGCAGCAGCGACGCGTCGCCGCAAAATGTCCACAGCAGCGCGCTGATCGGTAAGAGCGATGCTCTGCGCGGTAATGACTTCGAGATAATTACTCACGCCACCTTTATAGCGGTTCGTAGAAAGTTGCAGGGAGTTCTGCGAGGCCTTAACGGCTACATCCTGAGTTTTCGCTTCGCTTTCTAAAATGCGCAGCGCCGCAAGGTTGTCCTCAACTTCCTGGAACGCTCCAAGCGCTGTCTGGCGATAGGTTGCGACGCTTTGGTCGTAAGCGGCTTGTGCTTGTTCATTCAGAGCGCGACGGCGCCCGCCTTCAAAAATCGGGGCCACGGCGGAAGCGCCCACATTGGCGAGAATGCTTGGTCCGCTGAACCAATTTGTAATCGAAGTGCCTTCAAAGCCACCAGCACCCGCTAAATTGAAGATTGGATAATAAGCTGTCTTTGCCACGCCAATTTGCGCGTTTGCGGCTGCCATGCGGCGTTCTGCGGCGGCGATATCCGGACGGCGTTCCAGCAATTGCGACGGCAAGCCAGTCGGAATGACCGGTGGAGGCTGCAGGATTGGCGATACCGTGATGGCAAATGTCGAAGCCGGCTCGCCCACCAAAGTGGCGATAGCGTGCTCGTTCTGCGCGCGCTGTACATGCAAATCAATCGCTTGCGCTCGGGTAGTTTCAAGTTGCGTCTGCGCCTGCGCCACATCCACAGCGGATGCAATGCCGCCCTGGTAGCGGTTCTGCGTGAGCTGTAATGCTTTTTCGAATGCTTCAACGTTGGAGTTGAGCAACTGGCTTTCCGCATCAAGGCTGCGCAATTCGAAGTAATCGAGAGCCAGGTCCGCATGCAGACTCAGGCTGACGGACTCCAAATCCGCTGCGCTGGCTTGCGCATTTTCACGGCTTTCTTCCACGGTACGCCGCACCCGGCCCCACATGTCAGGTTCGTAGGAGACGTCGAGCGGAAGAATGAGATCGGTGTAGTCGTTCGTAGTACTTTTCAGCGGACGGTTTTGGGACTGCTTTACGCGCGTCGCCGAGGGATTCACACTTACATATGGATAATATTCCGCCCGGTTATAACGCACCTGGGCACGCGCCTGAAAAAATTGCGCTTGGGCCGCTTTCAAATTCTGGTTTGAAACATTGATTTTGTCTTCCAAGACGTTCAGTTGCGGGTCTTGGAATATCTCCCACCACTTCCCTCGTGCCAATTGATCGCTGGGCTGCGCGGTTTTCCAATCCGGAGGAACTTCTTTATAGGCAGGCGGCGTAGGGACCGGCGCGCGCGAATAGCGTGGACCGGAAAGGCATCCGGTGAAGCAAGCGGCAAGAGCCGCAACGGCCAGCACGCCGCTTTTTCGCAAAAAATATTTTTGGGTAACCAGCTTCATCAAAATCCTGAGCCTGCATTGTTAGGCTGATTCTTTTGCACCACGCGGACCTTCTCGCCAGAAACTACGGAATCCGGAGGATTCACGATGATGTTCTCATCCCCTTTGAGGCCCGAAACAACTTCGACCGTATCGCCGTAATCACGGCCAATGGTCAATGGCATCATCGTCACCTGCCCATTATTGACCACACCGATTCGCAGTCCTTCCGAGCGGAACAAGAGCGTATTGACCGGAATTAAAAATGCAGAGCCAGAAGATGGAAGCTTCAGGTGCACTTCCGCATAAGAGCCTGCCAGCAATTGGCCGGTTGTGTTGTTCACGTCGATTTCCACCAGCAATGTGCGGCTGGATTGGTCGATGGCGTTGGCCGTCCGAACCAAGGTCCCTTCAAACGGATGGTCGGGGTATTCGTTCAGAATTAACTGGGCTTTCAGACCCGGCTTCGCCGCGCGCGAATAGATTTCCGGGACATTCACATACACGCGCAGTTTGTCCGGCGAAACGATATGAAACATTTCCGTGCGGCTTCCGCCGCTCGACCCAGAATCAATCAACGCACCCACATCCGTGTTGCGTGCGCTGATTACACCGGAGAAGGGCGCATAAATTTTCTGGAACGATTGCAGGTCCTGTAGCCGCTTTACGTTATATTCCGCAGATTCCACGGTAGCTTTTTTTGCGGCGTAATCGCCTTCCGCATTGTCCGCTTCCTGCTTGGAGACCGAATCGCTCTTCAGCAATCCGGCATACCGTTCCGCGGTGATTTGCGAGAGATGAAGATTCGCCTCGGACGTGGCGAGGTCGGCCTTGGCTTGCTGCAATTGCTGGTTCACTTCCGGTGTATCGATCTCAGCTAAAAGCTGGCCCTGCTTTACGTGAGTGCCGATATCGGCATACCACTTCTTCAAATATCCGTTCGTGCGGGCATAGATGGGAGCATCGACAAACGCCTGCACGTTCGCAGGCAACACAACTTCCTGGGCCGGAGCGGTGCGCGTCGGCCGCACAACAGAAACGGTCGGTACCGCCATGTCGTCGGTTTCTGTTTTCAACGCAGCGCGGGCTTTTACACGAGGCAAAATGCCGCCAAA
The DNA here is from genome assembly GCA_036491415.1 of Terriglobales bacterium. Lineage (GTDB taxonomy): Bacteria > Acidobacteriota > Terriglobia > Terriglobales > Acidobacteriaceae > JAICKN01. Next base: position 26,032 of record DASXCC010000145.1, on the reverse strand, counting down.
GATCACTGCGAGCACCACAATCACGACAACCAGCGCGATCACCCAATGATGTTTGCTCTCGGGCTGGCCCTGGTGATGAGGAGAAGTTGCAGGCTCTTGTTCCGTTGTCATCGTTTCCAATCGAATACCCTCATACTGCGACTCTATGATGATGAATGCAAAGGACGCGCGGATTCATGCTTGACGGCTTTCTTGCGTCCATGAACAACGCTGAAAAACGCCGGGACAAAGAATAAAGTTGCCACGGTCGCGAATAAGAGGCCGCCAATGACCGCGCGGCCCAGTGGCGCATTTTGCTCGCCGCCTTCGCCTAGGCCGATGGCCATCGGCACCATGCCGATGATCATCGCCAACGCTGTCATAATGACCGGACGAAAACGCGTAAACCCGGCCTCCAATGCGGCAGTGAGGGGATCTTTTCCCTCCTGCATCTGCTCTTTTGCGAAACTCACGACAAGAATGCTGTTCGCCGTGGCCACACCCATACACATGATGGAACCCGTCAGCGACGGTACGCTGATGGTAGTGTGCGTGACAAAGAGGATCCAGGCGATGCCCGCCAAAGCCGCAGGCAATGCGGAGATGATGATGAATGGATCCAGCCACGACTGGAAGTTGACAACAATGAGCAGATAGACCAGAAGGATGGCAAAGACCAAGCCGCCAATCAGGCCAACAAAGGATTTTTGCATCGTTAAAATCTGGCCGCGCACAATGAGCTGCGATCCGCGCGGCACTTTGCTCTTATTATCTTTGACGATCTTGTTGATTTCCTTGGCAACGGAGCCAAGGTCTGTTTCCTGCACCGATCCGAAAATATCGATCACTGGCTGAATGTCGTAGTGCGAAACCACGCCCATGCCGGAATCAGGCTTGAACGTGGCAAAACTGCCCAGAATTTGCCGTTGCGCCGGGTTCGTTCCGGCGAGTGGAATGTTCTCCAAATCCTGGAGCGAATCGAGACGGTATTCCGGGGTTTGGGTGGCAATGCTGTAGCTCACACCATTTTTCGGATTCAGCCAGAATTCCGGCGTCGTCTGAAAACTTCCGGCAAGTGAAATCAGCACATCGCTCGCAATATCGCGCTGACTAAAGCCAACCAGTTGCGCGCGCGTGCGGTCCACATTGATGTGCAATGTGGGCTGATCAAAGGGCTGCTGAATGTGCATGTCCGTCGTGCCCGGAATGAACTTCATCTGCTCAAGAAGATCATCGGCAAATTTCCGGTTTGCCTCGATGTTGTAACCGCGAACCTGCACATCAATCGGAGAAGGCAAGCCGAAATTCAAAATCTGGCTGACGATGTCAGCGGGAATGAAAGAAAACTCCGCACCCGGATATTGCTTTGGCAAGTCCAACCGCAGCTGATGAATGTAATCATCCGTTGAGTGGTGATCTGGCTTGAGGTTCACGATGATGTCGGCGTCGCCATAACCGATTGGAGCCGAGTTCGTGTATGACAGGTTGATGCCGCTATACGGCAGACCAATATTGTCTATGACGCTATCGAGTTCGCCCGCGGGAATTTTTTGGCGAATGGTGTTCTCAATCAGATCGCAGAGACGGGCGGTTTCTTCAATACGCGTACCCGTACGCGCACGCACGTGCAGCTTGAATTGTCCGCTATCCACCGACGGGAAGAAGTCTTCTCCGACCCAGGGAACCAGCAGAAACGAGAGAGCGCAGCCGCCGGCAAACACGATGAAAAACAATTTCCGATGATGAAGTACTCGTTCCAGTAGCTTGTGATACCGCTCACGGAAATTCTCAAACGAGTGTTCGAACTTGGCTTGCAAACGCACCAGCGGATTGGGGCTTTGCAAATTGAACTGCCCCGATTCCGCTTCGTGGCCGCGAATTAAATATTTGGCCATGGTGGGAACCAGAGTTCGCGAGAGCAGATACGAAGCCAGCATGGCGAACGTGACGGCTTCCGCCAGCGGCACGAAAAGATATTTCGCCACGCCGCTCAGAAAGAACATCGGCACAAACACAATGCAGATAGAGAGTGTTGAAACAAATGCCGGCACCGCAATTTGCTGCGCGCCGTCCAGAATGGCGTGTTCGACTTCTTTGCCCTGGGCAAGATTGCGGTTGATGTTTTCAATTTCAACGGTGGCATCGTCGACGAGAATACCGACGGCCAGCGCGAGTCCGCCAAGGGTCATGATGTTGATGGTCTGCCCCAGCGCGCTCAAAACGATGATAGAAGTGAGAATCGAAAGCGGGATGGAAACCGCGATGATCAGCGTACTGCGCCAGCTTCCCAGGAAAATCAGGATCATCAGACCGGTCAGCACGGCGGCAATCGTGGCTTCGCGCAGTACGCCATTGATTGAGGCGCGCACGAAAATGGATTGATCCGCCATCGGCGTGATCTTCAATCCTTCCGGCAGTCCCGACTCCAAATCACTCAACATGCTCTTCACTCCAGAGATCACATCGAGAGTGGAGGCGTTGCCGGCTTTCAAAATTGTCAACAGCGAGGCGCGCGCGCCATTGACGCGGACAATGTTGGTTTGCGGCGGAAAACCATCGCGAACGTGCGCCACATCGTGAATGTAGAGCGTGGCGTTCCCCACCGTTTTGATGGGAAGATCGTTCAATTCCTGGATTGTCGAAGGACTTCCATTAATGTCGACGTTGTAGTCGAGAGAACCAATCTTGGATGTGCCGGACGGCAGGATCAAATTTTGCACGCTGATGGCATTGACCACATCCAGCGGTGAAAGTCCCTTGGCTTGTAGTTCCCCGGTGTTCAGATCTACCTGCACCTGCCGCTGCTTCCCTCCATACGGATAGGGGATCGCTACACCGGGGACTGTCACTAATCGGGTACGCAGGAAATTGAGCGCATAGTCATTTAAGTCCTGCTCTGACATTCCCTCGCCCGCCAATGCTAACTGCACAATCGGAACAGTCGATGCACTGTAAGTGATGACCAGCGGCGGCGTGGTGCCTGCGGGCAACTGGCGGATCTGGGTCTGCGAAACAGCCGTTACCTGGGCAATCGCTTTCTCAATATTGGCGTTCGGCTGAAAGAAAATCTTGACCACCGCAACTCCGGGCAGTGATTGCGATTCGATATGTTCGATGTCATCAACAGTGGTCGTTAGTGTGCGCTCAGTCAGGGTAACGATGCGGTCGGATAACTGTTGAGGATTGAATCCCTCATACCGCCAGATAATGCTCACCACAGGAATGTCGATGTTTGGGAAAACGTCAGTGGGAGTATTCAGAATAACCAGCGGCCCCAGGATTAAAAGCAGCAGGGCCATCACAACAAAGGTATATGGGCGCCGAAGCGCAAGGCGAACTATCCACATGGCAAATGATCAGAAGAAAAATGCTTTACTAGGCACACTTAGAATTACACATTTTGGATGCTACGTTGTGGCGAAGGACTCAAAAACACATTCATTTACACAACTTTACAAGCGAAGCCTACAAAATTTGCAAACGTTTAAAAATGGGAATCATCTGAGCTTCACGCTCATCTGCTAAGTTGTTCTTTTAGTAAAAATATTAAAGTTTTATGAACGGGACGGTGTTATGGAAACGCGAAAGCTTGGAAACAGCGATATGCAAATTAGCCGCATCGGCGTCGGCGCATGGGCCATGGGCGGCAGCAATTGGGAATGGGGTTGGGGACCGCAAGAAGACGATGATTCCATCCGCGCCATCCACGCGGCACTCGATGCCGGGATGAATTGGATCGATACCGCCGCTGTTTATGGACTCGGCCATTCCGAAGAAGTAGTTGCGAAGGCGCTCAAAGGACGTGCCGCGAGGCCTTACATTTTCACGAAGTGTTCCATGGTGTGGGATGAAAGCCGGGAGATCGGGCGGTCATTGAAGGCCGCATCCATTCGCAAGGAACTGGAAAATAGTTTGCGGCGCCTGAATGTTTCCACGATAGATCTGTATCAAATTCACTGGCCCGTGCCCGATGAAGAAATCGAAGAAGGCTGGACGGAAATGGCGCGACTGAAAGATGAAGGGAAAGTCCGCTACATCGGCGTTTCGAATTTTAATGTCAAGCAGATGAAGCGCGCGCATGCGATTTCGCCCATCACGTCCCTGCAACCGCCTTATTCAATGTTGAAGCGCAGTGGGGAAGACGAAATTCTTCCCTTTGCCGAACAGCACAACATTGGCGCGATCGTTTATTCACCCATGTACTCAGGATTACTTACGGGCGCCATGACCAAAGAGCGCGCGGCAAAATTCGCGCCGGATGATTGGAGACGCCGCGATCCCAATTTTCAGGAACCCAGGCTTTCGCGCAATCTGCAACTCGTCGAGGTGCTGCGGGAGATTGGGAAACGTCACAAACGAACTCCGGGCGAAGTCGCAATTGCCTGGACCCTGAAAAATTCTGCCGTGACTGCGGCGATTGTCGGTGTACGCAATGCTGAGCAAGTTGCCGGGATCAGCGGCGCGGGCGATTTGCATTTAAGCTCTGAGGAAACGAACGAGATTGAAGACGCCCTTCGCGAAAAAGTTGCCGCGTAGTCAACGCCCATCAAAAGAAAAAAAGGCCAGCTTCGAGCTGGCCTTTAAGTTTTCGCATGAAGAAGAGGGGGAGGGAGGCACATACCTTGCGGCAACGTGCATACCATCCATAAAGCATCAAGGCCGCACAAATGACCCTGCACAAAAAACTTCTTATAACGCCGTCCCGGGACGAACGTCTGGAACGGGCAGCAGCGGTGGCCCGTTCGTTGTGAAAACAGACTAAAGTACCTGCCCACTTTATTTGTCACGAGGTTTTTATGCGGATGTCATTTTTTTGTCAGCCGCCCAATCTGAAAATGAGTGGATTTAAGGCCTCTCATAGGCGGGACTGGCAGGCTCGGCGGGGTCGTAATCATGGCCGTATTTGTTCTTATGAGGCGCCGGAACATTGGCCGCTTCGATTTTTAAAGGCGCAATCGACGAATCGCGCTCCGAAAGAGTGACCTCCCGGGTCATGCTTTTTATCGCTTCGGGCGCAGTTTCATACCATACCTGTAGCTTATAGCGGCCCTCGGGAACATCGTGGATAACGATATCGCCCTGGCTGTCGGAGATTCCGTAATAGGGCGTTGGAATCGAAATGACCACTGCGCTCATTTGCGCATGAATATTGCAGAAGATGTAAGAAACGCCAACTTTGTCGAAGCGCACCGTCCGCGTAGTGCCCGCTTCGTAAAGGCCGAGATCGAAACGCTTCCCTTCAAACAAAGAGAACACATTATGAAAGTAAGGATCGTGATTCGGAAACTCCACGACTGCACCTACCGGCACGACAAGGATGTGCGGATCGAATTTTTTGTCGTGCTGCACTAATCGGTACGGTTTTTGCGTGGCCAATGCGGGAGCAGGAACTCCAACTGGAGTAAGCCATACCACCACATTCTTGGAATTGCTGGCCTTAGGGTCGCGAGGATTTTCTACGATGGCGCGGGTTGAGAACGTCACGTTCTCCGCAAGCGCGACGCTACCAAGCAATAGCAGACAACCCAGCATGAATGGTCGCAGCTTCAAAATAGGATTCCCATAATCATGTTGAGCTGGTTCGCAGAGTTGTGATCCCCAAAAATTCCTGCCGTCGAAATGTGGCGGTATTCCGTCGAAAGAATCACGTTCGAGCGCGGCCGGTAAATGATATTTCCAAGCGATCCCACATTTCTCACGATCGTTGGTCCGACATAAATGCTGCCGCCGGCAAAATTGCGTGCGTCGTTAGCATCGGGATTATCCAAGCCGAGAGCAGCATTAAACTCCAGACGCGAAGTAGCCTTCAACTTCAACTGCGACCATCCGCCGCGAGAGTGCAGACCAAAAACGGTGGTAGTGCTTTGCGTCGGATCGCCGCTGAATAATACGCTGCGGCCCACGCCGCCATTGAGTCCGGCAATCGCGCGTCCGTTATAGGCCTCGCCTGACAACGAGAAATAAGGTCCCAGTGGAATGTCCCAGTCCGCCAAGCCAGCCCATCCGTCAACGTTGCGGCCAAATAGCCAATTCTCACGGCTATAGTAAGCGGCCGTGCCCAGGGTAATCGGTTCGCCAAAAACATTGCCCGTCCAGGAAGCTCGAGCCGCGTAAGCGGGCTGCCCCGAACGTTCGCCGCCTTGTGCCGTGCGGTCAAACGAATTCAGAGGAAAATCGCCGGTAAGATTGTCGAGAATCCCGCCTTGCAATTTCACGACATCGTTGTCATCCAGATGGAACTCATGTTCGATTCGCACCTGCGGCGTCCACGCCCAAAGATTTCCCGCGTAGTTAAAAGTTGGAATGGCAATGGATGCGAAGGACGTGGGAGAAGACGGAGAAATAAACAATGAGTCCTGCCCCGCAACAATGGCCGTATTTTTCCAATCCATACGGACGTTCGCGGTCAGCAAACGGAAGATTCCAGAATCCACTCCATTCCAGGTGTCGGGAAATCCGCCGCTAAAGTCCGCCATCATGCTTCCGGAAATTTTTGCTCCGGCGAAGTCAGGCCCAAAAACTTCCAGCCCGATCTCAGACTGACGAACCGTCGCTCCGAAATTGCTGTTCCCTGAAATTACGGAGGGAACCGCGAAGCTGGGGATGTCGGAATTGTCAGTGCCCCCATGATTGTCGAATAAATTCATCAGCATTAAGCCAGAAAGCCGGACGTGATATTTCGATCCACTCTCGACGCGCGTCTGCGCCTGTTCGTTCACTTTGTCATTGATTAAGCTCGTGGTTTCTTCAAGCGAATCAACGCGCTTCGCCAGGGAAGATTCCGTTGGAGCCGGCATCGATTCCACGCTGCTTTCGGTTGCCGGCGGATTGGTTTGCGTAGAAGTGCCTTGGCGGGCGACCTCCAACTCGCGGCGCAGCTCGTCGGTCTCATGGCGATACTGGGCGGCCTCGGAGCGTACGTCCGCCACGGCGGAACGCAATTCCTGTACTTGCTGTTGAAGATCATGAACAGCAGCCGTTAAAGCTGCTGCGTCGTTGGCCGTCGGCTGCGATGGAACATCCTGGCACCACGCTAGCGAACTAACGACGAATAAGAATATACATACAAATGGCAAACCATTACGCTGCTTCACGACACGCCTCCACCACAGAGACTTGGAGCTCCTGACAGTTGCAAACTGTCGGGACCGAGCTAAATCAATCTGTTTGCAATGTTATTGAAGACCACGTTTCGCGTTCGCGCTCTTCCTCTTCGCGAGGAGGGTTTAGAGGAATTGCGATTCGGAAGACCGTTCCTTGCGCTGAGGTTTTTTCTACGGTTACGTCGCCTCCGTGGTCCTGCACGATCTTCTGCACGACGGTCAGGCCAAGGCCCGTGCCGTTTTCCTTACCTGAACTTACAAAAGGTTCGAAAATCTTGTCACGTATTATTTCTGGAATTCCGCGGCCATTGTCAGCAACGCGCACTTCGATGCCGCCTGCGGCCTCCTGCAATTGCAGTTGGACGGCCCCATTTTCCCGGGGAACAGCTTCACAGGCATTCAAAACCAGGTTGAATAAGGCGCGCTCGAGCTTCCGCTGATCAAACCAACCCGTATTCGAGCCCTGTTCATCGACAGAAACTTGCACCCGGTGGAATTCTGGATGGGAGCGGATCATCTGGATCACGCGGTCCACGCTCTCGCGCACACTGCCAAAACTTGGGTGCAGGGCCGCGCGAGTACGCGAAAATTCCAGCAAGGAGTCGATTAATTCGGTCATCTGCTCGACACCGCGACGGACTTCCTGGTAAAGCTCTTCCCTTTGCTCAGGCGACAAACGGCTTTCACAGAGAAATTCTGCATTGGCCAGGATCGCAGCCAGCGAATGGCGCAGGTCATGCGAAATCGAACTTGCCATGCGTCCGATGGTGGCAAGCCGCTCTGCCTCCAACAACTCCTGCTGGGTTTTGAGCAGCGTGTGGCGCATGCGGTCGAAAGCGCCGGTCAATTCACCGACTTCGTCGCATGTGCCCGGACCCAGCTGATATTGGAAGTCGCCCTTTTCCAAAGCGCGCACGCCTTCTACCAACGAACCCAGAGGGCGGGTGAAACGGTCTGAGATCACAAAAACCAGAATGCTTCCCACCAGTACCGCAGCCAGTCCAAGCGCGAGCAGCAGGCGATTCAAATCATCAAGAAACAATGTTGCGCGATCGTAAGACTTCAGAACAACCAGGCGCACAGGCGCACTTGAAGGAACATCGAGCTCTAAAGACGTGCAAAGGAAATGTTCTCCGCCCAACTGGAGCTCGTGAACTTCGGAAGGAATACCGATTCCCTGATGGGAAAGCTGCGCTTCCTGTGCAGGCGCCAGCGTGCTTCGCACCATCTGATCGCCGTAATAGAAAACAACCTGACTGGCGGCAACGCGGCTCAACTGAGAAGCGACAGAATCATCGATTTCATAGCCAATAACCAAAAATCCCAACACTCGATCCGCGGATGCCGGGCCGAAATAAATCGGCTTCACGAATACTTGATAAAGATGTTGCGCTCCAAACCACCATGTGCCGGAATCAGGATTGTTCAATGAAGTCGCGAGCGACTGTTCGGCCATCTGCCGGGTAAAGCCCGGAGAGTTTGTATGGGAGGCAACCACTTTTCCTGTCCGATCAGCGAGGACAAATAAATCAGCGCCCGCCAGATGCCAGAGTGATTCCGAACCATCTTGAATGGTGGCTGCATCTTGGGTGGTCATGAGGGCACGCAGGTTGGGAAGATCGGCCAGCAAATCCGCGGAACGGCTTAAGGTTTGCTCACGCTCGCGATGGAAATTCCGGAAAGTGCTGACGGAATTCTCAAGGTCGCCAAAAATTTCCCGTTTTATCTGCGTTTGGACGCTCTTACGGACGAGGAGCAGACTGGTGGCCGTAAGCCCAGCCGAGACAAGCAACATGGACAATAAAAACTTCGTGCGGAGCGGCAGCGTCACAAATGCCTCTTTGCGTCAGGTCGAACCAGGCGGTTAAGGAACGAATTTATATCCCACACCGTGTACGGTCCGGAAATGTACAGGGTTTGCCGGATCCGCCTCGAGCTTTTGGCGAAGCTTCAGGATGTGATTATCAACGGTGCGCGTGGAGGGATAATTCTGATAGCCCCAAACCTCATTCAACAATTCATCGCGGGTGATCACACGCTCGGAATTCTGCATGAGAAACTTCAGCGTCTTGAATTCTTGCGCGGTAAGCACCACAAGCTCGCCGTCGCGAGTCACTTCCATCTTTTTGAAGTTGACGGAGACTTTTCCAAAGCCCGTGGCTTCCATCGCGCTGGTACGCGCAACACGGCGCAGCGCCGTGCGCACACGCGCCAGCAATTCGCGCGGGCTGAATGGTTTCGTAATGTAATCGTCCGCGCCAATTTCTAGAAGGAGAACTTTGTCGGCGACGTCAGTCGCCGCGCTCAGCATAAGCACGGGCGTAAGCGGCGCTTTCTGCTTCAGTTCATGGCAGATATCGCGGCCGGAAATGTTGGGCAGGCGAAGATCAAGAATGACCGCAGCCGGGCGAAACGTTTGAAACGTGTCCACCGCCAGATTTCCATCTCCGCAAATTTCCACCAGAAAGCCTTCAGCCTCAAACATGCGTTTGAGGGCCTTTTGCACGGCTCGGTCGTCTTCGACTACCAGGATCCGTTCCATATGGGTCGCACTTGTAGGAAGAGTTCCGAAAGGCTGGCTTCGATACGCACTTTGTGCGGGAGCTTGCAATCTCTCTACTGGAAACATTTCCCAACTCCCCTTCGCTGCAAAACTGGTTACAAGCTTACTACCTGCGCCAGAAAATCACGAAGGAGAATGCAGCGGGGTTGACAATCTTTTTACAAAGGTCGGGAAAATGTAAGAAAGTTGTAAAAATATGCGAAAAATCAGCCTTCCGCATGCTTTGGCGCAAACCTGGAGGATGAATCCGGCACATTATGCGCAAGCCGTTCTTCCCCGCGAGAGAACATTTTTGCAGTCATGTACAGAGCGGTAAAAGTGCCTGCCAGCAGGATCACCTGCCACCACCATCCCTGCACAATTGCGGCGTTGCCCATTATCGTAAGGCCAATAAAACAGAAAAGAAGATGCGCGCAGAATACTTGCAGCGAGGCCTGCCCGAGCAAAACCAAAGGCCGAACGGCAATGTATCGAAAAATACGCCGATAGCGCCAAGCCAAAGTCGCAATCATTGCAAAATCAATCAGCCGGAATACACCCAGATGCCATTTGTCGAAGGACACTTCCCAGCTATTCAGTTCGAGCGTGCGGCCGACAGCAATGCGAATGCCCAAGAGAATTGGGGCAATAACGAGTGCGGGAACGAATAAGCGCTGCGACCAAAGGTCGAGATCCAGTTCATTCTTGGCCCACTTCACACCAAACCACAGCCCCAGCACCCACAAAAATTGCCAGGCCCAAAGATCAAAATAGCCCATTTCGTTCAATGGAATCGCGAAGCCAAACGTTCGCGCAAGAAAGTCATGGAAGATTTGCCGGAAACCAAATTCCGCCATCAACCACAAAACGAATCCGCCCCCGAGAATAAACTTCCATCCAATTTTTTCTCCCAGGGTCAAGGCAATGGGAGTAAAAACTAAAAACAAAATGTACATCGGCAGGATGTCGAGCAGTGGCGGCCGGTAAATTAACAATGCGCCCAGAATACCGGCGTGTCTGGGCCCAACGGCAAAGTAATAATCCAGCAAATTGTGAACGCCGGGGTGGCTGCCATGAATGGCGATTTCTGAACCTATGGTGAATGCGAATGCCAGCAGCGCAATGTGATATCCGTACAAACGCAAGGTCCGAATTCCCAGCCTGCGGTACATCGCAGGGAATCCATCGCGGTCCGCAAGACGAAAATAGACCCGTCCGGCAAACAACGCCGAAAGAAAAATGAAGCCTTCCGCCGCGGAAATAAACCCAAAGGGTTGATTCACGAACTGGCTGAGGACGGTAGGCAGGTGTGTGAGCGTGATCCACACGAGCATCAGTCCTCTGAGAGCGTCGATTTCTTCCAGTCGGCGAGTCATTTGTTGAGAAATTCCCTGTTTTATCGTTGCTTTCAAAAAATGCGCTGGAAAATCCAGCGCCTTCTAAAATTATTAGATGGTCAGATGAGACTGAGGATGCGATGGTTGGAGATTAAGATTTGCGATCAAATACATTTACAATAAGCATGCGTTAATTACACTTTTCCTTGTTACAAAGTTTTACATGTGGGCGCGTAGCTCAATCGGATAGAGCATCAGATTTCTAATCTGAGGGTTGCAGGTTCAATTCCTGCCGCGCCTGCCATACATGGATTCCGGTAGTTTTCTTCGTTCTACAGTGCCCACGATGATTCTCTCCTTTTTTCACCGTATTGTTCCCGGCCTGTTCCATTGATAAATTTCCCTCATGGCTACTTCAAACATGCAGCAAACTTACGAGAACGCAATCCGCGATCTTCAACATAAACGTGCTCCCAAAGTACCTGTTAAACAGCAGCCGATCTTTCAGCGTAGCCTGCCACGCACCGGACAGCAAGCCATCAATGATGCTGCTTCAGCGCTGGCCTCACTCTGGAAAATGAATCGGCCAACCACCACATAAGATTATTCTCGATTACGCTTTTTTCTGCTTATGCTCACAGGACGAATTCAGACACTCATCCGGAATCAATAACCGCTCGACCGGCTTTCCGCCAACAATGTGCGCGGTAACGATCTCATCGACATCGCCCGGCTTCACTCCGCCATACCAAACTGCCGCGGGATACACAACAATCGTGGGTCCGTGTTCACATTGATCAAGACATCCTGCCTGGTTCGCGCGGACGGTCCCTTTTAATCCGTGCTCGGCCAATTTTTGCTTAAATAAAACCTGCAGTTCCTTGCTCGCAGCGGGGTCACAACAGCCGCGCGGATGTCCTTCTGGACGCTGGTTTCCGCACACAAAAATATGCTTCTCAAACTTTGGCATGAGAACCACTGTAAAGGATTTTCAGAATTGACGGGGAGGGCTGAATTTTTGCTAATGGCTTTTGCGGAATTAGTCTTTCAACTGCACCATGGATTTATCACCGCGGCAGAAAGTGGCGATGCGATGCAGTCCATTTTGCACGTCAGGCATGAAAACGACAGGACCGTAGCAGTAGACCGCATGTCCGCTATCCGCCAAATACCATTGCCCGTGCGAGGACTTCTGGGCGCTGTGATATGGCGCCTGCACCGGAGTAATTGGAGCAGGCGCAAAATGAATGCCTGGCAATGAAAACAACAACATTAGGGTCGCCGCAATTTTCATAGGGCTCTCGCCCGCTTCCTACCGAATCTGGTCTAACTAAATGCAGTACTAAACTAAATTTGGTTCAAATCTCTGCGGACGTCTGGGTTGTCCTGCACACCCTTGGGCTTCTGCAAAAGCTGCCGGCGCAGACTGCCAGAGTTCTTTTGTGTCTTGGATTGCGAATCCGCCTGGGCTGACGGGGCTTGCGTTTGTGCATGAATCTTGGCATGGGCTTCGGCATCTTTGCGCTTCATGGCAGTCAGTTGCATGCTGTCTGAATAGAGCTGACCAATCAAAGTCCTTTGCGAGCCAATCGTACGGTTCTGCTCTACCACAAGCAGGGTCAGTAATCCGTAGGAGATCAGAAACAACACCACAAGAACGGGAAGCAGCGAAACCTGCTGTTTCGGCTTCACCATTACGGGATCAAGTGCCACCAATGTCGACAATGTGCACCCCAGTCTTGAAATAAACGCACTCTTCGGAATGCAGCTTACTCACCAACTCCGAGCAAATACGTAAGTATTTAGTGGCTTTGGCTTTAAGTCAGGTTGGACGCTTCGGGCCATTTATTTCAGATGCAACTTGCTGCACATTTTAGGTAACCAGCCCGGATTACGGGGGTGACTTGCGAGGCAAAACGGATTATTGCTTGCCACCCAGCAGCAGCTTGGCGATGGTGGCCAATTGCATGTTGGAAGTGCCCTCGTAAATCTTGCCGATTTTGGCATCGCGCCAGTACTTCTCTACCGGATAATCCTTGGTAAAGCCGTATCCACCATAAATTTCAATCGCCAGTGAGGTCACCCGTTCCGCCACCTGCGAGGTGAACAGCTTGGTCATGGCGGCTTCTTTAACGAATGGTAGCTTCGCATCTTTCATGCGGGCGGCGTTGTAAACCATCAGCCGCGCCGCTTCGATCTCTGTCGCCATCTGCGCCAGTTGAAATTGGACCCCTTGAAAGTCGGCAATAGGACGTCCGAACTGCTTGCGCTCTTTAGCGTAATTCGCTGCATACTCCCACGCGCCCTGGGCCAGTCCCACCATCTGTGCGCCAATGCCGATGCGCCCTTCATTCAACGATTCAATCGCGATTTTGTAGCCTTTCCCGACTTCTCCCAGAACATTTGCCGTTGGGACCTGGCAGTCCTCCAGGATCAATTCGCATGTAGAAGAAGCACGGATGCCCAGCTTGTCTTCTTTTTTGCCGACTTTAAATCCGGGGAAACTCTTTTCGATAATGAATGCGGTAATCCCGCGATATCCGGCCGCAGGGTCTACGGTAGCGAAAAGAATAAAAACATTGGCTTCTTTTCCATTCGTGATCCAAAGTTTGCGCCCATTTAAAACATACTGACCATCTTTCAGCTCAGCTTTTGTCTGCAAGGCAAAGGCGTCCGATCCAGAAGCTGCTTCGCTCAACGCATACGCGCCGCACCAGCTCGCAGCCATTTGCGGCAGATAGCGCTTCTTTTGCTCATCGTTGGTCCACCGCAATAATGCATTGTTTACAAGGGTGTTCTGCACATCCACAATCACTCCGGCCGAAGCATCCACGCGCGACAATTCTTCAACTGCCAGAATAGACTCGAAAAACTTTCCGCCAACGCCACCATACGATTCGGGAATCTCGATCCCCATGATCCCCAGCTGGAAAAATTGCGCGATCAATCCGGGATCGAAGATGCTGCGTTCGTCCATGGCTTTCACCAGGGGACGGATTTTATCTTCAGCAAACTGGCGGATATTGTCGCGGAACAGGAGTTCGTCTTCGTTCAGAAATGCCGGTGCGAGGGGAGAATCGTTGGCCATGGGAGACCTTTCGCGTATGGCCATTGCATGCAGGCCGGGCGCTAATCGCCATTAGGCGCGATTCTACTCGAATGCTATAAAAATTCCAGCCCGTGCCAGCACGTGGACGATCACTGCCGCGCTCGAAATGACAAACTAATTGAAATGAATAAGGGTGCCAGTGAGGAAGTAAGAAGCGGGAACAACACCGAACAACTATGACCGGTGCACAATCTTCAATCCGTCGGATTTCAGAATCCTCTGCACCTGGTTGCGCGCATGCGTCGCCCACGGCCCGATGGTATCGAGCTTCACATAAGCGCGCCAATGCAGCAGCGCTTTGCGCGGCTCCTTCATTTTTTCAAAGGCCAGCGCAAGATTGTAGTGGGCATCGGCGTAAGTTGGAGCAAGCTGCAAAGCGGTCTTGTAAGCCTGGATCGCTTCCGCCACGCGGCCGGTTTCATCCAGTACATTGCCTAAGTCGAAATAAGCCAGCGCATAGCGAGGATCAATTTCAATCGCCGCGCGATAGTGCTTCTCCGCCATCGGATATTCCTGGCGGTTGTAATACAGCGTTCCCAAGTTGATGTGCGCCGCCGCATGTTGCGCATCCAGCTCCAGTACGCGCTGATATGTAGCGATGGCTTGTGCCTGATTGTTGGGGTCTTCTTCGAGCGCGATGCCGCGGGCGAACAATTCCGCTATATCAGCAGGCACGGGCTGAGGACGAATCTCAGGAATTGCCGAACTGGTAATGATCTTTTCTGTTGGCGAAAAATCGAACATGAACTGACCGGCAAGCGGCTCCAGCACTCTGCCTTCATGGCGGAATGCCACGCGCCTTCCGGTGGTAAATGCTCCCGCCTCCAGCAACGGATTTTCCATGCCCGCAACTTGCTTCTGCATGGCTTCAAGAGATTGCCGGATGACCGCCGGGCGCACTTTCTGCGCACACAGATCCCGCACTTTCTTGACTTGCAGAAGATCGAAAAAGGAATAGCTCTCCCCAGCGGCCACCAGTCCAGCTTTTTCCCACGCTGACAACTGACGCGCCGTTAGCCGAAGAATGCGGAGCAGATCCGCTCGAGTATATCGGTACACGGTAATAGGAGACTCTATGATGATTATCTGCAAACTGGCTTGTGCAGTAAAGTGGAAATCGCAGATGAGGCGAACCTGAGTGAGTAATGCAGCGCAAATGGTGCAAGCTTTTGCGCATAGATGCTTGACTGAATCTTAATCGAAAAACTCATTCATGGATGGCGCCATGGCGGAGGCACCGGGAAAGTCAGAAACCCCGAGAGACGAAAGAATGAGCCGCAGTACACTCTCATGCTGATAGAGATTTTGGGATTGGAATCCTGGCTTGGCTTTCGCGCTGATAATTAGCGTCGCAATGTGTCCGCCGCCGTGAGCAGTATCGGAATCTTCCGCTTCGTCCCAGGTGAGAATGAGCAAGCCATCTTTTTGAAAAAGCGAGCTGGCTAGCAGCGGCTGGATATTCTGCTGAAGCCACTGATCGGCTTGGGCCAAGGTACCGTCGTGCGCATCGTGTGTCGCGTCGGGGACGATGTAGGTGAATGGCGGAAGATTGCCGCCCGCGAGATCGCCCGCGAACTGGCTGAAGGGGACGAGATTGGTAGCCTGCGAAGTGTCGTTCACCACGTCGGAAAAATACGAGAACGGATTGTGACGGCGGAGGTAAGAACCAGTATTGCCTCCTGTGTATCCAACCTGAGGGAGGCTTTCGGCGTAGGACCTCCAGGATATGCCTGCGCTGTTGAGTTGGCGGACAATGTTGTCATCGGAGATGACGCCGGAGAATGAATCATCATTGGTTTCGATTTTCCCGGTCGTAAGCATGAAGTAGTTGCCAATGGACGGATGCGTGTTGGCAAAATACTGCATGGCAAGCCCGTTCTGCATTGCCAGGCTATTCAGGTACGGCATGGACGAACTGCCGATTACGGCAGAAAATCCGTGGTTCTCCTCAATCAATAGGAATATGTGGCCGGTCGGTAGAGCGCTGCCGCCCCCACCTCCTCCTCCCGTGCCTCCTCCTCCCCCAGTTCCGCCGCCTCCGCCTGAAACTGGTACAGACGAGCTCCCGCCTCCACAACCTGCCAAAACAACCATGAGGATAGCGAGGCGACTAAGGCGGAAGATACGGGAACCGCGTTGCCAGGAAGATTTCATGTAGAACCAACAAAAGAAGCTGCGGACACGACGTTCCACGGGCTTTGGATGCCATAGGCAAGAAAACGTCTATGGAGACACGGCTGAAAATTGCTCTAACGCGCGTCGATTCCCAGGTAATTTCCGTAGCCGACAATAACTGTGGATGCGACTAGAAGAAAGAGTGCCAGTGTGAGCAATTGGCCAGCACGTTTGCCTGCGCCTTTCCATTCATGAAAACCAATTCCCCATAGGCTGCTGAAGATAATGATACTGGCCATGTGCAGAGTCCAGCTGGAGAATTTGTAGCGCCCCATTTGAGTTTCGCCCATGGTGTAAAAGAAAAATTGAAAATACCACGTCGTTCCGGCGAGGGCGCAAAGCAGGTAATTGCGCAACATAGGCACGGGTGCGGCGGATTGCTCTGAAACTGACCGCGCTTCCAAAACTTGCACGCTTGACTGCCATGAATGGTCCACCACTTCGCGGCTCGGCGCTTCGACCGCAGTTTCAATCTGCGTTTCTTTGATGTTGACGTTATCTTTATCTTTGCGATCTTTATCTTTATTTTTGCGCGAAAATTGTTGGTCGGCTTGTGAAGTAAAAAACTGATGTCCGGTTTTATTGCGGATCAGCAGTATCAAGCACCAGATAAAATTTGTTGCGAATCCGCCAATAAGCACAACGACCAGCACTGGCAATCCCTGCCACAAGATCGGCGTTCCGTGTTTTATGGTGAGCGCTTTGATGGGATCGCCAGCTGCTAATCCGTATGCGAAGCATGCGCTCATAATTCCTGAAAGAACTGCGACGCCGATTCCTTTTTTAAGATCGAATTCGGCGATTGCTTTTTTCTTTTCTTCGAGCGACATCACTCGTTCTTTCGAGATCCCTGCCAGCCCCGCCGCCGTAATTCCTGCAAGGCACACGCCAATCCCGAAAAGAATGATGCGGCCCGAAGTTGTACCAACAACCTGGCTCATGAATTCACCGCGAAAGATCGGCGGCATGAGCGTGCCGAATGCGGCACAGAGTCCGAGTACCACCGCCATCCCAAGGGAAAGCCCCAAATAACGCATCGTCAGACCGAAGGTGAGGCCGCCGACTCCCCAGAGAAGGCCGAAGAAGAAGGCCCAGAAGAGCGCGCTGGAAGGCGCTTCATGAAGGACAGGCAACAGGTCCTTCGTCATGACAAAGCCGAGAATCCACGGCGCAATGATCCAACTAAAAAATCCGCCCGCCAGCCAGAACGTTTCCCACGCCCACTTTTTTACGCCACGATATGGGACGTAGAAACTTCCCGAGGCCAGTCCGCCCAGCCAGTGATAGACAACGCCAACTGCAGGATTCGCCGCCATTGTGACCTCGTCCTCTAGTCCAGGTGAAATACTTCTTCGAGCGGTTGCATGGCGCGATCGGGAAGCAGGCCGGCGGGCTGCACGAAGAAGTCTTTCATTTCACGCTGCCAGCGCTCGTTGATTTCGCGCGTAGCCATGCCAGCGCGAGCGCGTTCAAAATCCGGAGTTTCCAGGCAGCCCACCAGCATGCCGTCTTCGCGAAGAAAGAGAGAGTAGTTACCCCATCCGGTTTCGCGCAGCGCGTCAAGCATCTCCGGCCATACACTGCTGTGACGGCGTTTATATTCTTCCAGCCGATCCGGCTCCACCTGGAGCACGAAGCAAACTCGTTTTGAAGCCATTTTATTTCTCCGCGCATAATTGTTGCTTTTAACCACGCCCGCTTACTTGAAGTTTCCTTGTGCTACCGCAGAAAAGCTTCCGTCAGTCCGCCATCTACAGGGATAACATGGCCGCTCGTTTTCGCGCTCTGGTCGCTGAGAAGCCACATAATCGCATTGGCGCAGTCTTGCGGCAGGATTGGTTGTTGCGTAAGAGTCCGCTGCGCGTAAAAATCTGCAAGCTTGTTGCACAGTTCCTCAGTGCTTTCATTTTCTGAAAAGCTGATCTTATATTTCTGAAGTGATTGCATCACCCGATCCCGCGGGAACATGGTGGAACCCGCGACCACGGTCGCCGGAGCAATTCCATTGACGCGAACATGCGGGGCCAGTTTGATCGCCAGCTCGCGCACCAAATGATTCAAAGCCGCCTTGCTTGTGTCATACGCTTCGCTGCCTTTTTTCGGGACCAGAGCATTCGCGGAACCGGTCAGCACCATGGACGACGACAAGTTTTGATCTTTAAATACCCAATCGGATTCTCGCGCGAGAAAATAATTTCCCGTGACGTTGACCAGAAAAGTGTTGGCCCACTGCGAGTCGGAGAGTTCGCCGTCCGGCCCCGGCACAGGATAAATTGCGGCAGTATTTACGACGCAGTCGATCCCTCCAAACTGATTTACCGTTACCTTCACTGCTTCGGCGAGGCTGTCACTCGAAGCAAGATTTACTTTTGTATGGGCGATTTGGTCTTTGGACGAGAGGGCCACGGCCTCCTCGGCAACTTTCGCCGCACCCGCTTCGTCAAAATCGGCAATCGTAATGTGCGCGCCTTTTTTGGCTAATAATAGTGAGACTTCTTTTCCGATTCCGCTGGCACCGCCAATGACCAATACAATTTTGCGGCTGAACTCAGCTTCGGCAGGCATGCGCTGAAGTTTTGCTTCTTCGAGCGCCCAATATTCAATGCGAAACGCTTCGGAGCGTGGCAGCGCAACGTAATTATGGAACTGCGTAAATTCTTTTGACAGGTCTTTGGTTTTTGCTTGCGGCAGCGAATCAGGCGCAGCGCCGTCTTCAAGCGCATTCGCGCCGGCCATCACATGGATCGCATTGATGAAGAACTCGGTGGTGATCCGCGCTTCTTTCTTGTTCTTGCCAAATCCAAATAGGCCGACACCCGGAACAATTACGACAGAAGGATTCGCGTCGCGCAGCTTTGGAGAATCTGGAATTGCAAAGCTGTCGTAATACTTTTTGTACTCCTGGCGATATTGAATGACCTGTTCGCCGATCTTTGCTTTGAGCGACTTCGCGTCTCCACTTTGCGGCTCCCACGGAATGAACATCGGGCATACGCGCGTGCGCAGAAAATGGTCCGGGCAACTTGTCCCCAGCGAACTTAGTTCGCGCGCCCACTTTGCATTGGCGAACGCGAGAGCATCTTCGTGATCGGCATAGTGTGCGATCACCCGGCGGTTGGATGAGACCGCGCCGCGCAGTGCAGGCAAAATCTCTCTGGCGATTTTTGCGCGGTCCGGCGACGTTGCCACGGAAGCTCCTCCGAACGATGTTCCTTTCTTCTTCTGATGTTCAAGGACGAATTCACCCATCTCGTCAATCGTGCGGATGCTGTTCAAATAGCATTCGCGTTGTGTCCGGCCCCAGGTAAAAAGTCCGTGACCGCCGAGGATCAAGCCTTCCGCTCCGGGATTCTCAGCCACTGCGCGCTCCAGCATAAGAGCAAGCTCGAAGCCGGGGCGCTGCCACGGCAGCCACGCGATCTTTCGCCCGAACTTCCGGTTAAACTCTTCGAGTTTTTGTTTTCCATTCGCGCTTGCCGCAAGTGCAATGGCCCAGTCGGGATGTAAATGGTCCACATGATCAAACGGAAGAAAGGCATGCAAAGCTGTATCGATGGAGGCCGCGACTTTATTTTCTCCGAATGCCGAAAGCGGATAGTAGCGTACCATTTCGTCTTCAAACTTTTCGCCACGATAAAGCGTTTTCAATTGCTCCAGGCGGTCCATATACAAAATAGCGAACCCCGATTCAGGGATGGAACCGATGTCCCCGCCGCTTCCCTTAACGGCCAGAACGCGCACTGGTTTTCCGGAGAAGGGATCGGTCATTTCAAACTTCGAACTCGTATTGCCGCCGCCGAAGTTAGTAATTCGTAAATCCGCGCCGAGCAGGTTGGAACGATACCGCAACAGCGACAGTTGATTGTTGCCCAGCGCGCGAGCTTTTTCTTCGTTCCACAAATCTTTGAGGTGCAGCATTTCCTGAGTTTCAGGCATAAACCATCTCCGTGTAGTGCTGGAACCGAGCTACTTGCCGTTCCCATCTATCGGTGTCTCTCGGTTCGAAAATTTCGGTGGGGAATGAACGCTCTATAAGCCCACGAACTTCATGTATCGATGTAGCGCCGCCGGTCGCGAGAATCTGCATGCCGATGTTTCCAAGCGCCGTAGCTTCGGCAGGCCCGGCTAATACGCGCCGTCCGGTCGCATCAGCCGTGAATTGATTGAGCAGACGATTTTTCGATCCGCCTCCGACGATGCGAATTTGATGGATCGTCTTTTTGGTAAGCCGCTCCAGATCGCCAATGACCTGTCGGTATTTGAATGCCAAACTTTCGAGAACGGTTCTCGCGTAAGAACCCGGATTTCGAGGCTTGGATTGTTGCGACTTCTCACAAAATTCATCGATGGCGTGCAACATGTCAGCTGGATGAAGGAAGGAGCGATCATCTGGATCTACGAGATGACTGAACTCAACCTCGCGAGATGCCAGTTCCATCAACTCACGATAGTCATAGTCGCTTCCATGCGTGGTCCACGAATTACGGCAGCATTGCAACATCCAAAGTCCCATTATGTTTTTTAAAAATCGTGTGGTGCCGCAGACTCCACCTTCGTTGGTGAAGTTCAAGCGCATGGCTTCGTCCGAAATAAGTGGCGCCTCAAGCTCCGTTCCAAGCAATGACCAAGTGCCCGAACTTAAAAACGCGGTGCCGTCCCGGGCTTCCACCGCGGCCACGGCGGATGCGGTGTCGTGCGAAGCTGGCGCAATCACTGGCGTTCCGCGAAGTGCGGTCTGCGACGCTAACTCGTTCGATAAATTTCCTACAACCGTTCCCGGCTCTACGATTTGCGCTGGAAGTTCTGCCGGCAGCCCAAGTTCCTCCATCAACTTCTTCGACCAGGTGCGTTTTTCCGCATTCACCAGTTGCGTTGTCGTCGCGTTCGTGAATTCGCAGACGGCTTTGCCCGTAAGCCAATAGTGAAACAAGTCAGGCATCATCAATAGCACCTGCGCCGATCGCAACATCTGAGGGGCATTTCTCTTGGCCGCGAACAATTGGAAGAGCGTATTGATTTGCATGAACTGAATTCCGGTTTCGCGGTAAATCTCTTCTTTCGAAACTTGCGCAAATACCTGCTCCATCATGCCGCCTGTACGGGTGTCGCGATAATGAAATGGATTTTGCAAAAGCCCGCCATCTTCCCCGAGAAGAGCATAGTCAACTCCCCAGGTGTCGACGCCGATTCCATTCAGTTCCACGTTTTCCAGGCCGCTAAGCGTCTTGCGGAGTTCCAGCCAGAGTTTGGGCGCGTCCCAATGCAGAGAGTCGCCATATTTCAGTGGTTCATTTGAGAAACGATAAACCTCTTCGATCGAGATCACACCGGAATGCAGACGCCCTAATACCGCTCTTCCACTTTCTGCGCCGAGGTCGAAGGCCAGGAACGGTTTTTGCTGAGATGCCCGCATCACAGAATGAATTGTTATCAATAAAACTTAGCAGGGACGACAGCCGCAGAATTCACATCTGAGCTTTTTAATGCTTAGCAAGCCCAACGAACTTCAGCTGGTTCTTCGCCTCAGGCTCTCAAGATCAGGCGTAAGAAGAAACATTGTTCAAATTGCGCGCGCTTCGCTCTTTCGTAATTCGCGCAAGGTATCCGCTCTCGAGGAATGCCTTCAATGGATCGGCGGGAAGTCCCTTGGAACTGCGCCACTCCTGAATCGCCGGACGAACATCCGTATTGAACGCATCCTGGAGAAGCGATTCCGCCTGAATGAGATCACATGCGGTTTGCGCTTGCGCCAGTGCACCATGGTCCACCAACGCCGCCTTCGCGAAAAGTTGTTGCGCCACGGTCAGCGTCTGAATAGTTTCTTCTATTTTCCCTTTGAGATTGTGACTCTGGTCGATCATGTAAGCGATGTCCGCTCTACCGCCGGTCTCCCACTCGTAATAAAAAATTTCGTGGAAGATGCGGAAGACCTGATAGGGATCGATCGATCCAATCGTCAGGTCATCATCGGCATAACGTCGATCGTTGAAGTGGAATCCTCCGAGCATCTTTTCGGAAAGCAGCCACGCGACGATCTGCTCGATGTTCTGTGCCTGGTAGTGATGCCCGGTGTCTACCAAAACTTTGGCTTGCGGGCCGGCTGCACGTGCCAAATGCGCGGCCATACCCCAATCTGCAATGTCGGTGTGGTAAAAAGCGGGCTCGAAAGGTTTGTATTCCACCAACATCCGCTGTTCAGGCGAGAGCTCGGCATGAGATTTTTTCAGGTTCTCTTCAAACCAGGCCTTGCGCTGCCGGATGTTGGCAGTTCCCGGATAGCTGGATCCATCCGCAAACCACATGGAAATGTCGCGGCTGTTCAGTCGGCGCGCGATTTCAATACTGTCTTTTACATGCTGCAATGTGTGCGAACGCACGGAAGCATCCGGGCTGCCGAATGATCCATACTTGTAGATTTGATCTTGAAAAACGTTCGGATTGATGGATCCTGCTTGTACGCCGTAGCGGGTCGCAAGTGCGGCAGTGTCTTTCGCGCTTGCAATACCTTTTGGAAAATCCCACAAAACGTGCAGGGCAATCGTGGGGCAAATGCCGGTGATCTTGTGGACCTCTCCGGCATCGCTAAACTTTTCTTCAATTGTAGAAGCCGCTGCAGGTTGCAGAAATTTGCCGAACCTCGTGCCGGTGTTGGCAAATCCCCACGATGGGATCTCAATGCGGAACGCTTCCAAGGCTTGAAATATCCGTATATTTGCAGATGAGTTCATGGTCTAAACCGGCATTTTGTAGAGATTAACAACTGCCCGCCATTCGGTCACGTCATTTGTTAAGAAGGTATCTTCAGGAAGATGAGTCCGGCAGCTCGCAGTCGATTCTGAGCGTATATACTTCATTCGGCCAAATCTGTGCCCATGATGAACATGTGCCGCCACTGATGTAAAACTCAAAGTAAAAAAGGTCATCCGCGATGAAATCACGATGCTTGCGATTGTTGGGATTTGTTCTCCTGCTAAATGTTTCCATGTTCGGGCAACAAGACGATCTTCAGCAGAATTTCAAAAATCCGCCTAGCTCTGCGCGCCCGCGCGTCTGGTGGCATTGGATGAACGGCAACATTACGCAGGAAGGCATCAAGCTCGACCTCGAGTGGATGCACCGTGCCGGCATCGCCGGATTCCAAAATTTTGATGCGGCATTGCAAACGCCGCAGGTTGTTGACAAGCGGTTGGCGTACATGACGCCGGAATGGAAAGACGCATTCAAATACGCGATCAATCTGGGCGACCATTTTGGTATGGAAATGGCCATCGCAGGATCTCCGGGATGGAGCGAATCTGGCGGTCCATGGGTTCCGCCATCGCACGGAATGAAGAAGTACGTTTGGAGTGAAACCGTTGTTGATGGTGGCAAAGCTTTTTCAGGGAAGGTCGCACAGCCGCCTACCGTCACAGGTCCGTTCCAGAGTTTAGGTCTGCCTCCTTCGGAGCATATGACTTCGCAGTTTTATGCGGACGCAGCAGTCGTAGCTTTTCGTGAGCCGGGCAGCGTGAGCACAAGTACAACTGCTGCAAAGGTCACATCGAGTGGCGATGACCTGAACGTCACAATGTTGAGTGACGGCGATCTGGCCAGCACCACGAATGTTCCTGTTCCCGAGCCGGAATCAAAGTCATGGATTCAATTCGAATATCCATCTCCGCAAACAATTTTTGCCGTCACCTATGTGATGGATGATCCGGGAAAGCTTGAGGCTTCCATTACTGGAATTGCCGTTCCCGCTAAAACACTCGAGGCCAGTGATGATGGACAGAATTTCAAAAAAGTGGCTGTCCTCACCAGCGAACCCGTTGCGGAGCATACAGTTTCTTTTGCTCCAGTGACTGCAAAGTATTTTCGCGTCACCTTCAAACGGACACCGCCTCCGCCCAGGCCGAATTGGGCTGTCGGCATTGATCCTTCATTCTTTGGCCTGAAGGCGGAGAAGCCTACTTCTTACAAGATCGCGGAACTCGTTCTTCACTCCGACCCGCGAGTCAATCATTTTGAAGAAAAGGCCGCCTTTGTGCCGGTGCCGGATTTGTATGAGTACGCGACTCCAGCGATTGATGTCGACGCCGCTATTAAAAAATCAGAGGTGATCGATCTCACTACGAAGATGCAGCCGGATGGAACTCTGGACTGGACGCCTCCGGATGGCAAGTGGGTAATCCTCCGCATCGGATATTCACTGCTGGGCATCACCAATCACCCGGCCACGCCTGAAGCTACGGGACTCGAGGTCGACAAACTCAACCGCGACTATGTGAAGGACTATTTCGAAAAATATCTCGACAGTTATAAAGACACAGTTGGAGCGGATGAGATGGGCAAGAAAGGCATTCAGTACGTCATTAATGACAGTTGGGAAGCCGGTTCGCAAAACTGGACCGACAATATGCTGGCGCAGTTCAAGAAACTGCGCGGTTACGATCCGACGCCGTGGCTGCCGGTATTGACCGGACGTATCGTCGAAAGCGCTGCCGCCAGCGATCGCTTTTTGTGGGACTTCCGCAAAACTATCGCCGACCTGATTGCGAACGAGCATTATGGGCAGCTTGAAGAAACGCTGCATGAGCGCGGGATGGAACATTACGGTGAATCCCACGAAGGCGGACGCGCATTAGTGGCCGATGGTATGGAAGTAAAGAAATTCAATGAAGTGCCCATGAGTGCGATGTGGACGCAGAAACCCGGAGTCAATAAAGTTCAGTACGGATATAACGCCGACGATCGTGAATCGGCATCCGTGGCCCACATCTACGGACAGAACATCGCCGCGGCGGAATCGATGACTGCGGCGGCTGCGCCTTGGGCGTGGTCGCCAGCAACATTGAAACCAACCGCCGATCAGGAACTTCTGAATGGGATCAACCGCTTTGTCATTCACGAATCCGCGCATCAACCGGTAGTGGGAAAAGCTCCCGGATTAACGCTCGGGCCATTCGGACAATGGTTCAACCGCAACGAAACGTGGGCCGAGCAAGCCGCTCCGTGGATTGACTACCTGGCACGCTCGAGTTACATGCTTCAGCAAGGCCGGTTCGCCGCAGACGTTCTTTACTTCTATGGCGAAGATTCCAACCTGACCGCGATCTTTGATCACAAAGGTCCTGACGTTCCGGCTGGCTACGGTTTTGATTACATCAATGCGGATGCCCTAATCCACGAAATCAGCGCCGCCGATGGGAAAATTCTGAGCAAAGCCGGAATGCAATATAAAGTTCTCGCGCTCGATCCTTACAGCCAGCATATGTCGTTGCCCGTGCTGCGTGCGATTTACTCTCTCGTGCAGGGCGGCGCTGTTGTAGCTGGGCCAAAACCCACGGACGATCCCAGCTTGGCGGATGATTCCGCGGAGTTCACTCGCCTTTCTTCGGAGTTGTTCGGCGAAGGTTCCGGCGTACACAAGGTTGGCAAGGGAACGGTATATGCGGGCGAGAATCTGACTGAAGTTGTCCAAGAGCTCAACCTGCAGCCCGACTTCGATTACTCCAAACAGAACGGCGAATCCGACTTGGAGTTCGCTCACCGGAAGTTGAAGACTGGCGACCTCTACTTCGTGGACAATCGCGGAGATCACGATGCATCTGTCGATGCGACGTTCCGCGTGGCAGGAATGCAACCGGAGTTGTGGCATGCTGAAACCGGAACGTCGGAACCGGTCTCATTCAAGATCGCAAACGGCCGCACTACAGTTCCGCTACGCCTCGAGCCCTGGGGCACAGTCTTTGTGGTGTTCCGCAAGCCAACTTCAGAAAAGTCCCATACAGTTCCCGTCACCACCGAT
>DASXCC010000144.1:0-17632 GCA_036491415.1 Terriglobales bacterium | reverse complement strand
ACTGGTCCGATTGATTCTCCCGAGACAATCATTTCCACGCGACGGTTAAGTTTTCTCCCGGCTGCGCTGCTATTGTCTGCGATCGGATCGCTCTTGCCCATCCCTTGCGCAATAACATTGTTGATAGAGACTCCATCATTCACCAGGTAATCGCGCTCGGAACCAGCGCGCTTTTCTGAGAGGGTCTGGTTATATGCATCGCTGCCTACGCTGTCGGTGTAGCCTTCGATCTGCAACTTAAGATCTGGATACGCAGCCACAATTCCGGAGATACGCGCCAGTCGCTCGCGCGCTGCCGGCTTCAACGTATATTGCCCGCTGTCAAAAAGAACGTCGGGCATGTTGACGACGAGTCCACGTTCAGTGTCTTTTGTTTCCAACACCTGGTTCAACTGATTCAGCAACCGCGCGCGCATTTCTTCTTTCTGACGGATAGCTTCCTGGCGCAGACGGTCCGACTCTTCCGCAGCGGCACGAGCTTTCGACGCGTCCGCCTGGGCTTGCTGCTGCTGCGCTAATGCAGCCGTACGGGCGGCATCAGCTTCGGCCTGCTGTTTTTCCGCGGCATCGCGGGCAGCATCGGCTGTCGCACGCGCAGCATCAGCTGCCTGGCGGTCCGCTTCAGCCTGAGCGCGGCGGCGAGCATCTTCCTGAGACTGAGCTTCCGCTTTAGCCTGCGCATCCGCAGCGGCCCTGGCATCCGCTTCCGCCTTCTCCTGCTTTTCGCGCATGGCTTGTTTTTCCGCTTCAATGCGCTCTTGTTCTTTTTTCTTCAGAGTAATTACGCGGGCGTCTTCGGCCATCTGCGTTGCACCACGCGCCGCCGTGCCGATCGGTGTCCGCCCCTGCCTGCGGGTCATATAATCTTCTGCGCGAGTCAGGAACTCTTGTGATTTGCTCAGACTGTCAGCAGCGTATTGGTCCGCTCCAGCAGCTTTGGCAATGGCCACGGCGTTCCGCGCTTCAAGAAGGTCCAGCGGAGTATTAGGAGCTGATGTTGTGGAAGGAAGTTGATCGACGGGGACGTCGATCGTATATTCCGAGCCTTCAAGCATGTCGTACTTCGCATCGATCGGTTCTTCGAACCCTTTGGTGTTCTGCAGAATAATATTTTCCGCAACGACAAGATCGCTCGGCCGGGTCACGGCGAAATATGGCTCTGCGGTAATGATTAAACCAAACGCCTGCAAGTCTGTGGTCACGTCAATTTTGCTTTTGCCGGAATTGTCCGGAACGAGCTCTCCTAAATTCACCGCGCGGCCTTCGGTCGTGATGGCCCAAAGAACGTAAGTGAGATATTGCCCGCCGAACTTTGTTGCCGGACCGAGATGTTGCACATCCACGCCCACTGCCAAACGGCCTTCTTTGCCGTCAACCTTGGCGCGACCGGTGACTTCCGGCATGAGGCTTGTGCCCTTCATCTCTACCGTCGTCGAACCGCCGCGATGGCGATAGTTCACGGCCTTCGTAGTCCGCGAAACTACTTTCACGCGAAACACAGGAGTTTGCTCCATGGGCTCAACGTTTGTGTTGGGCTGCGCGGTTGAATCTTGTGGCGCCGCAGGCGGAGTTGTGCTGCTGTCCTGGGCAAACGCGCATGCGGCCATAACCAGCACGCAAAGCAGATTGAATATCTTTTTCATGGATTCCCTCCAGAAACTTGCGGACTTCCGTTTAAAACACTCAGTGCAACAAGGCGGCGTCTGCGTCAGTGTAAATCCTTTCACATCGGCAAACCAAGGTGGAAGTGCCTCCTCGGGTATCACCGATAGCGCACTAAGTATTTCAGCTAAGCAATTCCTAGCTTTTTCTGCATGTCTTCTAATGTCACACCCTTGGTTTCCGGATAGAAGAACAGCACAACGAAGAATTGCAGCACCGTCATGGCGGCAAAAAACACAAACGGATAAGCGCCGGAGGACGCCGCAAGCACCGGGAACACCAGAGAAATCAATCCGTTCATGAACCAATGCGAGAAGCTGCCCAGACTCTGCCCTTTGGCGCGGACAGCATTGGGAAATACTTCGGCGAGATAGACCCAGATCACAGCGCCCTGCGAGGAGGCAAAGAAAGCAATGTACGCGACCAGAATCCACAGCAGATAATTTTGATTGTGATGGGTAAAGAAAATCGCAGCCACTCCCGCCAGACATGCAGCGGTTCCCACAGCGCCGATGAGCAGTAGAGTTTTGCGGCCAATCCGATCAATCACCGACATTGCGATCATCGTGAATAGCAGGTTTGTCGCGCCAATCGCAACAGCTTGCAGATTGCCGGAAACCTTACTGTAGCCCGCGAAGGCAAAGATGTCGTTCAGGTAATAGAGAATGGCGTTGATGCCGGCGAGTTGATTAAACATTCCAATACTGACGGCGAGAAAGATTGGAAATGCATACTTGCGGGAGAAGAGCGGCTCTTGCTGCTGACTCTGTTCCAGATGAATGGAACCGGCAATGTCTTTCACTTCCTGCGCTGAATTTTCTTCGCCGAGTTTTTGCAGGACACTTTGCGCTTCCTCTAATCGTCCTGTCTTCACCAACCAGCGCGGACTCCGGGGAATGTGAAATAACAAAAGAAGAAATATCGCTGCCGGGAAAATCGCGATGCCAAATTCCCATCGCCATTCTCTGGCGGCAAGCCCCATGCGGCTTACCAGATAATTCGAGAGGTACGCGATGAGAATGCCAAAGACAATGAAGAATTGAAACACTCCCACCAATCGGCCTCGTAGTTTTGCAGGCGCAATTTCCGCGATATACATGGGACCCAATACCGAAGAAGCACCAATTCCCAGGCCACCGATTACCCGAAAGGCCACCAGAACGCTCCAGTTCCACGCTAATGCGCATCCCAGCGCGGATATGAGGTAAAGCAGCGCGGTGATTTTCAGGCTGTCACGGCGGCCAATTCGCTCTCCAGGAATTCCCGCGAACATTGCCCCGAGAATGGTTCCAATCAAAGCACTAGAGACGGTTATCCCTAGTAGTTGGGGCGAAAGACTATAGGCCTGTGTGAGCGCTGTCGTTGTGCCAGAGATCACCGCTGTATCGAATCCAAACAGCAGACCGCCTAGAGCGCCAATCAAAGTGCTCGTGGCCAGGTACGCATTCAGCTTCATTCTGGCTCCATTTTCAGGGGATTTTCGCCAATATCGCTTTTTGTTCGCTTTTTAGTTTTCCACAGAAGCCGCGAAATAAAATTATCTTCCTTAAGAGTCACACGCTTGCGGGAAATTGAACCACAGTTCTAAACCATATCCCTTGTGGTTGATTAATCGGGATACCGCAACCGATGGTGCTTTGCCCTGACCGCTTTCCACTACTGTCTCAACCTGAAACTTTCCTGTTGACAGCAAAGAGTTTAGGCGTAAGATGTGGTGGAAAGTGGTAGAAAGTGGTCAAGACAGTAGAGATCGTGGGCAAAACGACATAAAAACGAGGCGCCAGTGGTATTCAGTACTGACACCCTAATCACGAGCCCAAGCGAACCCGAAAAGACCGCAATTCTTCGCACTTTAACCTCCCTCGTTGTAGCGGTAGCAGCCACCAGGCCCAAAGGCCCGGCATTGAGCAAAACACATGTTTCGCGGAAATCACCCAACTCGAGCAGACGAAAAAGGACGCATCAAGGTCCCAGCCGAGTTCAAACGTGTGATCGACGAGAAATACGGCACACAATTCTACATCACGAGTTTCGACGGGAAGGTTGCACAAGTTTATCCCTTCGAGGAATGGGAACGGATCGAGCAGAAGTTGGCAGGGCTCTCCACCTTCAATCCTACGAAGAAGAAGTTTCTCGACAGAGTCAATTACTGGGGACAGCAAGTGGAGATGGACGGCCAGGGCCGTCTGTTGATGCCCCAGTTGTTGAGGGACGCCGCTCAGATTAAGGGCGAGGTGGCAGTCACAGGCAACTTGACCCACCTCCTGATCCGCAATCTGGAGACGTACCGCAAGCAGATCGAGGAAGAGAAGTTTACGCCTGAGGATGAAAAGACGCTCGACGAATTGGGCATCTAGTGGGCGACGAGGGTTTAACAAATACCCCCGAGGGGGTTGGACGTGGCGGGAATCACGTTCCGGTTCTTTTAAAAGAAGCGATCGACTTTTTAGCCATACAGCGTGGCGGAACTTACATCGACGCGACGGTGGGCTTGGGCGGACACAGTTCAGAAATCGCAAGACGCCTCAGCGCACAGGGTCATTTGATTGGCTTCGATAAAGATCCAGCAGCGCTGGAAATCGCGCAAGAACGGTTGAGCGGCATAGAGAACAAGCCAGCCTTCACTTTGATTCACGGTTCGTTCGCGGAACTCAGCGAACGCTGCCAAGCAAACTCAGCTGACGGAATTCTGGCTGACCTGGGAGTCAGCAGTTTGCAGCTTAACAACGCGGCGCGGGGCTTTAGCTTTCAGGCGGAAGGTCCTTTGGATATGCGGATGAATACGCAGTCCGGGCAAACCGCCGAACAAGTGGTAAACCACATCGACGAGCGTGAGCTGGCCGATGTGATTTACGAATTCGGTGAGGAAAGGAGGTCGCGGAGAATCGCCAGAGCCATTGTCCGGTCGCGGCCGATACGCACTACTGCACAACTTGCAGAGATCGTATCAGCCGCGGCCCGGTCAATGAAACATGAGCGGATTCATCCGGCGACCAGGACCTTTCAAGCTCTCCGAATCTTCGTAAACCGTGAACTGGACGATCTACGGGAGTTAGTGAATACAGCCCCGCGGATCTTAAAACCGGGCGGGCGGCTGGTGATTATCAGTTTTCACTCTCTGGAAGATCGCATTGTGAAAGATGCGATGCGCGAGGGAGCAAAACAAGGTCACTACGAGTTGCTGGTGAAAAAACCGGTGACCGCCACCGCAGAAGAGATTGATCGCAACCCAAGGTCCCGCAGCGCAAAAATGCGCGCGGCAAAAAGAATTTAGAAACAGCAGTATCCGGGCTGTGGTAGGCCTGGAGGAAAATAAAAATGTACAGCGGCAACTTAATTAACGATCTGATTTCAACCGTCGAACAAACACAAACCAAAGCAGAAGAGCGCATGCGGCAGGAAAAGCTTAATTACTGGTACGCAATGGCCCAGTTCGAGCTTTCGCAATTCGAATCCAAATTGGCTGGGGTGGCATAAATGGCAGCAGCTGCAACCGCAAGAGTCACGGCACCTGTGACAGGGCGCAAGCCTTGCTGGACGGGCACTCCGGAAATTTATTTCACCAAGCCAATCGATAACTCCCGACTGGTGAAGATGGAGGATCCCCGACGCAACCGCGAAATGAAGCAGTTCGCCGTGGCGCTGGGATGTTTGTTCCTGCTGGTAATGACTTTCACATGGCAGCACTTCAAAGCCATCGAGTACGGATACAAAATCGAAGCCATTCGCAGCCAGCGTGACGGATTGCTCGAGATCAACCGCGCTTTGCGGCTGGAGCAGGCTTCCCTGCGCGACCCCGAACGGATTGATGTTCTCGCGCGCAAGATGGGAATGCAGCCTTTGCAGGCGGGGCAGGTTGTCCACATGGATGCGGCGGCGACGGATTCCACCGCGCCGGTCATGGCAAGCATAATTCTGCCATCGCGCTAAAGCGATGAATTGGGGTTCCACGTCTATCCTGGAAACAGGAGCGGCAAAGTTTATTGGCGGCTGACTCGGCATGAGCGGGCCGCCAAATCTGTCTCTGTCTAAGAAGCACATCATGGCCGCAAGCACAGCCCGCACGAGTTCGAATCTCCGGCTCTACATTCTAGGCGGCATCTTCCTTCTCTGGTGCTTCGCCATCTGCGGGCGACTCGTTTATCTGCAAATTTTCCGTTATGGAGATTTTGAGCAGCGCGCCCAGCATCAGCAACAAAGAACCGTGGAAGTCGCAGCCCGGCGCGGCATTATTTATGACCGCGCGGGACACGAACTTGCCATGTCCATCTCGGTCGATTCGATTTTTGCGGTCCCCACGGAAATGCCCGACTTGGCCAATACGATCTCGCTGGTGGCGCATATTACACATGACGATCCGCGAGAAATTCTGGCGAAATGCGAGGCCAGCAAAAGTTTTTGCTGGGTAAAGCGCAAGGCAGACGCGGAAATCGCAGACCGCATTCGCAATTTGAATCTGCGTGGCATCCACTTCCAAAAAGAATCTAAGCGCTTTTATCCCAAGCGGGAACTCGCCGCGCAAGTTCTCGGCTACGTTGGGATGGACGATAAAGGCGTCAGCGGCATCGAGCACGAATACAACGACGAGCTCGAAGGCAAGCCGGGCCGCATGTTGATCTCCGTGGACGCGCGCAAGCAATGGTTTGGCAGCATCGACAAAGCTCCGGAACCCGGCCAAAACATTGTTCTGACCATTGATCAGCAAATTCAATACATTGCAGAACGCGAGCTGGCTACGGCAATGCAGCAAACGCACGCAATCTCCGGCACGGTAATCGTCGAGAATCCGCATACGGGAGAAATTCTCGCGCTGGCCAATCAGCCAACGTTCAATCCGAATCTTTCCAGTTCGCTCAATCCGAAGAGCCTGAAGAACCATGCGATCAGCGACATCTACGAGCCCGGCTCGACATTTAAAACCATCACGATTTCCGCGGCGCTCGACCAAAAGCTGACCAATCCAAATGAAGTATTCGACTGCCAGATGGGTTCGATCGTGATTGATGGCGTCAGAATGCACGATAGCGAACCGCATGGATTGCTGCCAGTCTCTGGCATTCTGGCAGAATCCAGCGACGTAGGTTCCATCAAGATCGCATTGCGTTTAGGCAACGAACGCTTTTACCAGTACATTCGCGCATTTGGCTTTGGTGAAAAGACAGGAATCGAATTACCCCACGAAACACGGGGATTGTTAAGACCTGTGGACCGTTGGTCGAGAGTTTCACTGGCAGCCGCTGCCATGGGACAAGGGGTTGGCATCTCAGCCATTCAGTTGTCGTCTTTGATCTCCACGATTGCCAACGACGGTATTCATTTCGCGCCGCACATTGTGATGAACACCAATTCGCCGCCAGCGCCTTTTCAAACCGTGGCATTCCACCCTACGGACGAACGTCGTGTAATTTCCAGCTACACAGCAGCAGAAATGAAACAAATGATGCAGGGTGTAGTGCTCCACGGAACTGGAAAAAAAGCGGTGCTGGAGGGATACAGCGCGGCGGGCAAGACGGGTACAGCGCAGAAAATTGACCCGGAAACCAAAACCTACTCGCGTACGAAATACGTAGGATCATTTGCTGGGTTCGCACCAATCAATAATCCTGCGATTGTCGTCGCCGTAATTTTGGATTCCGCAGTTGGACTACATCAAGGCGGACAAGTCTCCGCTCCTGTCTTCCAGCGCGTAGCCCAGCAGACGCTTGAATATCTTCATGTACCTCATGACGTTGAATTGCCTGTCAGTCGCCAACTCCTGCTGGCTGCAAAGCATGCAAAAGAGAAGGATATGGATGAAGGCTCGCCAGACCACTTAGGCGACAGCATCGAGATTGCCGACGCTAACAATACGGACTCGATCCAGCCGGAGCCAAGCGTCCCGCATTCCAAGACGTCTTCAGCGGAAACGACCAGCGAAAACATCTTGCCTGCTTCCCTGCAGCAACGTGAGCAATGGCCCGTAGCGCAAAGTTCGCCGCATGCTTCCAGCAACCCCAGTTCACGACCGCAGCAAGCCCCCACCAACTCAATTCCTTCCTCTGCAACTGTCGTCCTAGACGTCGAGCAGGGCGGCATTGTGGTGCCTTCCTTCATTGGGAAGAGCGTGCGGACTTCGATTGAAATGGCAGAAACCAACGGGCTTGATCTCGACGCGGAAGGAAGCGGCCTGGCTCGCGAGCAGGATCCGTCGGCAGGTTCGCGAGTGGCGGCAGGTTCGCGAATCGTTGTTCGCTTTGGCCGCTAGAAAGTTTCGCTGGTTACTACTCTATAATCCACCTTTATGAACTTCCTGCAATTACTCGATGGAGCGGAAGTCCTTGCGCAGAGCGGCAACCCGCAAATCACGGGCCTTGAATACGATTCGCGCAAAGTAAAGCCAGGGACGGTTTTTCTTGCCATGCGCGGCGAATCGAGTGACGGCAACAAATTCATCGATCAGGCAATTGCTGCGGGAGCCGTCGCCATCGTAAGCGACTCCGCCGCTGAGAAACCTCGCCCGAATGTTGCATGGGCGCAGATTGCTCTTGGACGGCGTGCATTAGCGCGGTTAAGCGCGAATTTTTACCAGCATCCAGCAGAGCGGCTTGCGGTTTCCGGCGTTACCGGGACCAACGGTAAAAGCACAACTGCTTTTATTGTGGAGTCGATCCTCGCCGCCGCCGGACGCAAATCTGCGCTGGTCGGCACGATCGAATATCACGTCGCAGGAAATGTTCTTCCTGCCCCCCACACCACGCCGGAATCTTTGGAACTGAATCAGCTCTTTGCGGACGCTCTTGCTCAGGGAGCAACTGAAGCTGTGATGGAAGTTTCTTCGCATGCCCTCGCGCAAGAGCGAGTTTTCGGAATTCCCTTTGATGTTGCCATCTTCACGAATCTCACGCGCGACCATCTCGATTACCACAAAACCATGGACGAATACTTCGAGGCCAAGCAGATTTTGTTTTCTGGCTGCGGCACTGAACCTCCTCGTGTGGCGATCCTGAATGGCGATGATGAATTTGGGCAGAAGCTTGTCAGCGTCAGCAAGAAAAAGGGTTCCCAGGTTTTCACCTACGGATGGTCCAAGGGTGATTTCCACGCCAGGCAGATTCAAATCACTCCCCAGGGAACGCGCTTCGATCTGCAAACTCCGGATGGTGTAATTCCGCTGTTCTCTCCGCTGATTGGCAAAGTAAATGTCTATAACATCCTTGGCGCTTGCGGCGCTGCTTACGCGCGCGGGTGCAATTCCGAGGCAATCTCCAAAGGCATCGTGTCTCTCGCCCGGGTTCCCGGTCGCTTTGAACGTGTCGATTGCAAGCAGCCGTTCACAGTGGTTGTGGATTACGCCCATACAGATGACGCGCTTCGCAATCTCACCGCGCTGGCCCGCGAGTTTGTTCAGCAGGCCGGAGGCAATGGCCGGGTAATTACACTGTTTGGTTGTGGAGGCGATCGTGATCGCGCCAAACGACCGCTGATGGGCGCCGCCGCCGGTAGAGGCAGTGACTTCGTCGTGCTGACATCGGACAATCCGCGCAGCGAGGATCCGCTCTCGATAATTAACGACGCCCAAATAGGTCTGCAGCGCGCAGGAGTTTCTTACAAAGTCGAACCTGACCGTCGTGCAGCAATTTCCCTGGCAGTGCAATCCGCCAAGGCAGGAGATATTGTCCTGCTGGCCGGCAAAGGTCACGAAAAAGTTCAGATTTCGCGTACCGGTTCAGTGCCGTTCGACGATGTCCAGGTGGCACGCGAGGCTTTGCGCGATGCAGGATATGATTGTGAGTCGGCTCCAACACAATTATGAAGTTGACTCTTTCGCGCATCGCTGAATTTCTGTCTGCCACTGGCGACTTCGATCCCAACGCGGTCGCGCAGGCTTATTCCATCGACTCGCGCACCATCCAGCCCGGACAACTTTTCTTCGCGGTAAAAGGCGACCGTTTTGACGGACACGATTTCGTCGAGCAAGCCATGCAAAAAGGCGCAAACGCAGCCATCATCCGCAAAGACGCGTTGCCGCGTTACGAAAACACAAAGCAATTGCTGGCTGTGGACGA
This sequence comes from Terriglobales bacterium, assembly GCA_036491415.1. Taxonomy (GTDB): domain Bacteria; phylum Acidobacteriota; class Terriglobia; order Terriglobales; family Acidobacteriaceae; genus JAICKN01. The sequence continues at coordinate 7,925 of DASXCC010000144.1, read as the reverse complement.
CACTTTGCTCGCGCTGCAAAGACTGGCTTCGGCGGTAAGAAAACTCTGGGGTAAACCGGTTGTCGGCGTGACCGGATCCGCTGGCAAGACCACCACCAAAGAAGCCATCGCGCACGTCTTAAGCAAGCGCTTCCGCGTTTTGAAGTCAGAAGGAAATTTCAATAATCACTTCGGGCTTCCTCTCATGCTGCTGAAGCTTGAGCCCGAGCACGACATCGCGGTGATTGAGATGGGGATGTCCCACGCCGGCGAGATCACCGCTCTGGCAAAGATCGCACAGCCTGAAGTCGGAGTAGTCACAAACGTCGCTCCGGTTCATCTGGAATACTTCGCTTCCCTTGCCGACATCGCTCGCGCCAAATATGAATTGATTGCCTCGCTTCCTTCCAGCGGTACCGCAGTGCTGAACGCGGATGACGAATATGTCTCGCAATTCGGGCGCGACTTCAAAGGCAAGGTCATGATGTACGGCATGAATGCCGCAGCCGATGTTTGCGCGGAAAACATAGCTTCAGATGGCGCCAATGGTTCCACTTTCGAAGTGATCGCTGATGGTTTTCGCCAATGCGCAACATTGCCGCTGGTCGGAACGCACAATATCCTGAACGCCCTTGCCGCGGTAGCCGTTGCCCTTGATCGCGGCATGAGCCCTTCGGAAGCGGCCCATGCACTGGCCTCTCTGAGCCCTGCCGACAAGCGTGGGCAGGTCGTCAAAGTGGGTAACATCACGGTGATTAATGATTGCTACAATTCAAATCCGAAGGCGCTTGAAGCGATGGTGAACGCTCTGGCATCGATGCCCGCGGGACGCCGGATTGTGGTGGCTGGAGAGATGCTTGAGCTTGGCCCGGCAGCTGAAGAATTGCACCGCAAATCGGGACAGCACATTGTTGAAAAGAAAATGGACGTGCTGATTGGAGTGCGCGGCCTTGCGGAACCGATGGTTGCCGCCGCAAAGCAGGCGGGCATACAGGCAAAGTTTGTGGCAACACCGCAGGAAGCCGGAGAGTGGTTGGCCCGCGAAACTCGCGACGGTGACGTGGTGCTGCTAAAAGCTTCGCGCGGCGTAAAACTCGAACAAGCGCTCGTGACGTGGCAAGCACAACTCACTGCGAAGAAAGCAGACTGAACGTAACACGGAGGCGGATTGCTTTATTGGTTACTGTATTCGAAGCTGTTCCATTATTTTCCGCCGTTCCGCATCTTCCGCTACCTGACGTTCCGTACCGCCTTCGCCAGCCTTACCGCTCTTTTTACCGGACTCATCGTCGGCCCGCTGGTCATCAATCGCCTGCGTGAATTTCAAATCGGACAGTTCATTCGTGAAGAAGGCCCAAAGGCCCACCAGAAAAAAGCCGGCACCCCCACCATGGGCGGCCTGCTCATCGTCATTTCGATTGTCGTGCCAACATTGTTATGGGCCGATCTGAGCAATCGTTTCGTCTGGATCGCCGTGCTTTCCACCTGCGCTTTCGCTGCCATTGGGTTCGCGGACGACTATCAGAAGGTTGTGCATCGCCGCAATCTTGGCCTCACGGCACGCGCCAAACTCGGTTATCAAATTGCAGCCAGCGTCCTCATCGCCATCGCTCTCATTTCGATGCAGAACTACGGAATGTATTCCACCAAGCTGATGGTCCCGTTTTTTAAGCAGTACCGGCCTGATCTTGTGATCGGCGCTCTCGAACATCATCCCCATTTGTGGCCGCTGGCCTTCGTCACGTTCATTGGATTTGTCGTTCTGGTCATAGTCGGTTCCAGCAATGCAGTAAACCTTACCGACGGCCTGGATGGTCTGGCGATCGGCTGCACCGTGATCGCCGCCGGCGCGCTAACGGTTCTTACTTACGTCAGTGGACATGCAACGTTCTCGAGCTACCTGGAACTGGAACGCATGCCGCAGGTGGGGGAGCTTGCAATTTTTTGCGGGGCCATGGTCGGCGCGTCTATTGGATTTCTTTGGTATAACGCCCACCCAGCAGAAGTTTTCATGGGGGATGTGGGATCGCTGGCTTTGGGCGGCGCCATCGGCACCGTTGCCGTCATCATCAAGCAGGAGTTGCTTCTGCCATTCATTGGCGGCGTCTTCGTCATCGAAGCGATTTCGGTCATCCTGCAAGTCGGATCGTACAAGCTACGCAAAAAACGCATCTTCAAGATGGCTCCCATCCACCATCACTTCGAACTTCTGGGATGGTCGGAGTCCAAAGTGATTGTCCGCTTCTGGATCGCGTCGTTGATCTTCGCTCTATTTGCATTAACCACGCTGAAGCTGCGCTAGTATTCGTTCATTTGTCATCCTGAGGACAGCAAAGAACCTATGAAACCTGGCTTGGGAAATAAATTTTCGTGATACTTTTTAACTCGTGGATCTCCAGAACAAACGCGTATTGGTTGTCGGACTGGGCAAGTCCGGCGTAGCGTCTGCTCTATTCCTGAAGGCGCGGGGCGCGAAAGTCACCGTTTCTGATTCGAAAACGCAGGAACAGCTGAGCAAAGAGATCCCTTTATTGCTGGACCACGGAATAACCGTGGAAACGGGCACCCACGGAGAGCGCACTTTTCGTGGGCAGGATTTAATCGTCGTAAGCCCCGGCGTGCCTGTCGATGCACCTTCGCTCGTTCATGCGCGATCTTTAGGCGAACCGGTGATCGGCGAGATCGAACTAGCAGCGCAATTCCTTCCGAAGGATCTGGTGGCCATCACCGGATCGAACGGAAAAACCACGACCACAACTCTTACCGGAGAGATTATCACGACAGAAAAACCGACTCTGGTCGGCGGGAACATCGGAACGCCCGCGGTTTCTTTGGTGGATGAATCCACGGCTCAAACCGTAATCGTGTTGGAGGTCTCCAGCTTTCAGTTGGAGACGATTGAAACTTTTCGCCCCAGGGTCGCAGTGATTCTGAACATCACGCCGGACCATCTGGATCGTCACCGCACGTTTGAGACCTATGTAAACGCCAAGGCGCGAATCTTCGAGAACCAAAAATCCGAAGACTTTACCGTGTTGAATGCCGACGACGAAACTTGCGTCAGCCTCGCAAGGCGAACGCAAGGAAAAGTTTTTTGGTTTAGCCGCAGAAACGAAGTTGAACAAGGCGCTTTTGTCCAAAAAGACAAAATCGTTTTTCGTAGCTCCGAAGGCGATCGTCAAATCTTGTCTTTGTCGGAAATCCCCCTGAAAGGCAATCACAATGTAGAGAACGTGCTTGCCGCGGTCTGCGCCGGAATCCTTATGGGTTGCAATCCCGCGAAAATTCGGGAGGCAATCCAGAATTTCAAGGCGGTAGAACACCGGCTGGAGTATGTGGCCACCGTTCGCGGCGTGGACTATTACAACGATTCGAAAGCTACCAACGTGGACGCTACGATCAAGGCCCTTGAGTCATTTCCCGGCAACATCCACCTGATTCTCGGCGGCAAGGACAAAGGCAGCGACTACACCGTTTTGAATGATTTGCTGCGTAAGCGGGTGAAACGCGTTTATACGATTGGCGCGGCAGCGGAAAAGATCGAATCCCACATCAAAGGCACAACGGAAATTCTTAATTCCAGAACTCTTGAAGCTGCAGTAAAGAAAGCTCACGAAACCGCAAAGACCGGAGACATCGTATTGCTCGCCCCGGCGTGCGCCAGCTTTGATCAATTCCAGCACTATGAACATCGCGGACGAGTCTTTAAAGAAACCGTAAAATCTCTCGCAAACTGATCGAACGCCAGTTTCACGATCGCGGAACCAAAAGAGTCATCCTTAGCAATTAAATCCACAGGAAAAATTCTCGTCACCTCGTCACTGCCATGATGAAATGAACATTCCCATGGCCAAGCGAGTCAGCGTCGATACGTGGCTTTTTACCGTCACGCTCTTTCTTGTATTCATCGGCCTCATCATGGTTTTCAGCGCTTCGGCCGTCATAGCCAAGGAACGCTACGGCAGCGGATACTTCTTCCTTTTGCGCCAGATGGTGTGGGCCATCGCGGGAATCGGGACCATGTTCATCGCCATGCGTGTAGACTACCGAAAATATAAACATCCTGGCTTCGTGTTCAGCATGGTCGGCCTCACAACTCTGCTGCTGATCTCGGTCTTCTTCCTTGACCGTTCGCACCATACGCATCGCTGGATCCACTGGGGATCGTTTTCCTTCCAGCCCTCGGAGTTGGCCAAGCCGGTTCTGATTTTGTTTCTCGCTTTCTTCCTCGAAAGCCGCTGTAAGTCTATGAACGATTGGCGGAATACAGTCCTGCCCGCCATTATTCCCACTTGCATGTTTCTCGGCTTGATTGTTTTTCAGCCGGATCTGGGAACTGCCATCGCCTGCGCGGCCATTACGGTTTGCATTCTGTACGTCGCCGGATTGGAGATGAAATATCTTGGCTACGGACTGCTGGCATCGATTCTGCCCCTTTATTTTTTGATTTTTCACGTTGCCTACCGGCGCGCCCGCATTCTGGCCTTTCTAGATCCTTATTCTGATCCTCAGGGCAAAGGCTTTCACATTATTCAATCGCTCATCGCGGTAAGCACCGGCGGAATCACCGGAACAGGATTGATGGAAGGCAAAGAAAAGCTTTTCTATCTACCCGAACCGCACACGGATTTCATCTTCTCCGTGATCTCTGAGGAACTCGGGCTGGTCGGCGCCGTCATCATCATTGCTTTATTTGCGATCTTTCTCTGGCGGGGCGTTCGCACTGCCCTTCGCACGCAAGATATGTTCGGACGATTTCTCGTCGTGGGAATCACCAGCATGGTGGTTGTGCAGGCTTTCATCAACATCAGCGTAGTTCTTGGACTGATGCCGACGAAAGGCATTCCTCTGCCTTTCATCTCCTATGGCGGATCGTCGCTGTTCCTGACGCTGGCTTCAGTGGGTGTACTGCTGAATATCAGCAAGCAAGCGGAATAAATCTTCCATTTTTGAAAACTTAATAGTTTGTCATCCTGAGCGAAGTGAAGGATCTACGTCGTCATTTTCTCCTGCGCAAACGCTTATCTAGACAGGTCAACTCTCGGTTAATCCTTCCAATCAAGTTCCGGTTTATAGTCGTTGCATGAAGATGAAGGCGATTCTTGCTGGCGGCGGTACCGGAGGCCATGTCATCCCCGCGCTCGCCATCGCCCAGGAATTGCAAAAGCAATATAGCGCGGAAGTGCTGTTCATTGGTACCGCTCGCGGCATAGAGAATCGCCTGGTTCCCGCCGCCGGATTTTCGCTCAAGCTGGTGCAGGTGGGCGCTCTCAAGAACGTCAGCCTCACTACCCGCCTGAAAACGTCTTTTGATCTGCCCCGCGCCGTCTGCAGTGCAGGCCGCATGCTCTCCGAATTTAAGCCCGATATTGTGATCGGCGTCGGCGGATATGCCTCCGGCCCGGCCATGCTGGCCGCGGTGATGAAACGAATCCATACATTGGCGTTTGAACCGAATTTTGTGCCGGGGTTTGCTAATCGTATGGTGGCTCGGTTCGTTTCCGGCGCTGCCGTTCATTTTGAAGAAACGAAAAAGTTCTTTCGTCGTGCCGTAGTGACCGGCGTTCCGGTTCGTCAGGCATTTTTAGATTTGGCGCCGAAAGATCCGAACTCTACGCCAACTTTACTGGTTTTTGGTGGAAGTCAGGGCGCCCACGCCATCAATCAGGCTGTGATGGAATGCGTGCCCGCGCTGCGCGCACGCATTCCAGAACTTCGCATTATTCATCAGACCGGCGAGAAAGACTTCACCGCGGTTCAGTCAGCCTATGCATTGTTCGGCGAAACAGCACAGGCCCATCGCTTCATCGACAATATGCCCGCATGCTTCGCGCAGGCCGACTTATTGGTTTGCCGGTCAGGAGCCAGTACCGTTGCGGAAATTACCGCGGCAGCGAAGCCAGCGATTTTTGTTCCATTCCCCGGCGCGGCTGACGATCATCAAAAACATAATGCCCAAGCCCTGGAAGGCGCTGGCGCCGCTGTCATGTTGGAACAAATAAATCTGTCCGCCACAACACTTGCTGAAACTGTCATTTCGCTTTTTGCGGACCGCACTCGCCTGCAAAACATGGCGCAGGCAGCGCGCCAACTCTCGCATCCCGATGCCGCTCAACAGATTGCGGCAATGGCCGCTCGCTTGTCGGGCATAGTACCCTCGTAAGAAGTTTTCCACCAGCGTACGGTGTACCTTTGTAGTGCATGTTTGCCAAACTTCAACGCGTTCATTTTGTAGGCATCGGTGGCATCGGCATGAGCGGAATTGCCGAAGTGTTGTTGAACCTTGGCTACAAAATTTCTGGTTCTGATCTTAAAAATTCAGCTATCACGCAACGTCTGGCGCAGATGGGCGCGGTCATTCTGGAAGGCCATCGCGCGGAGAACGTTGTTGGCGCGGATGTTGTCGTCACCAGCTCGGCAATCTCCACTGAGAACCCTGAAGTCGCCGAAGCCCGCAAGCTGCATATCCCGGTTATTCCGCGCGCGGAAATGCTGGCGGAACTCATGCGCCTGAAATATGGCATTGCCATCGCCGGCATGCATGGAAAAACGACGACCACTTCGATGGTTGCTGCAGTGCTTGCAGCTGGAGATCTTGACCCCACTGTTGTCGTCGGCGGCCGCGTTGATGCTCTCGGCTCGAACGCACGCCTTGGCAAGTCGCAATATCTGATTGCGGAAGCTGACGAGAGCGATCGCTCGTTCCTCAAGCTTTCGCCGATTCTTTCTGTCATTACCAACATTGACCGCGAGCACATGGATTGCTACCGCAACATGAACGATGTGAAACGCGCCTTCCTTGAATTCATGGACCGTGTCCCCTTTTATGGAATGGTTGTCGCCTGCAATGACGATCCCATGCTGCGCCGCATTCTTCCGCAGGTGCAGCGGCGAGTGGCAAGCTATGGAACACGGCGTGGTTCAGATTTCTGGATCAAGCACGGCAAGCCTGCTTTCGACTCTACCCACAATCGCCCGGTGGCTCCATTTCACGTTAGTTATCGCGGGCGTGATTTCGGAGAATTTCGCCTCGGCGTGCCCGGTGCGCACAACATTCTAAATGCGACTGCGGCCATTGCCGTTGGAGTTGGTTTAGACATTCCCGTCGAACGAATTCGAGCTGCGCTGGAAAGTTTTCGCGGCGTGGATCGGCGCTTTCAGCTTCGCGGCAAAGCCGCAGGCGTCAGCGTAATTGACGATTACGGTCATCATCCAACGGAAATTCGTGCGACCCTGGCCGCCGCCCGTGAATGCGGGTTCACGAAGGTTCACGTCGTGTTCCAACCGCATCGCTTCACGCGAACACTCGACCTGATGGATGAATTTGCAGCTTCATTTCCGGATGCCGATTCGCTTGTCGTACTGGACATCTATCCGGCGAGTGAAAAGCCGATCGAAGGAATTACCGGCGAAGTTCTTGCAAGCAAAATTTCCGGCCACGGAAAAGTGAAGGCCCAGTATATTCAATCGTTCGAAGATGCAGTCATAGCGGTTTCCAGCCTCGCGCAGGAAGGCGACATGATTTTAACTTTGGGCGCGGGCAGCGTTTCGCAACTCGGTCCAATGATTCTGGAAAAACTCGGCGGAAGAGAATCTTTGTCGCTCTCGCTGGAATAACTTCTTCAAACCTACATCTATCATTTCGAGCGAAGTAAAACGCATGAACATGCGTTTTACGGAGTCGAGAAACCTGCTTCTGCGATTAGCGAGGATTGGCTCAAGTTTTTTGCTTCCTGGTCAACTCCCAAACCTTGGCGTATTTCCAGGAAACATACATAGCATGATAAAAGTGCAGCAAAAGTCCTTCGTGCCCATCGAGAAATCCGAGCCGGAGAAAGTAGTTGTATTTGAATGTAATTACCGGACGGAAAACAATATTCAGGAAGCTAAATCCGCGCTTACCTTTCTCCACGGCCATCGCCGCGCTGAGCGACGAGTAGTGATTC
>DASXCC010000143.1:0-6341 GCA_036491415.1 Terriglobales bacterium | reverse complement strand
AGTTCGAAAAGCGTGAAGACCAGCAGCAAAACTAAAAAACTCAACAGCACCATCACAAAGTACAAAGCGAAGTCGCGAAGAATGTAGTCATCGAGAATCATGGGGAAGCGCGCGCGAAAAAAGCGCTTACGCCCAATAGCGCGCTCGAAAGCGTTGCCATTTGCGGTCGTCGGAAAGCGGAAAGGATTTGTACGCCAGGAAAATTTCTTCGGGAACGAGGCGCGGAATTCGCGCCACCAAAGAACTTCAAACGGGCGCTTTTCTACGCGCCACAATAGGAATGCTCCAGTGGCAAAAAATATAATGTCGGCCATCCACGCGCCGAGAGCGGGCGTGAGTCTCCCCTGGCGCGCGAGTGAGACGCCGATCAGTGAAATCAGGTAGTACGCAAACACGAGCAGAATGGTGATGACAAAGCCAAACGACTTACCGCCTTTTTTAGAAGATAAACCAAGCGGAATTCCTACCAGGGCGAGAACGGTGCAAGCCGTAGGCAAGGCAAAGCGGCGATGAAACTCAATGTAGTACCACCATCCGCCGGCTTTATTAATTGTCCGCGCGAACGGACGTAATTCAAAAGTCGGCGTTTGACCAAGAGGCGCGGGTTCTTCTTTTTTATCGTTCTGCGGAACGATGATCGGAATATCCGTCTGGTCGAAAGTGGAAATCCTGTACTCATCAGCGATTTTGGGGTCCGTTTCGTGCCTGGACCCATCCACAAGATGAAGATGGAGTTGGGTCGGGCCTTCGCTGACCAGAATGCCTTGGCGCGCAAGCGTTATAGCGGGCGCAGAAGGGTTCGTCATATCGGCGATAAAAATTCCCTTCCACAGCGCGGCCCCGCGAGTGCTCTTGATGTCCTGGATATAGAGGACGAGGTGAGGGAAGTCTTCATAGAAGACTCTCGGCTGAATCTCAAAGGAGATTTGCGAAGCTTTCAGCTTGTCCTGCAGGTGTGCAAGCGCGGCTTGGGATTTAGGAGCGACATACACGCTGTTCCCCAGCGCCAGCAGCCATGCCGCAATCACGAAAATAGAAATGATGCGCAGAAAGTGCCACACGCCAATTCCGCTGGCGCGCATCGCAGTGATTTCGCTGTCGGCTGAAAGCCTGCTGAGTCCGATGAGAATGCCCACCAGCACGCTCATGGGAATGGTGTAAGTGAGCGCGACGGGAACTGTGAGGAAAAAAATTTCGGCAATGCTGGGGACGGGTGCACTATTGCGCACAACCAACTCTAAAATACGCGCAAGATCGCTTGTGAACAGAATAAAAGTGAACAGCGCGCACCCAATGAATGCGTGCGACGCGATCTCGCGCAAAATGTAGCGGGTCAGGATCCGCATAAGGAGACTAAAAGGCAGAATAGCACTGCTTGTAGTCGAGACTCTATGCGGGTTTCAAAAATAGTGCGCCAAGTGGCGGGAGAGTAAGCTTCACGGAATAAGGACTGCCGTGCATCGGGATCGCTTCGGCCTCTACGCCGCCAAAATTCCCCACGCCACTTCCCGCATATTCATGACCGTCGCTATTGAGTAACTCATGCCATACTCCGGCACTGGGAACGCCCAGGCGATATTGCATGCGCGGAACCGGCGTCATGTTTAAAACAACCAGCACGACATCATGCGCAGATTTTCCCCTGCGTATAAAAGAAAGAACGCTGGTCATGTTGTCGTTGGCGTCGACCCATTCAAATCCCGTGGAATCCGTGTCGAGTTCATGCAGCGCGCGCTGTTCCCGGTAGACACGATTCAAATCGGCGACCCACTTCTGCATGCCGGCATGGACCGGATATTGCAGAACGTGCCATTCCAGGCTTGAGTCGTGGTTCCATTCGCGCACCTGACCAAACTCTCCGCCCATGAAAAGCAATTTCTTCCCGGCTTGCGCGTACATATATCCAAACAGCAACCGCAAGTTGGCGAACTTCTGCCATTCATCGCCGGGCATTTTTCCGATCAGCGACCCTTTGCCGTGCACAACTTCATCGTGTGACAGAGGCAGCACAAAATTTTCGCTGAATCCATATAGCGATCGGAATGTCAGATAGTTGTGATGATATTTACGATGGATGGGGTTCTGGCTGAAATATTTGAGCGTATCGTGCATCCATCCCATGTCCCATTTCATGCCAAACCCGAGGCCGCCCAAATAGATGGGTCGCGAAACTCCCGGCCACGCAGTCGATTCTTCAGCGATCGTCTGAATGTCCGAGTGCTCTTTGTAAGCTTCCTGATTCATGCGGTGCAGAAATTCAATGGCTTCTAAATTTTCGCGCCCGCCAAATTGATTGGGAATCCATTCGCCTTCCTTGCGCGAATAGTCGAGATACAACATGGAAGCGACCGCATCCACCCGCAATCCGTCGATGTGATATTTATCCAGCCAGAACATGGCGCTGGAAAGCAAGAAGCTGCGTACTTCATTGCGCCCGTAGTTGAAAATGTAGGTTTTCCAGTCGGGATGAAATCCTTTGCGAACATCCGCATGCTCGTACAAATGCGTTCCGTCAAAATATGCGAGACCGTGAACGTCGGAAGGGAAGTGCGAAGGCACCCAGTCAAGAATCACGCCAATGCCTTGCTGGTGCAGGTAGTCCACCAGGTACATGAAATCCTGCGGAGTTCCATACCGCGAAGTCGGTGCAAAGTATCCGGTGGTTTGATATCCCCACGATGCATAGAACGGATGCTCCATGATTGGCAACAGTTCGACGTGGGTGAAGTTCATCTTCCGCACGTATTCAGCGAGCTTAATTGCCATCTCGCGATAGCTCAGGGAACGGGCATTGTCATCCGGCACGCGCATCCACGAACCAAGATGGACTTCATAAATGGAAACCGGCGCTTGTAGAGAATTCTTTTGCGCGCGTTGTTGCATCCAGCCTTGGTCGGCCCACTGGTAATCCAAGTCCCAAACGACTGAGGCAGTCTTCGGCGGCATTTCATGAAGCAAGCCGATGGGATCAGCCTTGTCGACTTTGTATCCGCCTTGATGCGAAACAATGTGATATTTGTAAACCGCGCCTTTGCCAATTCCTGGCACAAATCCTTCCCAGATGCCGGAGCTTTCTTTCGCCTGCATTGGATGAGCGCGGGGATCCCAACCGTTGAAGTCGCCGATCACAGAAACGTGCCGGGCATTTGGGGCCCATACGCTGAAACAAACCCCTGATTCACCGTTTGCATTCACCACGTGAGCGCCCATCTTCTCGTATAACCGGTAATGGCTGCCTTCGTTGAAAAGATGAAGGTCGTCGGAAGTGAGAAGACTCATATCTTGGCGAACAGGATTTGTCGTCTGTGTCATTCGGGAACGCTCATAAGTGTACCGGATGAGATGGGTTTTGCGGAGGATAGGCTGTACCGAGGTCTGAAGGGTAAAAATTTGCAATAACGCTGGTTTTTTGTTGGCCCTATAACCATTAGGGGTAGAATCCGGTAACAATGCCGGCTCTTAATTAAAAGAAGTGAGATGTATATGCGAGCTATTTATTTGCGGGTTGCTGCTTTAGGCCTATTGGTTTTAGTGAGCTCTAGCTGCCAGTTCGGTTCCATTTTTGGAAACAATTCGCTTTTCGGCTCTTCTCCATCTCAACCGTCATGCGTGGTTGCGTCTCAACCAACATTTGCTTACGTTCTGAACTACACCGACGCCACGATTTCGATGTACACCGTCAATTCCTGTACGGGAGGTCTGACTCTGACATCACCCAGCTCCGTTCCAGTTGGAGTGGACACCGGAATCAATTCGGAAAGCATGGTCTTGGATCCTAGTGGGAAGTTCCTCTATGTTGCGAATCTGGTGTCAAATGCAACCGACGATGCCACAATTTCAATGTTTGCCATCAATTCCACTACCGGCGTACTAACTCCGATGACGCCTGCCATGGTTCCAACTGGATTTTTCCCGCAAGGAATCGCGGTCGACCCTTCTGGCAAATTCATCTACACCGCCAATAGCGATGACAATACGGTTTCAATGTTCACTATCAATGCAAGTAGCGGACTATTGTCAGCGGCCACGCCTGCCGAAATTTCAGTGCCGCCCGTTTTCCCATCAAGAGGATCGGACTCGAGCCCCAATTTCGCGGCTGTAGCTCCTTCGGGAAATTTCCTGTATGTGTCGGACCAAGACAATGGATCAATTTCGATATTTGCTATTAATCCGAGCACCGGAGTGTTAACGCCGGCGAATCCTGCTGGCGTGCTGGCAGGCCCGGATCCATTTGGGATCACGATCGATCTTTCCGGGAAATTTGCCTATGTGCCCGATGATGACGAAGGCGCGGTTTGGATGTACACGATTGACCCGGCAACAGGAACCCTGACGCAAAATCCGGCGATCAGCGTGCCTGCGGGAAATCAACCCGTCGGAGTCGCCGTCGATCCTTCGAGTAAGTTCGCATACGTGGTGAATCGAATCGATAATACCGTTTCTATGTTTACGATTGATTCGACCACCGGAACTTTAACTCCCAATTCTCCCGCCACAATTGCAACGGGAGCTGGACCGTTTCCTATCGCTGTGAATGCATCGGGCAGTTTCGCATATGTTGCAAATCAGAATGACAATTCAATTACGATTTACAGCATCAACAGCAGCAATGGCACTTTGGGCAACGTTGGCAAGGCCGGGACAGGACAAGACCCTGTGTCGATTGTCTTGACCCATTAAACTGATTGGAAAAGTTTGCGGGGCAGAAATGGCTGCTTCGTATCTATTAAATCCTCGTAATCAATACTCCCGCAGCGAGTGCCATTTTCATCGCACGACGACGTAAGGCACATCTGCTTTCAACGCCCACACGAGAGCGATAATCCATCCAATTACTGACCATCCAAGAAAGAGGTTCAGCAAAAAGATCGAGAGCGTGTCGCGCTTATTGCGGGCCAGCGCGATGATCGCCGGCATAAAATACATGAGGAATCCAAACCCAAAGAACGGAGGGAAAAAGGGGAAGAAGAAACCGAGAGCATGCATGTGGTTGCCTCCTTTGGGCCATTATGGCCGCTATGTTAATAAATACGTGATTTATACGGTGAAGTTCCCTAAAAAATGACGACAACGTTGTGATATATTTTCGCCCCAATGCCCTTAGGACTGATCATCATTTGCTGTTACGCGATTTTCCGGCGCACCAGCAAACCCTGGCTCGTAGCCGGTCGGATGTTACTGGTGTTTTTTATTTTTGCTATCGCTTTGCAAACTGTGGTGGCAATCCTGCAGATTGCAAATAACGAACAGGTGAAATTGGCGGAAGCAATTTCCGTGTTGGCGGTGACTATCCTTACAGGATTTCGCCAGTCCAAGAATTTTCCTCGATCCACACCGAATGTACTCTCATCTATTTTGTGAATCTTACACATAGAATTAAATCACCGACCTCTTTCGGAATTCATCCACATCGCATGCTAGACTGAATTTTTCCAGCCATGCCTGTCATCCGCGTCGTAGTTCTGTGGCACCAGCACCAGCCTTTCTACAAAGATCTGGTCACAGACGAATACCGCCTGCCGTGGGTCCGTATGCACGGACTCAAAGATTATTACGGCATGGTCAAGGTGCTCGATGAATTTCCAAACGTTCACGAGACATTCAATCTCGTCCCCTCGCTGATTACCCAGCTCCAGGATTATGTTGCTGGGAATGCGCAAGACCCATTTTTGCAGGTTGCGGCCAAGCCGGCGCAGGAATTGACCACAGCGGAGCGGCGATTTGCGCTGCGCTATTTATTTCAGGCGAACGTTGTGCATTTGATCGGACGCTATCCGCGGTACCGGGAATTGTGGGAGCGGGTGCAGGGAGCCGGGGATGCTCCGGAAAAAGCCGAACGGTATTTTCAGACACAGGATTTTACGGATCTTCAGGTGCTTTCGCAGCTCGCGTGGTTTGATGAATTCTTTTTGCAGGAGCCGGAAATCGCGAAGCTGGTGCAGAAGGGACGTGGATTTTCCCGCGAAGATCAGAGCTTCATAGTCGAGCGGGAACGGACCCTGTTGGGGACGGTCCTTCCCGCCCACGCCGCGGCCGCTAAGCGTGGCGGAATTGAAATTTCTACTTCGCCTTTTTACCATCCGATCCTTCCGTTGGTTTGCGACACGAACGCCGGAGCAGTTTCTTCGCCGGGCCTGCCCCTGCCGCATAACCGCTTTCGCAGGCCGGAAGACGCGAGCGAACAACTTTTGCGCGGACTCGATCTGCATGAAAAAGTTTTTGGGATTCGTCCGGTCGGAGTGTGGCCTTCGGAAGGAAGCGTTTCTGAGGAAGTTATATCCATCGCGCAAAAGCTGGGTGTGAAGTGGATGGCGACCGATGAAGAAGTTATCGGACGCAGC
>DASXCC010000142.1:0-5863 GCA_036491415.1 Terriglobales bacterium | reverse complement strand
GCGCAGCCATGCCAACTGATACTTCCGACCAAGCATAACCAGCATAAGGCCGAGAATCACCACGCCTCCGGACCAAACATCGGTTGAGAAATGCAGCGCATCCGCCTCGAGAGCCTGACTGTCATACTTTGTGGCAATGCGTTTTAAAGAGCGCGAGCGCCAAATATCAACGATGATGGAAAACGCCATCACAAGAAACGCAGCCAGGGATGGTTCGATTTCCACATGATGGAAAAACAGGCGGCGCAATGCTTCATAAACGATCCAAACGCATGTGAGGAGAAGCAGACCAGTTTCGATAAATGCCGAGAAATTTTCAATTTTGCCGTGGCCGTACTGATGATCGGCGTCCGCAGGTTTGTCGGAGACGCGAATCGACAACAAGGTAATGATGGCGGCAACCAGGTCGAGACCGGAGTGCGCCGCTTCCGACAGAATGCCCAGGCTACCGGTGGTAAACCCCACAACAATTTTTAAAACAGTAACAACGACCGCCGCCAAAACGGAATTCCCGGCCACCGAGCGTTTTTCCGCACGCATGGATTGAGGGCTGAAAGAGTTAGCGGGCGTCGCCATGTTGGCATTATCGCTTTGGCGGCTCCGTTACGCCAAGTTCCAAAGCATTGCGCTCATATCTTGCGATGTTCGGGTGGCGACCCTAAGGTGGATCGGGCAGAACATGCACATGCAGATGTGCTAGGATTTTCTTGACCCCTTTTACATTGTTGGAGGCATTTTCGGTATGTTGTTTCGTGTTTCTCTGTGTTTATTAATGGGCTCGATGGCTCTCGCCCAAACTGCAAAACCAGCAAGTCCGATGGCGAAATCAACCACCGGCACCACTGCTTCCTCAACACAAAAGAAAGCTGCGCCAGCAGTGACCGCGTCTGATCCAGCCGTGATTACGATTCAAGGCCTTTGCTCGAGCAGCGAGAGAAGCGCAGCCGCTTCGAAATCGGCCCCATGCAAAACGACCATTACGCGCTCGGAATTTGAAAAGATGGTGAACGCTGTTCGTCCTGACATGCCGCCAGCCCAGCGCAAGCAATTTGCCGAGGGTTACGCAAAGGCCCTGGTGATGGCGCACGATGCACATGAGAAGGGACTCGATCGAGGGCCTACCTTTGAGGAAATGATGAAGCTGATGCGGATCCAGATTGCATCGCAGGAGTACGCGAAGAGCATGCACGACAAGGCCGCCCAGATTTCCGACAAAGACCTGCAAGACTACTACGACAAGAATGCGACAAACTATCGGCAGGCAGACCTTGAGCGGATTTACATCCCTAAAACCAAGCAGTTGACGAGTAAGGACAATGCGAATCCAGATGAGTTGAAAAAGCAACGCGACGCCTCAGAAGCCGAAATGAAGAAAGAAGCCGAGGCTCTGCACACGCGTGCCGTAGCTGGAGAAGATTTCGTCAAACTGCAAACCGATGCTTTTGACGCCGCTGGAATGAAGGTGCAATCTCCGAGCACCAAGCTGACAAACGTACGCGAGGGGAATTTTCCTCCGGAGCAGCGCGTTATTTTCAGTTTAAAACCAAACGACGTTTCGGACGTGCTTACCAACCAGAGCGGATATTTTATCTACAAGCTCGATGCGAAAAACACAGTTCCTCTCTCACAGGTCAAAGAAGAAATACGAAATACGCTGTCATCCCAGCGATTCCAGGACGCAATGCAGACGGCACAAGGCTCCACGCAGTTGTCGTATGATGAAGAATACTTCAAGGCACTAGGACCGAATATCACGGGCGGAAATGTACCTTCGAGCATGAAGCCTGTAGCGGAAACCCACCAATAAAATGGCCGATCCTCGACCAGCTTTGATTGTTACCGGCGTAGCCAGCGATCTGGCTGCTCATGTTCTTCCTTTTCTGGCGGAATACGAAGTGATTGGCCTGGATCTGGAACCGCCTGCGGTTAATTCTCTTCAGCAATTCGTGGCATTTGATCTGTCAAAGGAAGAATCCTGCGGCGAGCTCACTACGCTGATTCATGAAGTGAAGCCCGTGGGCATTGTCCACTTCGCCTTCGCCAAAGATATTTCTGAATCGAAGAATTACGATGTAGACCGCATGTGGCACATCAACGTAGCTGGCACAGCGCGTGTGATGGAAGCCATTACCGAGGCAAATCGCGATGTGCACATCGTGGAAAAATTTATCTATGTGAGCGATGCGCTTGTCTATGGCCCGGAGTTGCACGTTCCAGCAAGCGAAGACTCCAAACTGAACGCCGGTGATTTCCCATTTGCGGTGCAGCAAATGGAGGCCGACCAGGTCGTACAGCAGCGCGCTCCTTCTTTGCGGGGATGCAGCGTATTCATGCTTCGGCTGCAGGTTTTAGCGGGCAGAGGACTGCACAATTATTTGATCGACACCCTGCGCGGCAATCCGGAAGGAACTGGCAAACGAGCCGAGCGGCTGCGCCAAAAGGGAGAGCGGCTAACGTATGCTCTTCCCTTCGGCAGCGATTATTTGCAGGTGAAAAAACAATTCCTGCACGCTGACGATTTTGCCCGCGTGATCGCGTATATTCTAGCGAGAACGGAACCCGAGTCCCAGCGGCTGACGCTAATGAATGTTGCCGGGCGAGGTGAAGCACTTACGATGGAGCAATGTGTCGCGTTGGCGAAAGCCACGCTTAAGCGCGTGCCGGGAAAATTAGGCATGGAAAAATTGCTGGAATACCGCTGGAACGCTGGAATTTCCAATGTCCGTCCGGAATTTTGTCCGTATATTCTAGGGGAAAACGTTGTAGCTACAGACCGGCTCAAGAAATTCCTCGGGCCAGATTACGAAAGCACAATCCATTACACAAATGCGGATGCCTTTGCAGACTCATTCTCGCCTGCAGCGCAAGCTGCTCAGCATTCTGAGCATTCCATGGCTGGAAAATAGTTACTTCTGACCGCGATATAAACCTGCAATTCCAAACGTGTAGCGCTGCCAGGCAGTTTCGCGAAAACCAGCGCGCTGCATGCGCGTGAGCATTTCATCGGGACCGGGAAATCGCTCGACGGATGCAGGCAAATAAGCGTAAGGCCCTTTGACGCCTGAGATGAAAGTGCCAACTTTCGGCAGTACATGTTTGAAATAAATCCGGTACAGGCTACCCATGACGCCTTTGGGTTCGCTGAAATCTAAAACCCCAATTTCCCCGCCAGGTTTCAGGACGCGGAAGATTTCCCGGAGACCCGCGTCGTAGTCGGCAAGATTGCGAAAACCGAAAGCGCTGGTCACAAGATCGAAGCTCTCGCTGGGAAATGGAAGTTGCAATGCATCCGCCTCGACCCAGCGCAATGACGTGCCCTGCGATTTTAGATTCGCACGCTGCAGCATGGCGTGAGAAAAATCCGCGCCCATTATTTTCGCAGAAGGACTATTGGCGCGGCGTTTCAGGGCGAAGGTCATATCGCCCGTGCCGCAGCAGAGATCAAGCACACGAACATCCGGCTGGGACAGCTTTTCCTGAAAAGTACGCGAGGCACGGCGCCACCACAAGCGGTCTACATTAAAAGAGAGCACATGGTTCAACAGGTCGTAGCGGGGCGCGATGGAAGTAAACATTTCGCGAACCGCGCGGCCAGCAGACTGCGCATCCTTCGCGCCTTCCGGTGAAGCGCCAACCGTGGTTTTGGAATTGGGAAAAGTAGTCAAGTTCTGATCGAAAATTATTTCTTGTTAGTTTTTGATTTTGAAGACAGCATTTTTTTAGACAGCCAGTTCAATTGCTCAATCGCCAGCAGCACAACTTTCTGGGGAACGTCTTTCACCACTTCCACCTTGCCAATTTCGCGAGGCAGTACAAAGTGGACCACTCCTTCGCGCGTCTTCTTGTCCGATTGTAAGAGCTTGAAAATGTTCTGGCTGCGAACCGCGACCTTCGGCAACGGCCCCAGCCGCGTTATCGTGTGATTGATTGCATCGGCGCTGGCGGCGTCAAGTTTTCCGATTTCACGCGCAATATTGGTGGCCGCAATCATTCCCCACGCCACGGCTTCGCCGTGTAAGAAATGCCGGTATTTTGTTTCTGCTTCCAGTGCGTGCCCGATAGTGTGCCCAAAATTCAACACGCGACGTAAATCCCCTTCGCGCTCGTCGGCGGAAACTACTTCAGCTTTCAACTCCACCGATTGCGCGATGACTTGCTCCAATAACGGAATATCTTTCCGCAACTTTTTAATGTCGATAGTTTCGAATTCACGAAAAAGACCGGGCCTGCCAATCACACCGTACTTCACCGCTTCATACATTCCGGCGCGAAATTCACGCTCGGGTAAGGTAGAAAGCGTGGCCAAATCCACAAGAACAGCGCGCGGCTGATGGAAAGTTCCAATCAAATTCTTCCCACTCTTCAGATTCACTCCAGTTTTCCCGCCGATCGCCGCGTCGAGCTGCGCCTGGACGGTCGTGGGAATCTGAATGACATCAATACCCCGCATGTAAACCGAAGCTAAAAATCCGGCGACATCGCCGACGACTCCGCCGCCAAAAGCCAGCAGCGCAGCGTCACGGTCGGCACCATACGCGATCATCTGTTCAGCCAAATCTTCGAGCGTGGAAAGCCGCTTGTAGCGCTCGCCTTCCGGCATCTCAATAAATTTCGCGCTTAAGCCAACCGAGGCCAGCGATGCGGTCAGCTTTTTCCCCCAGCGGCGGCGAACCGTTGGCACCGTCACAATAAAAAGCTGTTTTTTGCGGCCAACAATTTCGCGCACGTATTCTCCAGCGCAATCGAGCAAACCGTGCTCGATCAAGACGTCGTAAGTACGCTGAGGAGTAGCAACACAAATTCGTGTCATGAGCTTTCATCATAACGTACTCGCATCACGCACTCGCAAGCGCCGCAGTACGCTGCGCGTGTTACCATTTTTTAAAGATGAATCGCGCGCCAGCCGAAACTGATTTCATCGTCGTTGGAGCAGGAATCGCCGGACTGCGCGCCGCCATCGAACTGGCATCCGCCGGACGCGTCGTAGTTCTCACCAAACGCGAAGTTACCGATTCAAACACACAGTGGGCGCAGGGCGGCATCGCTGCCGCGCTTAGCGATGAAGACGAAGTTGGACTTCACTTCCAGGACACGTTGAATGCAGGCGACGGCCTCTGCAATCCGGAAGCCGTAAAGATTCTGGTGGAAGAAGGTCCGGAACGAATCGAAGAGTTGATTGCGTGGGGAACACAATTTGACCGCGACGGAACCAGGCTGGCCTTTGGACGCGAGGGGGCGCATAGCCGTAACCGCATTCTGCACGCACACGGGGATTCCACGGGACGTGAAATTGGCCGCGCTTTATATGCAAAAGCAAAAACTCTCCCGAATATTTCCGTCTGTGAATTTGAGTTTTCTACCGATCTGCTGGTCGAGTCGGGCCGCGCAAGCGGCATTCATATGATGGATGAGGCCGGAGCGCCGCGGAAAATTACTGCGTCTTCGGTATTGCTGGCCTCGGGCGGACTGGGCCAGCTTTATCGCAATACCACGAATCCGGGTGTGGCCACAGGCGATGGAGTCGCAATGGCGTTTCGCGTTGGCGCAGAGATCAGCGATATTGAATTTATTCAGTTCCATCCCACCGCACTTTATTTGAAAAATGCCCCGCGATTCCTACTTTCCGAGGCATTGCGTGGCGAAGGCGCTTATCTCCGCAACAGCAATAGGGAGCGCTTCATGCCGAAGTATCACGATCTGGCAGAACTCGCCCCGCGTGATGTGGTAGCGCGCGCCATCGTGAAGGAATTGGACGCAAGCGATTCGAAAGATCCGGTTGTTTATTTAGATCTCACGCATCTTGATGCGGCGCGAATGAAGGCGCACTTTCCGCGGATTTATTCCACTTGTCTGCAATACAAGA
>DASXCC010000141.1:0-19210 GCA_036491415.1 Terriglobales bacterium | reverse complement strand
GATCAGGTTCATGATCTCGGTGCCGGTGCGGCTGTCGAGGTTTCCAGTCGGTTCGTCCGCTAAAAGTAATTTAGGTTTGTTGATCAACGCGCGCGCCAAGGATGCCCGCTGTTGTTCGCCGCCTGAAAGTTCCGACGGACGATGCGTAATGCGCGCACCCAAGCCAACTCTTTCCAGTGCATCCCGCGCCATGTTCGCGCGCTCCTGACGATCGATCTCCGCAAAGCGCATGGGGAGTTCGACGTTTTCCAGTAGATTCATACTGGGGATCAAATTGAACGACTGAAAGACCATCCCCACCGTATGCAAGCGATGCTTCGCCAACTCTTCACGCGACAGGGCCGCAAGATCCTTCTCGTGAACCACAACGGCCCCAGAACTGGGGCGGTCCAATCCGGCAACCAAATTCAGCAGGGAAGACTTGCCAGAACCTGAAGGGCCGAGCAACGCGACAAATTCACCGGGGCGGATGTCGATTGAAATTCCATCGACCGCGCGCACCAGCGCTTCACCCATTTTGTAATGACGACAGAGATTCTCAATGTGGACAGCGGAAGAATTCGGACTCATACGGACATTCAGTGATGCTTAAATCCAGTGATACTTGAATCGTATTCACAAGGGTACAACAGAATGTAGGCACGAGTGTTTTTTCGCTACGGATTTTTCTTCATAGTAAGCAAAGAGCGAAGAGCGAATGTGGAATGGGATGGCCAGTGGGATGTTTGCATCATGCCCCAGCTGTTGCAGTCGAGTGGGGCTGTGGTTTGGTGCCGACGATGGAACGAATAATCCTCCCGTCCCGCATGGCGGTACAAAGGACCGATTTTTTGTGCTCCCAAGCCATAACAATCTTGACACGACCCGCGCCGATGATTTGTGATCGTGTTCGCATAGCAGTACGGCGTACCGCAAAGAAGTACGCTCTAAATTTTCTTCAATCGTGGCGATTCTCGACCAATTCCGGCTGGATGGAAAATTGGCTCTGGTGACCGGGGCCGCTGGAGGTTTGGGTGCGGCAATTGCGATTGCGCTCGCAGAAGCCGGAGCATCTGTAGCCTGCCATGGTAACCGTCGCGCCGCCGATGAAACCTCCGCAAAAATCCGCGCGCTCGGAAAAAAATCGCAAAGCTTCACCGCTGATCTAGGCACGCCGGAAGGCGCCGAGACTCTATATCAATCTGTTTCTGATGCAATCGGCGGCCCTGACATTCTCGTAAATAATGCAGGCACAATTTATCGCGACCAAGCGGAAAACTACGACATGCAGGCGTGGATGAATGTTGTTCAAGTGAATTTGAATAGTGTCTTTCGCCTCAGCCAGCTTGCAGGGCGTGCGATGATCGAACGTAAAAGCGGCAAGATCATCAACATCGCATCGTTGCTGGCGTTTCAGGGAGGCATCCGCGTCCCTGCCTACGCTGCATCAAAAGGCGGCGTAGCACAGCTTACTAAAGCGCTGGCCAATGAATGGGCCCAGCACAACCTGCAGGTGAACGCTATTGCTCCGGGATATTTTCGTACCGAAAACACTTCCGCATTGCGAAAAGATGAAACCCGCAATCGGCAGATTCTAGAGCGGATCCCTTCCGGGCGCTGGGGTGACCCGGAAGATCTCGCTGGAGCCGCGGTTTTTCTGGCATCGCCCGCGAGCGACTACGTCACTGGAGAAATCTTGACCGTGGATGGCGGCTGGATGGCCCGCTAAATTAAGGAGTGCTATGACTGCTGAAGACATCAAAATCGTTGCCATCAAAGACAAGCCAATTTTTTCCCCGGAGAAAGGTCTTTCGCGGCAAGTCCTCGCTTATAACGGGAAATTGATGCTGGTCCGCCATCTGATGGAAAAAGGATGGATCGGCGCGCGCCACAGTCATCCGCATGAGCAGTTGGTGTACGTCATCCGCGGGCATATTCACTTCACCGGCGGAAAGCAGACATTTGAAGCGCGCACCGGCGATAGTTTTGTGGTGCCGGGCGGCATGGAACACCAGGCAAGTGCGCTCGAAGAGTGCGAGGTGTTGGATGTGTTTACTCCAATTCGCGAAGATTACGCGCAGAAGTAGATGGAAAAACAGATCATGAAAATTATCGGGCTTGTTGTCATATTGTTTCTTCCGCTTGCCGCAAATGCTTCGCACCTGCGTTCGCCGTGGGATGGCAAGAAGGTGAAATTAACCGATGTTCCTTATTCCTGTCCAGCAATCCAGCATCTCTCTCCCGATCTGACAACGGACCGTTTTTATTCCGATAGCAAGTCGTCGATCATCGATCCGGAAAAATGGAAAGCTTACGTTGCCAGTTCCGGTCCGGTGAAAAATTTGGGACAGGAAATTGTGGATGCCGCCGATGCTTACCAGACCACCGGTAGCCGCCAGGCAGCGGCGTGCGTGCTTCAGCACATGGAAACGGCCGCGAAAGACCGCGCGTTGACGGGCAAGATGTCTTCCAATCAGGCTTATTACGTGCAGGGATGGGTGATTGGTGCGATCTCTATTGGTTATCTCAAAGTTCGCGACAGCGGAGTGAGTAGCGAGCAAAAGCACGACATTTTGCCGTGGATCTCGAAAGTGGTGGAGCAGACGATTCAATATTACGAAGCCCGAGAAAAGAAGGGAACCGGCGACGCGCAGAATAATCATTTGTATTGGGCGGGCGTAGAGATTTCCGCTGCGGGCATTGCCACGAACGATCGGAAATTGTTTGATTGGGGCATGAATGCGTATCACGCTGGCGTCGCGCGAATCGAGCCCGACGGCACATTGCCGCTTGAAATGAAGCGCGGGCAGCGCGCCTTGCACTATCACTTGTTCGCGGTTTCGCCGTTGATGTATCTGGCGGAGTTTGGAGAGGACAACGGCTTGCATCTTTACGCCGAGCACGATTATGCGATTAAGAAGCTGGCGGAGATTTCCACGCGCGGGCTGGTGGATAACAGCTTTTTTGCCCATGCCGCCGGCATTGCCCAGGATGCGCCGAATGGGCCGCCTACTGCGGAAGAAATTAGTTGGGCGAAAATTTATGTCGCACGATTTCCTGATCCGGTGATTTCGAAATTGCTGGCAGCAGCGCCGGCGCTAAGTTACATGTACCTCGGCGGACTTCCTCCGAGTTAAAAATGAATGATTGAGGACACTTTGATGCCCGAATTACTCAGCACGTCCTTGGCTACAACTTCGCCGGAAGACATTGTCAAAGGCGAAGGCCCTTACCAATTGCACGGCTTGGAGCGCGCCGTCTCTGTTCTCGAAGTTCTTAGCGAGAGTGATGTGCCGCTAAGCCTCGCGGAACTATGCCAGCGCATGAGCCTGCATAAGAGCACGGCGCATCGTGCGCTCATGGTATTGGAGCGCAGCGCTCTCATCGAGCGAACACCCGAAAATCGTTTTCGCCTCGGATTGAAACTCTACGAACTTGGCAATCGCGCAGTCGAGCAGATTGATCTGCGGGCCCGCGTGTATCCTTTTTTTCGGCGCCTTGCGTTGAAGGTCGGAGAAACTGTGCACTTGAGTGTCCTTCAGAAAACGTCCATCGTGTACCTGGAAAAAGTGGAACCGAACCGGCGGGTCTGCATGAGTTCTAAGACCGGAACGTCCAACCCTGTGTATTGCACCTCAATGGGCAAGGCGATGCTGGCCTTTCAGACTCCGGAGACGATTGAGCAGACAATTTCGAAGATCCGCTTCGTTCGTTACACGCACAAAACAATTTGCACACGGGAGAAATTGGTGAAATCGCTGGAAAGAGTTCGCCGCCGTGGTTACGCGATTGACGATGAGGAAATTGAATTGGGAGTTCGTTGCATCGGTGCGCCAATCTTTAATGAAAATCATTGGCCGATTGCGGCAGTAAGTGTTTCCGGACCTTCCTCACGAATCACGGCGCAGAGTGTGCCGGATATCGCCGAGCATCTGCTCGCTTGTTGCCGGGAAATCTCGGCTGCTCTTGGAATGCGCGCGAGAAAGAGATCGCATGTGACATCTCCTTTCGTGCGGCATTACGGCAATTAGTGCGTTATGGTTCTCTGACCTTCACGACGATCGAGCTATAGACCGTGCCAGGCTCAATCATTATTTGGTGCGGTGTACCCGCAGGAATGTGGACGACGTCGCCTTTGGCGATGGTTTGCGTACTTCCACCTTGAATGCTGCTGCCCGTTGATTCACCATCCTTGTTGCTTTTTTCATCGATCAGCGTTCCGCCGGTGATGAGAGTTGCCTTGCCATCAGTCACCACAAAAATGTCGTCAAAGTGCGCGTGCAATTCTGCGCCTCCGCTTTTTGCGCGAACAGAAAGCCGGATGGAGTGCGATTTGTAATCGCCGAGCGTGGCGCCTCCGCTGCCTGAAGCTTTCGCAGTCTGAGTTAGCGTGGCGAGTTGCGAAGAGACATTCTGGTTCGAAAAGACCTCGGCTTTATTTTGCGCGCAGCAGGGAAGTGCAAATACGGCGATTGCCAAAATTGAAATGAGCTTCATGGCTCCTCCAGAAGATTTGTTTAGCGCAGGTTAGTAAGCGGTGCGGGATCCATGTCCGCATAATCTTTGTTCTCGCCGCCCATTCCCCAACAGAAGCTGTATGCCTCCGTGCCGACGCCTGCGTGGATCGACCAGCCCGGAGACACGGCGACTTCGCGATTCTTCATAACGATGTGCCGGGTTTCATCCGTAGGGCCCATCATGTGAAATACGCGCGCGTCTTCGGCAAGGTTGAAGTACATATAAATTTCCGAGCGTCGCATGTGAGTATGCGCGGGCATGGTGTTCCACGCGCTGCCAAGTTTCAGGTGCGTAACTCCCATCACTAGCTGGCAGCTCTGCGCGCCTTCCATGTGGATGTACTTGCAAACCGTACGATGGTTGCAGGTCTTCGCGCTTCCTAATTCCGTTGGTGTGGCTTCACTTTTGCGAATTAATTTTGTTGGATAGGTCGCATGCGCCGGATAGCTGAGAAGATAAAAAATGGCCGGCGCATTGCCATCGCTCGATTCAAATGCGATTTCTTTCATGCCGCGCCCAATGTAAAGGCAATCCAGGTTTTCAAGTAGACACATATCGCCATCCACATGAATGATGCCTTTGCCGCCGATATTTAAAGCGCCAAGTTCTCGCCGCTCCGTGAAATATTCGGCGCGCAACAATTCATCGGCGGGAAGCACAAGAGAACTTTTTAATGGCGCAGCCATTCCGACGACGGCCCGATCCAGATCGATGTATTCCAAATGAAGTTTGTCCGGCTCGTGGAGCGACTCAAGCAAAAATGTGTCGCGTATCTCCGCGGTCTTCATTGATGGATACCGTACTGGATCAGCCATAAAGCGCGTTTTCATAAATTGCTTGGTTCCTTATTCCCGCATCGCCATATTAGTACGGATTTGTTTTTCTGTTTGAGATGTACCGCGAATGCGAGGCACTATTTTTAGCTGTAATTTAAAGCTGAGCTTTCTGTTTACCAGAAATGGTGTATCGCTGTCTGCACAATTCTATAAATGCGTACCGCTATACGGTATAACGCCATTAATTTTGCTTGTTCCGCGCAACTCGCGCCAAAATCTTTTTACCTGTTGGCTTCAAAGTATTGATCGGTGATGGTTCCACGTTTATTCCCGCGGAAATACTGAGCCTTTTATCTTTCCCATTTCGATCAACTCGATGGTTGAGCCAAAAGAAAATTTTGTTATCTGACGAATTGTCCCGCATAGAGGGACGAGGGTGCATAAATTCTTGACAGCGCTCAGAGTGCGCTGCAAAAATCCGCGCTGAAGTCAGAAGTGAATTGTTTTTTTATTCACTATTCGTTTGCACCTGCATTCCTGTGGAGGCTCTACCATGTCGAAGTTCCTTCGCGCAGTTTGTTGCCTGGCATTGCTTGCTGCGGCATCCATCTATGCTCCGGCGCAGCTTTCTACCGCTACCGCGTTCGGTAGCGTGACGGACGCCAGCGGCGCTGAAATTCCCAATGCGACAGTTATTTTTACTCAGACGTCGACGAACTTTACGCGCACCACAAAAACGAATGGCGCAGGCGAGTACCGCGCTGAGTTTCTGCCGGTTGGTTCCTATACCGTGAAGGTGAACGCGGCAAGTTTCAAAGAGACATTGCAAAGTGGAGTTGTGCTTACCGTGAATCAGCAGGCCACTCTGAACTTCTCGCTGCAGACGGGCGCGGAGAATACAGTTGTCACGGTCACATCGGAAACTCCGCTGCTGAACTCCAGCGATTCAGTGATTGGTAAAACTATAGACAATCGCGACATTGAAAACCTTCCACTGGTCGGCCGCAATGTTTACGATTTGCTGAATCTCACGCCCGGCGTGCAGAACGTACAGAACGAAAATTCCATCGGTTTGCCGATGGAACACGTCATCATCAATGGTTCAACCGACAACATGGTCGGGCAGGTCACGTACTACCTCGATGGCAGCATCAACATGACCGGTGTTCGCGATACCGGTAACGTAATTCCAAATCCTGACGCAATCGACCAATTCAACGTGCAGACGAATAACTTCAGCGCCGAATACGGCCGCGCCGGAGCGGGCGTAGTTTCGATTCTCACCAAGTCAGGCTCGAATGAATTCCACGGATCGTTGTTTGAATTCCACCAGGAAACTAATTTCAATGCTAATAGCTATCTGCAGACGACGCGAACACCGCAACACATCAACCGCTTCGGCGGAACCATCGGCGGCCCAATTCTAAAAGACAAGATTTTCTTTTTCGGCAGTTATGGCGGGCTGCGGCAAATTTCTCCGGTGAACTTCAACACGGTGGTGCCGGACGCTCTGCAACGCGTCGGCGACTTCTCTGAAAATTTACCGACGACCGTGCCGACTGCGGGGCTCGGCGCGTGCGCAACGCCGCTTTCCGCGGCCGACAAAGCGAATACAAACTTCGGCGGAAAGTTTTTTGTCTGCGATCCTGTCACCCATCAGCCGGTTGCCGGCAATCGGCTCGATCTTGATCCGAACTTTGTTGCCGATCCAGTAGCCACGGCGGTCCTCGCGCAACTTCCTTTGCCGTCAGCAGGACGCACCGACAATCGTTTCGTCGGCAACGAAGGTTTGCCGAACAAGACCAACGAATACCTAACCAAGGTTGATTTCCAATTAATTCCCGAGCATCACATCACGCTCGATTATTTCCTCTCGAAAGGTTCGCAGATTCAGCTTCCTTCCGGCGGCAATTTGCCGGGCTGGGCGCTTTCGAACTTTGCCTATACGCAGCAGAACGCCACAGCCAGCGATGTTTGGACGCTTTCTCCAACTTCGCTGAACCAGATCTGGGTCAGTTACTCGCGCATGATGGCGGGCCGCATCAGCAATCCGCCGCAATCACTCGCGGCATTCGGTTCCGACCTCAACGTGCAGGGAACGCCTTCCTTGCCGAACATCAGCGTGGCAAACTTCTTTACACTGGGCCAGGCGATTACCGGTCCTCTTGCCGGGGACAACATTTACGGACTACGCGACGTGTTCAGCATAACCAAAGGTAGGCACACGCTGAACTTTGGCGGTGAAGTGTATTGGGAAAAGGACCGGCTGGAAACATTGCTGAACAACTATGGCACGTTCAGCTTCACGAACTCCGCCGTTCCTACGACGGCATCCGGACAGGCGACGTATGTGAAAACTGGCGTGGCCATGGCCGACTTCCTCATTGGCCATCCCAACACGATGGGTCAGGATTCTCCCGACGACGCCAACGAAACATATTGGAACTATGCAGGGTTCGTGCAGGATGATTGGCGCGCGATGCGCAACTTAACTTTGAATCTCGGCGTGCGCTATGACGTGCAGACCGCGCCCGTTGACAGCCAGCGCCGTATCGCAGTCTTCGAACCCGGAGCGCAATCGACAGTTTCCCCCAACGCAATGCTTGGTCAACTGTTCCCCGGTGACCCCGGAGTGCCAGACGGTGGCGTAGATACAAATTACAACCACATCGCGCCCCGTCTGGGCTTCGCCTATACGCCCTTCGGGAATGGACGTTTTGTAATTCACGGTGGGGCGGGCTTGTTCTATGACACCATCGGCGGAAATGAATGGATGTTGCCGCAGAACTTCCAACCATTTGCTGTGCGCGAGACCAACGCGTTCAGCCATGTGGTGAGCTTGCAGAATATCTATTCAACCGACTGTCAGGATTTTGCTGGTTGCGTTTCCCCCTTCCCGTATCTGTATGACAAAGCCAACCCTCGTTATGTTTCGCCGGCGTCATTGGTTTTTGTGCAAAAAGGAATGCAGTGGCCCTACAACATGCAGGCGAACTTTGGTATTCAAGAACAAATCAAGAATGATCTTGTCCTCGGCATCAGCTACGTCGGCACTTTCAGCCGCAAGCTGCCGCTGTACATCGACAACAACGCGCCGATTTACAATACGGCAAATCCGGCTGCCAATACGACAGGCAACGTCAATTGCCGCCGCCCATTCGATGCGATCCCAATTGCCACGACGACGACCTGCGCGAGTCCCACGCCGGGTTCGAAGTTCATGAGCAACGGTTATGTGATCGAAGATGGACAGTCAGCAAATTACAACGGCTTGCAGGTAACCGTGGATAAACGTCTGAGCCAGGGCATCAGCGCGCACGGGTACTACATTTGGAGCAAAGGCCTCGCCAGCGCTTCCATGCAGACGACCGGCAACATCGGTAACAGTAACGGCACCGAGCCTGAGGATTATTATGACCTTGGCCTCGAACGCCAGCGCGAAGATAACGACATTCGCAATCAGGCTGTGATCTCGGTGGTATGGAAGCCGAACTACTTCGGAAACTTCAATCGTACAACACGCACGATTCTCAACGGATGGTCGCTGGCTGCTACGATTTCCATGCGCAGTGGCAAGCCGTTCACCATTACCAGCGGTAACGATGACAATCTTGACGGCGATAACAATGATCGTCCGAACATTGTCGCCGGAAAAGTTCCTCAAGTACTCAGTACAGGCCGTTCGCGGGCTCAGGAAAGGGCAGAGTGGTTCGATACTTCTGCTTACTGCCGCGTCGCAACGACCGGTTGCACGACGGGCGGCGGTTCTTCCAGTCTGGACGGACTTGTGAGGGCGAACTCGCTGGATGGCCCCGGATTTAAAGATGTGGATGCATCTTTGTTCCGCGATTTCGCAATCAATGAGCGCTTCAAATTCCAGTTCCGTGGCGAAGCCACGAACGTATTTAACTTCGTGAACTTAAACAATCCCGGTGGCACGTTGAGCAGCACGAGTTCTTTCGGCGTCATCACCGGCGCTACTCCCATGCGCGTATTGCAAATTGGAGCCCGGTTACTGTTCTAGACAGTTGCAAATGAAAGATGGTGGTGGACGGGGACTCGATAAGAGTCCCTGTTTGTTTTGGTAACTATATATAGGTTCAGCGGATCTACATTGCGCTCCAGTTGATCTCTTGCAAGGCTTACTTAACAAGCAGATAGCAGCCAAGCTGAATCTCAGCCTGATCACAGTAAAAATCCATCGCCGTCAGGGCATGCAAAAGAAGCAGGCGCATCCCTTGCCGATCTTGTCCGAATGTCAGATAGGTTAAAAACGCGAAGGTGAGTTCCTAAATTCTTTACCCGCCCTCGGACATTCCGGTCCGTTTTTTATTTTGGATACATACGCTTAACGTTGATTGAGAACGGTCTGCACCAAATCACCCAGTTGCTGGGAAGTAAATTGATTTCCTTCGAGGTTGGCGAAGAGTTTGCCTTGGCGGTCGATGATCACGGTATGAAATGAGTGAGTCAGGAAACCTTCATCGTTCCAGAATTCCATTCCAAACATGCGGGAAATTTTTTGGACGTTCAGCAAAGGGCCGGTGACGAAGTGCCAGTTCTGCGGATCGGCATGCCAGATATGAGCGTAGTTGGCGATGGCGTCATTCTGATCATGCTCGGGATCAATGATGATAGTCATCAAAATGAGGTCGCGGCCGAGATGTTCATTGAACCGTTTTTGCAGTTGTCCAAGATTGTTGGTCAATCGGAAGCAATACGCGGGATTGGGGCAGCGCACATAAGCAAAACTTAAAGCGACAACTTTCCCGTGTTGTTGTGAAAGCGCGATTCTTTTCTGGGTCTGGTCGGTAAGCGTGAAGTCCGGAACCGGTTGTTGCGTCGTCAGAACAGTTGCGGCGGCGGCTGGATTTGTCAGATTGCTGAGGATGGAAAGCCGTTGCGCTTCCATCGGTTCGGGCTCCAGATTGATGTAGGGATGCACGCGAATGTTTTCCGCGTAAGAGGAATCTTTCGAAACGACGACGGTAAAGTCGATCGTCGTGCCGGGTTTGACGCCGTTGAGCAATTTCGCGTCGCGCACATCGAACGGCATCGTCATCGTATCCATGTATCCGGGAACGCTCTTGCAGGAAACGGTCATGGATTTATGCGCCGCATCCACTTCAACAACTAACCCTGACATCTCGTGCTTTTCCGCCGCGCAGAGCGGCAGCACTATTAAAAGAAGAAGGGAAGTAATCGAGATTCGACGGAGCATAAGCCTGTGTTGTACTACTACAAACCTACTACTGCTTCTCTTGTGAACGCTAGATATAATGATATCTATAAAAGTTTGCGTGCCGCGGTCTACGGTGCGCAGAAAGTGTCCCGCCTGGTGATCAAATGACGGCGAATCCTCCGTTTACCGACGTGCCCACAGCAATCGAAGAATTCCGCAACGGTCGCATGATTATCATCGTGGACGATGAAGACCGTGAGAACGAAGGGGACCTGACGCTCGCCGCGGAAAAAGTCACTCCGGAAGCGATTAACTTCATGGCGAAATATGGTCGTGGTTTAATCTGCCTGACCATGACGCCGGACCGGCTCGACTATCTGCGCCTCGGGCCCATGAGCGTGGAAAATACTTCGAATTACGGAACGGCTTTCTGCGAGGCGATCGACGCCCGCGATGGAGTCACGACCGGAATTTCCGCTTACGACCGTGCGCACACAATTAAAGTTGCCATTGATCCGGCCACGCGCGCTTCCGATCTTGCGCGTCCCGGCCACGTATTTCCCCTGCGAGCAAAAAAAGGCGGCGTGCTGGTGCGCGCCGGGCAAACCGAAGCTTCTGTGGATTTGGCGCGGCTTGCGGGAATGATTCCCGCGGGAATCATCTGCGAGATCATGCGCGAGGACGGAACCATGGCCCGCACGCCGGATCTGATCGAGTTCTGCAAATTGCATGACATGAAGATGCTGACCGTGGCGGAGTTGATCCGTTATCGCATGCAGCATGAAAGATATGTTTACCGCGTAGGCGAAGCGATGGTTCAGACCAAATATGGAGAATTCCGCCTTATCGCTTACACCAGTGACGTGGATGGTGAATCGCACTTGGCGCTGGTTCGCGGAGATATCGAAGGCAGCGCTGATCCTGTGCTCGTCCGGATGCATGCACATTGCCTGATGGGTGATGTGTTTGGTTCGACCGGATGCACATGCAACGCGATTCTTGAAGGTTCCATGAAAGCCATCGCCCAGGCAGGACGCGGAGCCCTCATTTATCTGCACCAAACATCCAAGGGATTTTCTGTAGAGCGAGTGGCTGACCGCAACGTTCTGGCGTTCCATCGCGATCCCGTACAGCATGCGGGTGCGGAACGGCAGGTACGGCGGGAAACCGGGATTGGAGCACAGATTCTTTCTGATTTAAATCTGCGCTATATCCGCGTTCTTACAAGCCATCCGAATCGTCGCGTGCCGGGTCTTGAAGGATTCGGAATCGAGATTGTCGAACAGGTCGGACTTCCGGCGGAAGTAAAGAAGAGTTAAATCCCGCCAAAAAATAACGAACCGGCATTGAGCGCCGCTCACTTCCATCTTTCCATGGCATTTCTTGTATCGATTGTCAGTTGGGAAAATAACAAAGAAAAATTCTTGGGTGGGAACCCGAAGCTCGCCGGAACCGTCGCACCACGATTCCGGCGAAGCCCAAAGCGCCCTGGCCCTCCCCCGAAAGCAGGACGCTTCTTCGGGACTTGCTGCGTGAGTCGTTTCTCTCACGAAGCGAAAACCTGGCTGTTGTATTACTTGCCAAGTAAGCTCGGAACTCTCATTCCCTGCTCATCGTCATAGTGCAGGAGGGTCGGGTTTCGTTTCAGGAAAATCAGAAAAGTTTTGGAATTTTTTGATTAAAATTGGAAACGGAGCATGTACGAGTGTTTCCAAGTTGGACGTTAATTTGCGCTAAAGCAGTGTAAAATAAGTGAACTTTAAGGCTCCCCCCGAGGCCAAAGCTTGGATTTTTTTCAGTTTGATGGACCTTACTTAGACCGCTTGTGTTCCGGCGATTTTCGCACACAGGAGCACTTTGTCTCCTATTTCAGCGAACTGATCCAATTAAAATTACGATCCAGAGTTCAATCCCCCCATACCATCGAGGATCTGCGGCAGGAAACTTTCGCCCGGGTATTTAGCGTTTTACGCGGACCGACCGGAATGCGTCAGCCGGACCGGCTGGGAGCTTTTGTAAATTCCACTTGTAACAATGTGTTGCTGGAATATTATCGTTCGTCAGCCCGAGACACACCGATCGAAGACGAAGAAGATACCAAGATTCCCGATACTGCCATGGATGTCGTCACCATCATCGCCCATAAACAAATGGAAGAGAAGGTCCGGGCAATTCTTGAGGATATGCCCGAACGGGATCGCCGCGTATTAAAAGAGGTCTTCCTGGAAGAAAGAGATAAAGATGAGGTTTGTAGGGATTTTGGTGTAGATCGGGACTACCTTCGGGTACTACTGCATCGGGCCAAACAGAGCTTTAAGTCTCTGTATTTGCAGAGCTTAGCGGCCGGAGCTGCGCAAGGCGCAAAAGAATAAAGAGTAATGAAACGATTTTCCACTATCTTTCACTACTCCTGTGGATGGTAAAAGCAGACATGGAGCATACAGAAGCAATCCGCCAGATGGCGCCGGAAAAATATTTGCTCAATGAACTAAGTCCCGAACACCGGGAACAGTTCGAAGAGCACTATTTTAGCTGCCAGGAATGCGCGTTGGAAGTGCGCGCAGGCGCTGCTTTCCTTGCTCAAAGTAAAGTCTTGCTGTCCCAAGAATCGACGCCGCAAATTAAAACAGCCGCGAAAGAACAAAAGTCCGGATGGTTCGCCTGGCTGAAGCCTGCATTTGCTATTCCCGTCATGGCGGTTCTATTGATCGCCGTCGCTTATCAGGGTTTAGTTGAGAGTCCACGGCTGCAAAAAATGGCCGCCGCCGCGGTCAATCCGCAAATTTTGGGTTCGGTGACGTTGGTTGCGGGAAATACACGCGGGGCAACTCTTCCATCGGTTAAAACAAAACAAGGCGAAGCGTTTCTTGTTGCGCTCGACATCCCGCCTACTGGGCAATTTTCTTCTTACACGGCGCAACTCAACGATCCATCCGGCGCAAGTGAATGGACGATGACGATTCCTCAGGGTGCGGCGAAAGATACCGTCCCAGTCCGCGTACCCGGCGTGAAGACTGCCGGCACGTACACATTGGTAGTGCGTGGAGTAAATGGGGATGTACAAACAGAAATCGGCCGCTCGTCTTTTGAAGTACAATTCTGATGTAAAAGTTAAGCAATCCCCATCTTCAGGTAAAACTCCCGGAGCAAATAAATGGACGCGAATATCAAGAGAGTCCACTACTATCACGCGGATGCGAGCGCAATCGGCGGCTTTTTCGAAAAGCCAGTTTATCAGTTGGTGCCAGTCCAGGCGCCGCTTTCTCTGCCTCCAACGGGAGGTTATGCGACCAGCAATGTGTGCGATTTCAGGCTTGAGGGATTTCTCTCGTTTAAAACTGCATCGACGCAGGTTTCCGGTAGTGTGCACCACAAAGATGGACCGTGGACAACGCTTGTGACTTCCACAGTGGAGGGATTGAATGTCGGCGAAGTTCTCACTGCCGATCGCGTTGTTGCGCAAATCGTGACAGAACATCCGGCGGTTGGCTACAACTCGAAAGTTAAGCTGCTTGGAACGCGATATGAAAATTTGCGCATAGCCGGAAAAGAAATCACGCCGGTTCTTGATTTGAATATCTGCATGCAGGGTGACGGGAAAGAATTTCCAAAGGAGTCCTGCTTTAATTCGACGGAATTTTTGGGTAAGGTCGAAAAGCAGTACCGGCAACTCGCCAGCAAAGAGCTTCCAGGCACGTTGAAAGAGCGCTACACATGGGATAATGCAAGTCGTCAGGCCAAGGGATACGTCCTATGTTCAGTGGTGAACGAGGTCAAGGGAGATTTTCCCGGCAAAGCGCATGGGAATATTTTGGACATACCCGACTTTGGGAAAGTGTTTCTCGGCGAATTGATTGTGGACCAAGGTTCGTACCGCTTGATAATGATTCGCACCGAACAGGGATGCGCGATCCAGGGAAGAATGAGCGGGCCCACCGTCGTTGTCAATGGACGTACTTATCCATAGCTATTTGCGCTAGCTGCCTTTTTGTTTCATTACAAGCTTGTACCTCTGCAAAAAAACAAAGTCCGCAAGAGAGTTTTACAAAAATCCGTCAGGATTTTCTTCGCGGAAATCTCTTGCAAGCCATGCAAGAAGTTGAAACGACCCGCCAACAATTTTCCCAAGACCCCAAATGGTCCATTAAATTCCGATTGCTTGAAGCCGAAATCCTGGTAACCGAAGGAAAAAGTCAGGAATCTCGCGCTCAACTCAATATTGAAATACCCTCTTCCGCGGAATTCGTCGACGATCAAGTTCGTAAAAACATGATTTTAGGGATTGCGGAGCTGCGCCTCGGGAATGCAGCGTCCGCTCAACAAAATCTGATTGCCGCAGATCGTCTTTGTGAAAATTCACTGTGTCCTTCCCGCGGGGAGGTTGCCAGAGCACGAGGGGTGTATGAAGTAGAAAACGGCAATCTGAAAAATGCCGAAGATTTTTTCCGAAAGAGTTCAGAGATCGCCAGGCAAGTTGGAGACCATTTTTTAGAAGCTACAGCTCTCTTAAATCTTGGCGTTGTTTCGCTACAACAGGAACACTACGACGAAGCGGTGGATCAGTTTAATGCTTCCGAGCGTGCGGCGGAATCCATTGGGGCGGCGCAACTGGAGGAGAAGGCGCTCGGAAATCTTGGATGGGCCCACTTCAAGCTGGGTGACTTCGATCAAGCACTCACTTTGTTTCCCCAGGCCATTCAAAAAGCATCAGCGCTTGGATTCGTCATTGACCAGGTGGAGTGGCTTAATACTCTCGGACTTGTCTACGCTGATACAAACCAATTTTCTAAGGCCGAAGAAAACTTCAAACAATCGTTAGCATTGGCAAACAAAATACAAAATAATGCGGAGATTCTGGGCGCGAACACCACTCTGGCGCAGTTTTATATTCATACAGGAAATGTGAGTGAAGCCGATTTTTATGCCAAACAGACCATCGAGCTTGCCAATCAGCGGAAGGATGGCAATGCGCGGTTGTATGGAAGTTTGGTTGAAGGTTTGATCGCTATTCGGAAATCGGAAACTCAAGAAGCGCAAAAAATCTTTCACGAAATCATACGAGATCCACAGTGCGATACCTCCTTACGATGGGAAACCGAGCGTGAACTTGCCAGTTCCTATGCGGCGGAAAATAAAACGGCGCAGGCTGACCAGGAATATCGGAAGGCATTGGGCGACTTTGAATCTGTGCGGGATCTCTTGCACGCGGATGAATCCAAGTTGCCTTTTATTACAAACGCCAGCCAGATTTATGACGACTATATTCACTTTCTCGTGCGGCAGGGAAACATCAATCAAGCATTGGCCGTGGCTGACTACAGCCGGGCACAGACATTAGCCGAGGGGCTCGGTTTATTGCCGAAAGGCGCGAAGAACTTTTCGCCTGCACTGAATGCAGCAGAAGCGGCGAGAAAATCGGATGCGAATATTTTGTTTTACTGGCTGGGAGAACAAGAATCCTATCTCTGGACAGTTCATTTAGGAAAAATCAATCTATTCACCCTTCCCAAGAAATCAGAAATTGAAGCAGCGGTGGAAAAACATCGCCAGAGTGTAACGAGTTCTCAGGATGTGCTTCGCGACGCCAGTTCGCAAGACCGTTTGTATCAATTCCTAATCGCTCCTGCACAGGAGATGATTCATGCGGGTTCACGCGTAGTTGTTATTCCCGATGGAGTTCTCAATAATTTGAATTTTGAAACGATTGTAGTTCCCGGCGGCAACGTGTCGGGTGCCGCGATTCCAAGCGGCAAACCGCATTACTGGATTGAAGACGTCACCGTGATGAATGCCAGCTCGATCCGGCTGCTTGCGTCATCCCGCACCGCAACACGGAATGCTTCGCCAAAAATGTTGTTGATCGGCGATCCCATTGTTCCAAGTCCGGAATACGGAGCATTGCCCAGCGCTGCAATAGAAATTCAGAAGTTGCAATCGCACTTTTCTCCGACACAGCTCACGATTTACACGCGCCAGCAGGCTACTGCGGGCGCTTATTTGACGGGCAACCCTGAACAGTTCTCTTATATCCACTTCACGGCGCATGGGACCGCCAGCGAGCTTACTCCTCTGGATTCCGCGATTGTATTGTCGGCTGATTCGAAGGAAACGGATTCCTTCAAGCTCTATGCGCGGGAAATCATCCAGCATCCTCTTCACGCACAGTTAGTCACGATTTCTACTTGCTATGGCGCGGGCTCTCGCGCATACACCGGAGAGGGGTTAGTCGGACTTTCATGGGCATTTTTACGAGCAGGTGCGCATCATGTAATCGGCGCGTTGTGGGATGTGAGCGATGCTTCCACCGCGCAATTGATGGATACGATGTACGGTCAGCTTAAGCAAGGGAAAAGTCCGGAGGTCGCATTGCGGGAAGCGAAATTGTCTCTGTTGCATTCCGACGGCGTGTTCCGCAAGCCTTTCTATTGGGCGCCATTCCAGTTGTACGTCGGGCAATAGTTCGCTGCGCTATTCCTCCTTTGCCGGACCTTTCGCGGATTTAGTTTCGCTGGCTGCTGTTCCAGCGGGCTCGGTCACCTTGTGCGCGAACCAGAAATATTCATATTCCTGCCACGGAACCACCCCATTCCGGTGAGCGCCAGTATCGTGATACATGGCAAAAGGAGTTTTCATGGTCAAACTCGTTGGTGGTTCGGGTGCGCCCTCTTCTCCTTCGCCTTCACCCTCGCCGTCCCCCCAAGTCTGCTTTGGAAGTGTTACTGTGCCGCTGGGTTTCACTTGCCCAGGTTTGTCTGGAAATGGAGTCCAGATGGGGAAGAATCCCTGCGACCATTTGTAATTCACCATGTAATCCACTTCTAAATTTTTCTTTCCACCGGAAACATCGTCTGTATTCATGCTGAGGTGCATCGTGGGTGTTCCGCCGGATGTGCTAGGCACAAGATAACCAGACATACGGAAGCGGCGTGCTTCCGGGCCATTGGGTAAGGCTTTATAGGCATAAGTTACCTGCGTGACGCCCGGTACAGAGAGCATAAGATTGACCATCTCGGTGGGGTCCATGCCTTCAGCAATACCGCCAGCCGTACTTCCTATGCCCTTCGCAAACGTTACTGCGGCGCCGCCGATGCCGCCACCTTTTGCTTCCTTCGCATAGGCTTCGTTGAATTTTTCTTTGATCAGATCATAAAGTTCCTCTTTGTTCGTGGGGCCAGTGGCGAGGCAAGCGGTGTCGGCTTCTTTTTCAATTCCGTTCAACTCGTTCATCCTCTCTTTGCCTTCTTCTATGAGCTTTTCCCAAAACTTGTCTTCTGTAAGTTCACCAAAACCTTTGGCTGCTGCACCAGCCGCGCTTTTTAGTTCTGTTTCTGCCACCGGGTTGGTGACCAGGTCGCAGGGAAGTCCACCGGCAATTTCATAATTTGTACTTGAAGTGCAGCGGCTCAAAATTTCGTCATAAGCCAGCCTTCGCGTGCCGGGTTTTGCACCTAGATCTTCGAGTGCTTTGGTCACATCTTTTTCAACTTCTTCCTCACCTTTTCCGGTGGACGCTGCATAGCGGCCGCCTTCCGGCGCGATGCGAGTTTCCACCTCGGCCAGTGATTCCAGACTGGTATTCAGCTCATTTTCTTTTTCCATCCACTCCTTATTAAAGCTATGCAGAACGCCGGTGCCAATTTCATTGGCCAGCTTATAAACAGTGGAGATGTACTTCATCATGTTCACGGCTTCGTTGACCTGTTTCGTCAGCACGGCTAATCCGCATAGATTCGGGTAAACGCTGTACACAATTTCACCTTGGCCTTCGATGTGACCATGTTCGTCCACGGTGAATTCATATTCCGTTTCATGCTCCACCATTACTTCCATCACATTGCCCTGAATGTTGTTGCGGTCTGTCATCTGGTCAGGGATGCCATGGAAGAGTTGATTGGTGAAGTCTTTGCGCGACTGGTGGAATCGCGTCTCCCAACTCCAGCCGTTCCCAACCCAATCTCCTACGTACGGTTCGAAGGCAGGGTTTACCGGCTCTGGCTTTGGGGCGCGTGGACTATTCGGGTTGTTGGGATCATTCGGATTTGGTTGATTGGGATTCGGATTGGGCAGCGGCGGATTTTGCGGATTTGGCGGGTTGGGAGGATTTGGTGGCGTCGGTGGATTATCCGGCGGGTTTGAGTTGCCCGGATTCGGGTTGTCTGGATTTTGATTAGGGTTATTGGGAATTGGATTGTTCGGTTGATTCGGGTTGTCGGGGTTATTTGGATTGGTCGGGTTATTGGGATCGTTAGGATTGGTGGGCGGATTTTGAGGAGGTGGATTGCTTGTACCGTTACTGCCGCCTCCCGGCGAAATCACGCGAAACCACGTGGACGTTCCCGGACCATCAGAAAAAACTTCAAAGGGAAGAATGAGCGTGTTTACGTTGATCGAGAAGGATTGATTGTTCGCCGATTTTCCAAGGCTCGGCAAATTGATGGTCACATTGCTGCCGCTAGTCGAATAACTTCCATTACCGCTGATGTTTTGCCCCGGTCCAACGGCGGAGAATGCCACTCCACTCAAATTGAAACTCAACGTGACCGTTACGCCGTTGTCGGCTGTAGCGCCGTCGGAATCACTCACGAACTTCCAGGATCCGATGATGGAGTTGTCCGCGGCAGCTGGGAAAACGTAGGCACAGAAGAAAACCAGAAGACAAACAAAAACATGCGCTGCCTTGCGGGCCCAACTCTTGCGTGGGAACACAATCACCTCACATTTTTAGTTTGAAGAAAGAAAACTTTGCATGGAGCAA
>DASXCC010000140.1:0-29069 GCA_036491415.1 Terriglobales bacterium | reverse complement strand
CAGCCCAGAGTTCGGGATTGGTGTACCGTTAACATCGTTTACGGTACCCGGCAGTGCCCCTGTAAAGTCACCGCCATAGGTGCTGGTTATAGGACCGGTTTGAGTTAACAATCCGCCTTCCACCAAGCTGCGCCATTCCATGTTGTAGAAGAAGAATGTCTTGGGATTATCGCTGTGGTGGAATTCGACTGGTCCACCCAAGTTGAAACCGTAAGTGTTGAAACGCAACTCAGCCACTTTTGCTGGAGCTGGGTTGAAGAAGTTACGGGCATCGAGAGCATCGTTACGCAAGAATTCCCAAGCCGATGCATGGAACTGCTTGCTTCCCGACTTCACAACTTCCGTGATGGTAGCCGCTGAAGAAAGACCATATTCAGCGCTGTAGTTGGAAGTCATGTTGCGGAACTCGGCGATAGCGTCAAGCGAAGGCATGACGCTGCCGCTGCTGCCGCCGCGGTCAAGGTTCTCTCCACCATCGATCAGCTGAAGGTTGTGACCGGCGCGTTGGCCGTTTATGCTGACGTTGCTGTCAC
The DNA here is from genome assembly GCA_036491415.1 of Terriglobales bacterium. Taxonomy (GTDB): domain Bacteria; phylum Acidobacteriota; class Terriglobia; order Terriglobales; family Acidobacteriaceae; genus JAICKN01. Next base: position 28,536 of record DASXCC010000140.1, on the reverse strand, counting down.
CGCTGACTGCGGTCGGCACCATGAAATCGCCTTGTACGCTGGAAGCACCGGGCGTTAAAGCGAACAAGCTGTAAACGCTGCGTCCGTTGGTAGCAAGTTGCGTGATCTGTTGTCCGTTGATGACGCTGCTGACTTCACCAGAATCTGCCTGAACAGCAATCGGATTCGCCTCGACCGTTACTTTCTCAGAGATCGCACCAACCTTCATTGCGAAATCGATACGGTCGCGATCGCCGACATTCAGCACCACGCCTTCTTTTACGGAAGAGCTGAATCCTGAAGCTTCAGCTTTCACTGTGTAATGGCCGATCGAAAGATCGGGTGCGACGAATTGACCGGAATCGTTTGTCTCAAGCGTGGAAACCTTGCCGGTATCGGCGCTGGTGATAGTGATTGTGACGTTGGGAAGTACGGAACCAGAAGGATCAGTAACCGTCCCGACGATGGTCGCTTCCTGCGCGAATGCAGGCGAAGCGCCTATTAGCAAGAGCGCGCCCAGCATCACAAAATAGCCGGCGCGGCGTCCTTGCATAGCCCAATGCGATATGTCCTTCAATAACAACTTCATTTGTTTACTAGCCTCCAGAAGAATCTCTTCGCGGCTTGGCGAAGAACTTCATCCATAAGGTCTCGCAGAAAGTGGTATTGAACAATATCCATTTGACGCAATCTAAACATGACCATTATGATTTTTAGCAATGAAAAAAGTACCCAGCGGAATTATGCCGATCGTGGGAATTGACCGGACATCCTCAAAAGCCTTGCATCAGCAGATTTACGATGGCTACAGGCTTGCGATTGTGAACCACAGTTTGCGCGCGGGACAAAGAATTCCGTCGACGCGAACATTGGCAACTGACTTGGGCATCTCACGCATACCTGTTCTCAATGCGTACGCACAACTTTTAGCGGAGGGTTATTTCGAAAGCCGCGTCGGTGCGGGCACGTGTGTGTCGAGTTCCCTGCCGGACCAAGTGGCGCATGCGGAATCCCGAAATCGCAAGCCGGCGAAAGTGCGGTCCGGACCGAGACCTACTTCGAAACGTTCGTCTCTACTTCCTCCTATGCGCAGCACGCCGTGGATGCGCGGTTGGGGGGCGTTCGGCGTGAGCCAGGTTGCCTATGATCATTTTCCATTTCAAGTGTGGTCAAGCCTGATTACGCGGCATACGCGGGCCATGCCGGCAAAGGCGCTCGACTACGGCGATCCAATGGGATTGCAGGAACTGCGCGAAGCCGTCGCTGGTTATTTGCGAACTGCTCGTGGCGTGCGATGCGATGCGCAACAGATCATGATCGTGAGCGGTTCGCAGCAAGCACTCGAAGTAACGGCGCGTGTGCTCTTTGATCCGGGGAATCGCGTTTGGGTAGAAGACCCGGGATATCGATTTGCCCGCGATGTTTTTCTCATGAACGGGTGCAACCTTGTGCCGGTCCCAGTGGATTACGAAGGCCTGAATGTCGCGGAAGGAATCAAAAGATACCGAAATGCGCGAGCGGTTTTCGTTTCGCCTTCGCATCAATATCCGCTGGGTGCGACGATGAGTGCTTCACGGCGACTGCAACTTTTGGATTGGGCGCAGAATTATGGATCGTGGATTATCGAGGACGATTACGACAGCGAGTATCGCTATGAAAGTATGCCTATTCCCTCTTTGCAGGGCTTGGACAGCAATGCTCGCGTGATTTATATCGGGACCTTCAGCAAGGTCCTATTCCCTTCGCTGCGTCTTGGTTATTTAGTGATCCCTGCGGATTTAGTCGAGCGATTTGTGACATCACGTATTCCGCTGGACATCGGGCCGCCTGATTTTCACCAGCGTGTGCTGGCGGACTTTATTAAAGAAGGACATTTCTCCCGCCACCTTCGGAGAATGCGGCTCCTGTACAGCGAGCGACGAAATTCGCTGATCCAAAGCCTGCGCAAGGAATTTGGTTTTACCGTGGACATTGTTGGCGGGCAGGGCGGGATGCATCTTTCGGTGACATTGCCAAAGACGATTAAAGACCGCGAGGTAGCAGCCCGAGCTGCAAAGCAAAATCTTTGGCTACTGCCGCTATCCACAACATATTTGGAAGCCCCATCGCGGCAGGGATTCATCCTGGGATTCGGCAGCACCAGTGTGAACGAGATGCCGCACAAAGTTCGCAAGCTGCGAGAATTGCTGAACTCTATCTAGGAATGGAAGCTATTCGGGAACCGCCACTGGGCGCGAAGCCATCAATTGCGAGAAGCGCGGGTCTTTGCGCAGCTGCGTGAATTCCTCATCTTTATATACTTCGTTTATATCCCGATAGCCGTTTTCCATGGCGCGCCGCAGGCATTCGAGGGAACGATCTGTGAATCCGTTTTTCGCATAGAGCCTGGCCAGCACGTAGGAAAAATGCGCGCGGTCCTCGGGAGACGAAATTTGCCCTGCGATGCCGGACTGCGAGGTCCGCTCGAAGACGTCGGGATCCAGAATCACCGCACGACTGTATGCTTTGGTAGATTTCTTCCAATCCTTTTTGGAAAAATATGCGGTCCCAAGATTGCTGTAGTAAGAAGCGTCGTTCGGATTGTTGGCAATTGCCTTCTGATATTGCTTCACCGCCTTCCCGTAGCGGCGATGCACATATTCGAGCACACCGAGGTTGTTGTAGGCCTCGGCATAATGCGGGTCGAGTTTTAGCGAGCGCTGAAAGTCTTTCCCTGCTTCATCCAAACGCTGAGAAAGCAATTCATTGATGCCAAGTTTGTTGTAAAGCACCGCATTATTCGGGTTCTTGGCGATGGCCGCGCGGTAATAATCGTAGGCATCGAAGTAGGATTTCTCAGCGCGCAACAAGTCCGCATGCTGTTCGAGATCGGCAGCAGAAGCATCGGATGCAATGGCCTCTCGCTGCTCGATCGGCAAAGATCCTACCTGTATTTTCTGCGACGCGGAGTACTGCGAATAAATGGGGATGGCGTTGAGAAGAATCATCGCCAGAATGAGTGCGATAGATTTTTGAGTCATACGGACCTCCTCTTTACATGGCTCACTACTGTTCCACATAAAATTCCCGATCGTGCGATCAATTGCGACCAATGCTCGCGAGCCTCGAGCATTCATCTTTTTTCGAAAGACCTTCGGCCAGAATGAAAGAGCCGCCCGCTATTCTAATCCGCGCAGGTACGATGGTTGCGACAAACGGCGCATCGATAAAGTGCTCTATGCCATCAATCACCGTCGATAGGGCGGGTAAGATACAACGGAATTTGGCCAGGGCTTGCCTTGTATGACTTCGAATGTGATCCAATACAACTGCCGAGGCTTGCTTTCCTGACACCATAAGTATTAGGAATAATTTGGCGTATCGGTGGCTATTAGACAATATCCACTTTGCCCTAAAGAGATATAGCCATTATGGTTTGTTTAACGTGTTGAAACTGTTTGTGTTAGGAGATTCCAATGAAGTTCGCCCGGATCATATATGCAATCGCAGCCATTTACGGGATTTTTGTACTCACGCCTTTGTATTTCCTGATTAACAGAGTCAACATAGACACACCGCCGGCCGTAACGCATCCTGAGTTTTATTATGGATTTGCGGGTATAGCGTTGCTGTGGCAATTCGTCTTTATTTTCATCGCAAGGGACCCGGTTCGCTACCGGCCAATCATGGTGCTGACCTTTTTGGCAAAGATCGTGTATACGCTACCCGTTATGATTTTGTATACGCGCGGCGAAGTGCATGCGAGCACGCTGCATCTTTCTCTGGTAGACCCGGTCTTCGGAATCCTTTTCGTTGCAGCTTATCTTAAGACGCCACGGAGAGTGTCAGCGTGAATTGAAAAGATCTTACTTAATTTCCTGCGCGAACTCCAGATTTGCAGGCTGCGATGGAATAGCTTTGAACGTTTCCCCCGCCAGCAATTCCTGCTGGTCTTCCACACTTCTTTCCCACGACGCAAAACTCACGCTGAGCGATCCCATGGCTTGATGGATGGTGCGCGCAATGCCGATGGCGCTTTGCGTCGCTTGAATAGCGCCCAAAGGATTAAAGTTCATGGCAATGTTCGCGGCTGCAGTCGCAATCTTGTAACCCATTACAAACTTTTCGCCGCCCGTCATGCCTTCAGCTCCTAACTTTGAATCTTCGAGTCCCGGATAACGAATGAAGAGACGCGTGTAATTATTGGCGAATCTCCGGGCAGGCGGGCCTTCGACTGGGGTGAAGGATGGCAGATAGATCGGCGCCAGGGTGATGTCCTGCTTCGCAAGCTTTAACGTCAGCAATCCTTTATTGGTTTCGACTTTTTTGATGTCGTCGATGCTCAAGTCCAAAGAATCGAAAGGTTGGCGTTCATCTCCAGAAGCGAGCGTGATGTCGCCCAGGCCATCGTCGCCCGCATTTTTATCGGGCGCGATTGGGTTTCCTTTTTTGTCGTAGGAAGAGAGGAATACGAGACGTACACGGTCCGGCGTCAATTCACATTTCACTGCGTGGTCCATCTTGTGGCCGCGCATCTCCGCATAAAAAGAAACCGGCAGCAACTGGCTGGCAACGGAATCAAAGTTTTTCGTGGCTGCATGACCATCGTTAGCCTGCAGGAAAACCAAGCCCATCAGCTCGTTCGCTTCCGCGCCTAACGGAAATAGCGCCAATGCAACTTGAAGATGTTCACTGGCACGCGCCAGTTCCTGTTGCGCATACGCATAAGGCACGGCAAAACCGCCGGTGCGGCGCATATCTTTTTTGCGGTCCTGCTTCTTCTTGATGCGGGCCCTTTGCGCACGAATCGCGCTTCGGCTGGGATCGAGATTGAAAGTCAAATTCATGCCGCGGTTGAACAAATCGGAAAGTATGTCTTCCGCGTCATCGACTTCTTCGTCGTATTTTGATTTTCGGGCATCGAGGGTTGAGAGATGGAGGTTGGCTTCATCTTTCGCGGTTTGGTCCGCGGCCAGTTGCTGATACCGTGTGAAGTTTTCGCGCGCTGCCTTTACATCCGCCATCGCTTCATAAATCAACGCGAGCTTCCAGTAAGTCAACGGAAAATCAGGCGCCATCGTGCTGGCATTTTTGAAGGATGCCAGAGCGCGATTGTATCTGCGGCTCGCCAGGTAGCCATAAGCGGATGCATATTGGCGGCGAATTTCCAGGCTGTTGTCGCCAGTCAACGTAAGCAACAATTACAGCTCGCTGATGCGCGCGTGGACCGTCTGCACATCGAGCGCATCGGGAGACATTTCCAGATACTTTTGCAACAAGTGAACAGCCTCGGAGGGACGCCCGTTGGTTTGAGCGCAATTGGCGCGGTCAAAAACTACCGCTGCGCTGTTCGCCAAAGTGGTCTTAGCGTCATCCAACGCGGTGCATAAGCTCGATTCGCGAGCAGCGGCAGGTAAAGGGCTCGGGTCGCGCGAAGCGGATGTTTTCAAAGCTACTGGGGCAAGCGTTTGTGGAGACGCCGCGCCGGGCTCCGCAAAATTCCCTTCTGGCTCCTCCCCATTCTCATCTTCCAGCGAAGTTTCCCAACCGACATTGCCAATCAGCGTATCGATCTTGCCGATTTGCTCCTTGCCACTCGCGCCGGAGGAAACGCCATTTTCTCCAACAGAAAAATAAGTGAGCAGTTCGCGCAGTTTTTGCTTTTCTTTTGGGTCCTGGGTGCCAGAGATGGCCTTATCCAGGTTTTCGATGGCTTTGTTGCGCTCGCCGAGTTTGTAGTAAGAAATGGCGAGGTCGTATGCAAGCGTTGACTGCATGGCCCCCAACTGCATGCTGACGTCGAGCATGGACGCAGCCTCTTTATATTTATGCGATTCGTAAAGCCTGCGCGAATCGTCCAGAGAATCTTTCACGCGCTTACGAATTTCGTCATCGATATGCTTGATGGCATTGGTGGCTTCGTTTGTCTCCAGCATCGCCTGCGACTCCGCATATTTCTCGCGGGCTTCGGGCCATTGACCGGACTTCTCGAGAGTCTTGGCTTCAGCGATCAGTGCCTTGGCTTGCGTTTCGAGTTCTTTCTTCTGGGTCTTTTCCAGATTCTCGGCCGCCAATCCGGACGATAGCAGGAAGATCAAAAGTGCGATTGCTATATTTCGCATAAAGTTCACCTCATAGAATCGCTAAATATGCTGCAGATGTACCGTTGTGTTCTATCTGAACAACCTTGAACGTGGATAAAAAATTCCCTCTCGTTCCCGGACTTTGCGAACTCCGCTCAATTAGAGCCGGACCTCCAGAGGTCGAAGGTAACCTTCTGAACGTGTACGCCATTATGCAAATTCCCAAGATTCTCTTTTCGCAACATTAGGGAACCCTGCACGTGGTTGGGATCGGACCCCAATTTCCCTCCTACCGAAATAGGAGGCCAGGGAGCGCCGTAGGAGTAAATATCCTTGTCCTGCGTCTTGCATCCGTTGCGGTCGCAGGAACTCCAATTGTCCTTCCCGATAATGACTTTTCGAGAAACAGGTGCAACATTCTCGTCCTGAGTCGGCACCACTTCGAATACGCCATTTTGTTCGTAAACCCTGACGTCAACAGTGATCGGCGCAGTGTCATCCGACGATAGCTGGTGGCTCTGGTTGCTCTCCTTTTGAATGCTTCTCGCTCCGTTCAGGGCAACATAATGCCGGTATTCAATTTCACTTTTTTCCTCATTATGGGAGTGGGAACTTCCGCTGCCGTTAGTTACGGTGACTGTAACTGTAGCGAGCGAACGGTTAGACCAGACCAGCAGGTCAGTGTTCCCCTGGTCTCCCGAGAACTCCTCAGAATAGTGGATTTGTCCACTCCACTTATCGTGCGTGAGCTCGCACCCGCAGCTTACATCTCCCTGAAACTTACCCCCCATGGCATTGACCCAGTCTTGTCCAAGTTTCAGTACCGCGGCATGGGTAATCGATGGAGGCTGAATTTTTACGTTGAAGCCCTCCAAGTCCTCTTCGCTGAGGCCGCGATTGCCGTAAAACGAGGTGCCGGAAAAATTCGCGAAACCGCCTTCATCATACTTAACATGACCTAAAAACTTATCCGCCGTGCCTGTTGCTCTTTTGATCTGGCGGCAAAGCATTGTCGCATCCTTATCTACAAAAGAAAGGAAATTGGGAGCGAGCGTCCAATTCTGCAAAGGCGCGCCCTCAGGCCATGAGACAGGTTTATCGCCAATCTCCACCCACGTTTTCTCTGGGGCCATCGCGTTGTGACATTTTTTGCATCCCTGGTCCATACTGCCCGTATTTTCATGCTTTTGTTTCCCGCCGCCGTGTTCGATCAGCGAAACAGGCGCTTCTGCATCCTTATTGGGATCGTCGGGGTCCAGTCCTACTCCCTCGATATAAGGATTAACTTTGCCGTGGCAGTTTACGCAGCGCGGCTCAGTTGTGAGGAAAGCAGCGATCTTTGCCCAAGCGTCAATCGACTTCTGAGACTGCGCTTGCGTGAGTGGACAGGACTTTTGTCCGCTGGCTGGAACCGTTGCCAGCACTAGGGCCATAATCAAAATTGTCTTCGTCATTTTCATGGTCATCTCTCGCGTTCACTGCATACGATCCACTTTCAAGTACATAGTGTAAGAAGTGGCGGATGCGTATCCTGGAGCAGTTTGATCGGCAAACTTGATGGGCCGTAGCCGGTTAACATCCAAGTCTGCACGTCCGGACGGTTATGAGTTCCGTCATCCTCGAAATTGGGATTGGCATTAGTATTTCTCTTTCAGTCGCCTTTATTTGTGATATTCGAGTTCAAAAAAATACGAGGACAAAAAGCCACGTGCGTGCCGCATCAAGGGTGAATTTCCCGATGCGCCGTTCATGCTCTTGCCCTCGTTCGTTGTTCGTTCTTATCTTCGTTTGCCTGTGAAGTGTTCCTATTTCTTTGTCACCTCTGTGAGCACGGTGTTGGCGGCTTGCTGGATCAGAGGCGTCAATACGTCTTCCCCGTCGGACTTTGCTTTGCCATTCAATGAATTTTGGATACGAGGCGTTTCTTGCCCGGTCTGATAGAGCTGATATCCGATGGTGACATCGTCTTTGGATTTAATTTGGCCGTTGAATCCGGCGAGTTGGTTGACGGCCTGCTGCTGCGCCGACATTGCCGCAGCCTGAGCAGCAGCACTCGCTGCCGCCTGGCCCGCCATGATGCCGCCCATACCGTGCGCCATCATGCCTACAGGAGTCATGCTGGCGGCCATGTTGCCCATCTTCATGAATTTTCCAAAGCCGCCGCCACCATGCTTCACCGTCACGCTGGAAAGCAGAATGTAGTCGCACTGCTTCTGCTGAGCTTCCGCCACCAGTTGCATGGGAAGATGCGAGTCCAATGCTGCGATTTCAATGACGGGACCGTTCATCGTGAGGATGATGGAGTTGCGAATGGGCGTGCCGTAGTCTCCGGCATTGTTGCCTTGTCCGACTTGTGCCTGTGAGGGCGCGATGCCGATGCGAATTTTGCCCGGTGCTTTGGGCCCCATTGCCTGAGGAACAGGAACCGGAGTACTGCCCGGCATGGTCGTCATCCCCTGCATGCCATTTGGCATCGGAGAAGCCAGCTGGGCCTGCGCCAGCGGAATGAAACATAAGAAACTGAGAACCAGGGAAAGCCACTGTAAACGAAGGGTACACATAATCGACTCCTTAAATTGTGAATGGGCAGGCCCGTCAGCAGGTATCACAGTCGGGGGCAGGAAACGACTGTTGCAGGGCCGCCTTTGGCTGAATACATTGCGGTTATTCGCGGCGAAGATCAATGTTCCGCTGCTGAGTTTTGTCTGAGTTTCTTATGAGGAGATCTAAAGAGTTGATAATTCAACGCCCAATCGATCATGTTCGGATATAATTCACGCCACTCACGCAGCGTCGTCCTGGGAAAATTCATGCCGGATACATCAGCACCGCCGATTCTGGCGCAATTCAGGAACTTTGAACTCGATTTGCACACGGGTGAGCTGCGCCGGAACGGCGTCCTTATTAAACTCCAGCACCAACCCACAAAAATTTTGCGCTTGCTGGTAAGCCGGCCAGGAAAAGTGGTGACCCGCCAGGAGCTGGCGGAGGTAATTTGGGGTTCGCAAACCTTTGTCGATTTTGAGCAGGGACTTAATTTCGCCATCCGGCAGGTCCGTTCGGTTTTGGAAGATGATGCCGAACATCCGCGGTTCCTGGAGACCATTCCGAAAAGAGGGTACCGGTTTATCGCCGAGGTGAAGGAAATCGCCCCAGCCCCCCAGTCCATAGCCAAGGTTGTGACAATTCCTGTCACAGCGCGCCACCGCAAAATTCAACCGCGCTATTTATTCATTTCCGCGATCATCATCGTTGCAATCGCCCTGATGCTTGCTTTGGATTTGAACCATCTTCCCGATCATGCGTCAGCCGAACAAAACCGCCAGCCAATTTCTTCCCTGGCCGTTCTGCCGCTGCGCAATCTTTCTCTGGATCCGGAGCAGCAATATTTCAGCGATGGAATGACGGATGAATTGATTACGGAAATTTCCAAAATCGGCAAATTGCGCGTGCTTTCGCATACCTCTGTGAATCGCTATAAGGACACGAAGCTTTCTCTTCCGGAAATTGCGCACGAGCTTGGGGTGGATGGCGTTGTGGAGGGCACGATCATGCGCTCTGGAAATCGCGTGCGGATCACGGCGCAGTTGATTGATGCACGCACCGACCAGCATCTATGGGCAGAAAGCTACGAGCGCGACTTTAAAGATGTTCTGGATTTGCAGGCCGACGTTGCGCGGCAAATCTCCGCACAGGTTGGCGTTTCTTTGACGCCGGGCGAGCAAATGAGCCTGGCCAACACTCGAGCGGTGGATCCGGAAGCCCACGAGAATTTGCTGAAGGGTGATTTTTACTGGAACCGCCTGAACTGCATAGACTTCAAAAAGGCGCTGCAGTACTACCAACTGGCGATTGTGAAAGATCCGAACTATGCGCAGGCGTACAGCGCCGAAGCCCAGGCGTATTTCAATCTTGCGGATTGGGCATGCGCATCGCAGTCGGAGATGTTTCCGAAAGCTGAGGCGGCGGCGCTCAAAGCAGTGCAACTTGATCCGAACTCACCGAATGCTCACGAAGCACTGGGAGAGCTTGCTTTTTATTACGAGTGGAATTGGCCGAAGGCAGAACGGGAATATCAGCGAGCCATACAACTTGATCCGAATTCGGCGCGCGATTCCTACGCCATATTTTTAATGGCGATGGGAAAGACGGAGCAAGGCCTCACGGAGATGAAAAAATCCCATCAACTCGACCCGACATCAGAGATGGAGAACGTGACCAGCACGTATGTGTTTTACCTCGCGCATCGCTACGATGAAGCGATTGCCCAGGCGAAGAAGACGCTGCAGCTTTATCCTAATTCTCATTCCATCTACTACTGGCTTGGCCAATGCTACGAAAGAAAAGGAATGAACGATAAGGCAGTGGAATCATACTGGAAATCGGATTCGGGATCCGGGGGACTGTGGGTGGAAACATCCAGAAATGCTTATAAAGAAGATGGGATGCGAGGATTCTGGCAGCATCAACTGAAAATGAATATCGACAAGAAGCCGTTAGAGGCGTGCTGGAATTCACTCATTTATGCCCACATAGGCGACAAGCAACGCACACTCGCGCTGCTCGATTCTGGATATCAACACCACTGCGATGGTTTGCAGTTCTTAAAAACAGAACCGGTTTACGATGATCTGCGCACCGAGCCTAAGTACAAAGAATTGGTCGCGCGACTACAACTGTAGCGCTTTATTTCTTGCGCACGCGTTGTCTGCACGCGAAATCCTCTGTGTAACACTTCCATCACACAAATCATTTAGAACGAGAATGCCACCTGCATGTCGAGGCGGCGGTTCGCCGTCTGGGAAGAGAATGGCCCGCCTGCCAGCGAGATGGATTGTCCGAATCGCGCGGAGCTGATGTCGCCAACCGGCGGCGCGAAGTTTTCCGAGTTCAACAAATTTCGCGCGGAAATGGAAAGCGTTACATTGTAGCGGCGGTTGGTTGTACCACCTCCGCCAAACGGTCCCCCACCGCCTCCTCCGCCTGTAAGTCCGCCAGGGCCTAAACCTCCGCCCGGCATGCCGCGGCTATTCCGGCCGCCCATCCGTGGGCCGCCGCCTTGGTTATTTCCCGCGCCTTTTTTCTCCGGTCCGAAGCCAAATGTGCGGCTGAGGCGCAAATTGAGCGAGGCATTGGCCGGCCCGGTGCCATAGTTAACAGGCACGAGGCGGTCTCCAGCGGCAGGCGTGGAATTAAATGTGCCCCACGGACTGCAAACAATATTTGCGCTCACGGACACGCTAGAACATGAAGCTGTTGAAACTAGACCCGGACGATCGTTAAAGATGGAGTCACCGTTCAAATCCTGTCCGACGGTAATGTTAAAAGGCGTCCCTGAATTGATAACGATGAATGGGAACAAATTGAACTTATAAGGAATCGTGACCGATCCGCCAATGAAAACGCGATGTCTGACATCAAACGGCGAACGGCCGTAGTCTTGCGCGAGATCATATTGATTCGAAGGGAAACTGGCTGTGTAAACCGCGTCGGCATTTGCGAAGTTCAGATCGTAAAAACCAAACAGGGAAACTTTCGAGCCGAGACTGAAGCGCACGTTCGTAATAAGCTGGTTCTGTTTGAAAGTTCCTTCAGAAACATATTGATAAATATTGCCCGCGCTGGCGCCAAAGGGACGCGTACCGCTTAATGGATCGGCGGGATCAAACGTTCCGGGCAACGGAGCATTTACGTTCTCGGAAAGAAACTGATGGATACCGCGCGAATTCAAATAGGTGACAGAGAGCGTAGTCCCCTTAGCGATTTGCCGCTCAACACTGGCCGCGCTCTGTATGGTGTAAGGCGCACGCAACTTCGATGAAGTTTGATAAATCGTGGGCGACGATACAGTGGTTGGGCAAGCGCTGGGATCGGGATAGCAATCCGGAGAATTGACCACGGTTTGCTGTTGCGTGGTTCCGTTCAAGCGTGCGGCATTAATAATGTATTGCTGCTGGAAGCGGTCGTAGAACATGCCGCTGCCGGCGCGAATCACAGTCTTCGGGGCAGTTCCCTTACCGAGTCCCCATGCAATCCCAACGCGTGGAGCAAAGTCGGCGTGATCGTGAATCTGATTTTGCGTTTCGAAACGCAAACCATAACTAATGGTGATGTTGCGGCGCGCGCGCCAGGTATCATCGGCAAAAATGCCGGAGTCGGCGTAAGTATTGGTAATGGAAGGCTGACCAGCGACGATGGAGAACTGGCTTGCTCCGCACTGCGCAGTTGCCGGGTCCGCGGAGAGAGCGAGACAAGCAGCGCGGCTCTGCGCAGGCGTTAGCCCATTTTGCAATCCTGCTTCGGTCACGTTGAAAGCGGCGAGCGACGGAAATGTGAAGACACCGTTGAAATTCGAATTGGCGAAATTCGAATCTCTCTGTACTCGCTCACGAACGCCAAACTTAATGAAATGCTTTCCGTGGGCGATCGAAGTCAGGTTCTGTATTTCGTAGTGGTTCGCGGTGTCGAGGTTATCGCCGTCGGAGTTTCCTCCGTTGGCGAAAAATCCCAAAACGTTGGTCTTGGGATCGAAGCTCTGCGAGCGGATATTGTCTTTATCGCGAATGTACTGAAAACGCGTTTCGTTGACGATGGCGCTGCTCACAATCTGCGTATCGGTAAGTTGCAACGTATTTTCAGTTTCGACTTCGTTGTATCCGAGCGAGGCCAGCGATGTTTGGCCAATTCCTGCATTACTTTCTTTTTCTTGCTCGAACTGATAGCGCGCCGTCAGCGTGTTGTTCTTCGAAACTTGATAGTCAAGGCGCGGGCTGACGTTCGTGCGCGTATTGGGATTCGGAACAGCCTGCGTAAATGGAATTCCATTTGGATCGGTAAATGTAGGATCGGGTACCAGAGCGTTGACAACATTTAAGTCATTAATATTACGGCGCTGCGCGCTGATGAAGAACGACGTCTTCTTGTTGATCGGACCGCCAACGCTTCCGTTGAAAATTTCAGAATGGTAGCTAGGCTCATTCGTAACGAAAGGATTGTTCGAGTTCAACGCGGAGTTCGATTCGTTGAAGAACAATTGTCCGTGGTAGTTGTCAGTTCCCGGCTTGGTGAGGATTTCGATACGTCCGTAGCCGAGTTTGTCGTATTCCGCAGAAAAAGGATCGGCATTGACGTGAATTTCACGAATGGAAGACTTCGGCGGCAACTGCCCGCCCGTGAATCCGTCGATGTAAATCTGGCCGCCGTTGGGCCCGGCGGAAGGACCGGCCAACGCTTCAAGTTCGGATTGCAGTTCGTCGGGATCGTCGGACAATGCTTCGAGATCTTTTCCTTTGATCACAACCGAGCTGGCATTTTCCGAGGGATTGAGTTGGACTGTGTTTCCCTCTTCATGAACTTCAACCTTCTGCTGCTCAACTTCAATGCCCATTGCAATATCAAACTGCATGGGACCAGCGGCGAGGTTTACGTCTACTTCATTATCGGCGGCAAACCCTGGGGCAACTGTGTTTACCGTATATTTTCCCGGAGCAAGATTTTTAATTTCATACACGCCCTGCCGATTGGAAGTAGCAGTAGTTTTCTGTCCGGTTGCATCAATGGCGGTAACTGTGGCGCCGGCAATTACTGCGCCGGAAGGGTCGGTCACACGACCGCGTAGAGTTCCCGTGGTGGTTTGCGCCGAAGACGCAACCACGCCGGCGATCAGGAAGGCCAGTAAAAGAAAAGTTACCGTAAGAGTGCGTGAAACGACACGACCAGATTTCATACTTCTCCCAAATAAATTTTTCTTGTGCGAAAGTGCTTATGGACCAGCGTCCCCCGACGGGGCGCTCAAGCTCCACGGCGAAAGGTACATTGCAGCCTGACTTGGCGCTGCGGTAAGAATCGGTTCCACTCCGGTGAGAAGAGTGATTGCGGTCGGTTGCGAGTTCTCGCTGCCTTCAGTTGTAACCAGAATGACGGCATCACCTTTTTGCAAGTCGGCAATAGTTACCGCAGGCATGCGGTTCAACATCTGCTGAAAATCTCCACGCGACGCGGGACCGCCTGCCGCCCCACCTTCTGCGGGACGTTGCCAACCGCCTTGTCCTGGCGCCGCATTTCCGGCTGGCGCAGCGGATGCTCCGTTCGGGGCGGGCGCGGTTGCCGTTGTGCCTTTCAATCGCGCGGCGATGCCCATGGCCATCATCTGCGGAAGTTTGTGCAGTTGTGAATCTGCGCCAACCTTCACCGTAACTGGCTTCTTGGTGCGGAGATCAGAAATCGTCACGGTATTGTTTGCCGCATCCGCGGAGACAACGGTTCCTGCGATGTTTCGGAATGTTCCGGTAACAATTTCCTGTGCGGTTATTCCGCTTCCGTCGGCACTGGGCTCGCCCCGCGCACGCAGTTGGTCATTTACTTTGACCTGATCAAATGTGCCGACTTTAGCATCGTCAAATTTGACGGAGTCAGAAGAGTAGCGGCGGATGACAGTGGCCTTGGAAGCTTGAACCACAATCGTTTTCGCCGTCAGGCCGCCTGTAGAAATTGTGATGGTTTGCGCGGAGGGATCGACGGCCTTCACTTCTCCTGAAACGCCGCGCCGCCAGTCTTCCTGTTCCTGCTGCTGCTTTTGCGCGATGTCCTCGCGCTTCATCACGACGATAGAGTTCGCGAATACTGTCTTGCCGTCATCGGCTAATTTGCCCCGAGCCAGCATGCGGTCGCCAGGTTGCACGTCCGACAACTGAATGGGCGTAGCGCCCTGAAGATCTTTATGACCGGGAGCCGTGCGTACAAATTTCGCTTCGGGTTGAACTGTGACGCTAACTTGTGTTCCCGCGTCGGTGGTCAGGGTAATGGAATTGCCGGAAATCGACTTGACCGTACCCAGCGATATCGCGGTGGGCGAAGTAGCAGTGACAGTCTGCGAGAAGACGTTTACTGGCAGACTCATTGCGCCGATCGCCAACATCGAGAGGACTGCCAGCAAAGATTTGTTGATGAATTTCACCTGTGAAATGCCAGACTTAATTTTAATTGATAGCGTTTACAAATTGCAGCAAACCTACCGTAAAAGTTCGTCAAGATAAGTAAAGTTGCGACAAGTTCCCGCGCATTTCTAAACATTTTCTGATTCTGACTGTAAAAGCTTCTTAACTTTTGTCGCATGATTTTTTGTAGAAGCGTTTTTTGTGGGAGCGCTTAAGCACATAAATCGTGCGAAACCACCTCTGGCCCGATGTTGGTCAATGACTTATGGCGATTTCGTGCGGCAAGATTTCGTGCAACAAAGTGATAAGTCGGACGAGGTGATAAATAAGAAAACAAAACAAAGTTCTTTGTATGTACGCGTAACAGGATTTTACGCGACAAAGACAACTTCATGACAGATGGCGCGCATCTTCGTCCATAAGATTGTCGATAAGATTCGTGTCGATAAGATCACTCGATTTTAATTCCAACATCTGAAGTTTGTATGAGAGGTAAAGCTGTTCGTACAAACCGTAGTGTTAAGCTTCCTGTTTCGCCGTCGCAAGTCGAAACAAAAGAAGCGCTGCCGCGCGGAATTTTCTTCGCCTTGTCCGCTGCAATTGCCGCCGGAGTCTTCCTTTTGTATAGCCCGTCGCTGCATTTTCAATTTATTCTCGACGACCATCACTTTATGAATGATCCGCGCATTCAGAACGCGGGCCATGTTTGGGAATATTTCACGAATTATGTATGGGCGCAGATCACCGGCGCGCCCGCAAGCTTTTACCGGCCGTTTTTTATTCTGTGGCTGCGGCTGAATTTCATTTTGAGCGGAATGTCTACGTGGGGATGGCACTTGTTAAGCATCGTGAAGCACCTGGCCGCCGCGGGATTGCTTGGGCTTTTGACCTGGAAGTTATTGCGGAATCGCATGGCTGCATTGGTCGCGGCCAGTCTGTTTGCGCTACATCCGGCACAGGTGGAATCGGTGGCATGGGTAACGGTGCCAGACCCGCTGACGACCATCGCGATCCTCAGCACGATTCTGTTTTTTCTGATTTATGCCGAACATGTTTCCGGAAGCGAATTCCCATCTGCGAAAAATAACCAACGCAAGAAAGCAGTGGCGGCTTCTTCGCCCTCCATCAAATGGCTGATCTTCGCGGTACTTAGCTGTCTGACCGCGTTGTTTACCAAAGAGACGGCTATTGTTTTGCCGGTCTTGCTTTTTGCTTTCGTCTTCATCTTGCCGGGTGAATTTCAGGAAAAATCTGAGCACCTTCCCAAGCGATTATTTCTGGCTCTGCGTGACAGCTTTTTGTTCTTAGTCGTGACGGCCATTTATTTTTTATTTCGCCTCATCGCTCTTGACGGAAAGTTAAGCAGCGACACGCAGCATTTGGCGTGGAAGACCGTTATGCTTTCTTGGCCGAAAACGCTTTGGTTTTACATGAAGGTTTTGATTTGGCCGGTTAAGTCGCGGGCGTTTTCAAATTCTTCTTTAATCAGTTCCTTCTCTTTTCGCCATGTTTTATTGCCGTTATTCGAAGTGATTTGTGTTTTGATAATTTTTGTCGCGGGCTTTGCCTGGGCATGGAAAAAGTCGCGAGAACATCCCGAGCCGGAAAGAAAAGGCTTAAAGCGGGCGTTGGTTCTCGGGGCGCTCTTATTCCTTCTTCCATTCCCTCTCACATTGAATTTGAATGCACTTGAGCCCGGCGATTTTCTTCACGGGCGGTATATGTATCTTCCTTTGTGCGGAGTCGCCCTATTGCTCGCAACCGTTTGGGACCTCTCAGGGAAAGCACAAATGCCATTGCTTGGGCTCGTCGCCGTGATCGTGCTCGGGTTCGGCATTCTTACCGCACAACAAGAAGGCATGTGGAAAGACGACCTCACACTTTTCACCGCTGTGAATAAAATTTCCCCTCGCAATGCACCGATTGCTGAGGATTTATCGCGAGCGCATGTGCAGGTTGCCCTTGGACTGGATGATGAAGACCGTTGTGATGAGGCGATGCCGATATTTAATCAAGCCATTCAGCAGTATCCGAAAGACTGGTTCGCATGGGCGGGCCGGGGTGAGTGCTTATATAAATTGAACGACCTGCGCGGGTCGAAGGAATCGCTCGAGCGCGCATATGCGCTGTCGAAAGAGCCGCGCGTGCATGATGAGTGGCAAATGGTCCGCGAAAAAATGGACGGCGCTGCGCCTGCACGCTAATTCTTCGCAGACGATGCTGATTAGAGCAGCAGCGTCGTAATCGAATCACCTTCCAAAGTTAAATCGAGCGCCTGATTTCCCAGTTGCACGGAAATCTGCTGATCTGCGCCTTGATTGGTGAGAACAAGTACGTGCGCTCCGTCAGGATTTTCCAACGCGACATGCGAAACGCCTTTCATCGCACCCTGGGATGCAATCACTTGGGCATCACGCTGAATCACTTTGGAATATTGGGCGAAGGCCCAGTACTGTCCGCTGCGGCTCAGGTCGTGGGTTTTGGAATTCACCGTAACAACGCCGCCGCATGAAAACGGACCGATATCCGGCTTGCCGTTCTCGTCGAGCACAAGGTTCCAGCCCACAATGCAGCGCGCCCAGTTGCGCAGGATTTCGCTGTAAGTTTGGCCCCATTTGGCCCAATCGGTCTGATAGTCGGGGCTGGTGTAATCCGGGCCGCCTTCCGTCCAGTAAGCATTCTTATCGGGGAACGCGTTATGCACCTGCGTCATGAACTCGGGCTTGCCGAAGTATCCATGCCATGCGACGCCGTCCACATATTTATAAACATCGGGATCCTGGAGTTCGTCGACCACGCGACCCGCGAGATTGTAGTTGTGATCGAGAATCCAAATTTTTGTGTCAAGCGATGCACTTTGTAAAGCCGGGCCGAGGTGGCCTTTCACGAATCCGATTTCATATTCCTGCCCCCAGAGCGCGGCAGGCATGCGTCCATTCTGATCGGTGTCCACTTCGTTCTGCACCGTGACAGCATTTATTTTTACGCCGTCGTCGGCATATCCCTGAAGAAATTTCACGAAGTATTGCGCGTAAGGAGCGAAATATTCGTTGCGCATATTTCCACCGAGCATGGATTTTCCGGCCTTCATCCATCCCGGCGGGCTCCAGGGCGAGGAAAAGAGAAACAGGTCAGGATTAATTTTGCGGGCTTCTCGAAGCGTGGGAAGAATGTAAGTACGATCGTGCTCGATGCTGAATTTCTTCAACTCCGGATCAGGCTCGCTGCTTTCATCAAAGCTATAAACGCTCGTGGAATAATCGCTGGCTCCTATGCAAGTGCGGCAAACGGATAAGCGCAGACCCGAGGGGCCGAAGAATTCCGAGAGCAACGCCTGGCGCTCCTGTTGGTTGAGTTGGCTGAAGATGTAGCAGGATGCATCCGTAAAAGCGGCGCCGAAGCCGAGAATTTTCTGGTAACGCTGCGAAGGATCAATTTGGATCGCGGCGGAATTGGCAGACGTCGAGCGCCATAGCGGCGGGACAATCTTCTGAAATTTTTTATTCTTTGAGGTCGTCCATCCCTGCACGCTCGATGAAGGCGACGCCCAAAGATGCTGGCCTTTCAATGCGGCGAAAGAAGCTGTGGCAACGGCGGTGGTCTTCAGGAAATTGCGGCGGGTGCTCGACATGGATCCCCCTTCGGATGACGCTTCGAGTTAATCGCTAAAGAAAAACGTTATTCTACTATGAGAGGCGTGCTTTTCAGCAACCATTCAACAAGCTCTTTTCCGGCAGCGAAGTTGTCATATTGCTGGGACAATTTTCTGCCGTCGGTGTATTCGTTGTAGAGCCACGGATCTACAACGGCCCACACGGTCCCTTTCCCGTATTTCGCGGTTGCCATCATGATGTCGCCCTTGTCCTGCAACAACGAAGTCGCCGGATTTTTTACCGAGATAGTGCACGTATCCTTCATATACAACGTGTGATCGTGATGAAAGATTGGGTCGCCTGCGGTCACTTGGATCGTGCCGGATGCGATTTGATCGCCAACGACATGATGGCTAAGTACGGAGTTGAAATGAATGCCGAACTTGTCGGCAATTAGGTCCAGGTGATCGATGTCAGCATTTGCAGAATCATTCTCCATTAACACCAGAACGCCGCCTTGCCGGACCCATCGGGCGATTTGATCTGCATCCCGCGGCTGTGCGTAGTGAGGATTGGGGTTTTTCGCTGGGATGTCCGGTGAAACGATGATGTATATCTGCGAATCTTTCAGGTTTTTCAGCGTGGGCGCGGAGTAAAGAGTACCGGTAAAAGCTCCATCGCTGCGGAAGATGTGGCCGAGAAGAGAGAAACCGCTGTTGCTGTAGTCATCCCATTTGTAGTGGAAGTATTCAGTTTGCCCCGCTGCATTTTTCTGCTGCTGACTGTTAAACCATCCATCGAGGGTGACTTTCGCACCTCTTGCCAAACTCGCGTTTGGTGCAATTTCAAGTTCTGATGCCGCCAAAAGAAATGCGCCCACGCCTTTAGGATCGTTGTTGAGGGTGGGAACGTTGACATAGTATTCATAACTCCCATCCGCGTGACCGCCGAGACCAAGGCCTTTTACGGTTTTTGTCAGCGTTACCGATCCCTCGCTATCGACCTGAATGAAGTGCGAAAGAATTCCCTGCCAGGCGCGTTGCGCATTCTGCGAGTAGCTTGCGGGCAGATAGCCAAGGCGCACCCCTTTGGCAAACGCATAAGCGAACATGCAGGAACCCGACGACTCGAAATAATTCCCTTTTCCATCCGGTTTATCGGGGACCTGATACCACAAGCCTGTGTCTTTATCCTGCACGCGAGCGACGGCCTTGGCGGTCCGGTTCAAAATTGCCAGCAACTGTACGCGGCCTGGATCGTCTTGTTTGTAGTAAGGCAGCGTATCCACGAGCGCCATCATGTACCAGCCGAGGCTACGGCTCCAGAAGCTGGGAGAAGCTCCGGTCTTTGGATTGGCCCACGGCTGTTTTTTCGATTCATCCCATGCGTGATAAAGCAATCCGGTTTTGTGATCGCGCGTGTGGCTCTCGATCAAAACAAATTGCTTGGTGATGTCCTTGAAATCATTAGGCTCTTGAAATGTGTAGGCATATTCGGCATAAAAAGGCTCAGCCATGTAGAGTCCGTCGAGCCACATTTGATCGGGGTAAAGCTGCTTGTGCCAAAATCCGCCAGAAGGCGTACGCGGCTGGCGCGAAAGCTGATCGCGCAGGAGTTTTGCCGCTTTGTAATATTTTGCTTCGCGGGTGACACGATAGAGTAAGAGAACCGCGCGGGCCATGCCGATACTGTCGAGTGAATTCTCGCTGGAATTGTAAGTAGCAATTGTTCCATCGGGCTGAACGAATTGATCTACGGACTGCTTTAAATATTCGTAGTCCTTGCGATCGGCGGTGTTATACCAGAGCGCGTTCATTCCATTGAGCACAACGCCGAGTTCGTAGTTCCATACCCAGTGCGCATCTGGAGGAGCATATCGCCCGTTGGGCCAGCGCTGCATGGTGGAAGTTGCCATGCGCTGCGACCAGGGTTTCTCCTGCGCGGCGAGAGATGCGCTTGCGACAAGAATTATTGCTAACAATAGAAAAATAAATTTCGATCGTCCGAAAAATTTCATAAGCTCCCAAGCAAAGCCCAAACATAATGGCGAATGTTTCCGCATTATGCAACCTCATCCCACAAAATTTTATTTTGCAAGCGCGAATCAGTATGATCTTTGGTTTGCGATTGGGATTTTGTATGCGGATCTGTGAAAAAGGAAACTCATGAAACGGACTTCAATTTTCATCTTCATCTTAATTTTTATTTTTATTGCATTCACTATTTCTTGTTCCAGCGCGTTCGCGCAAGCGCAACAAAGAAATCCGGGGATCGGAGACACGTTAGATGCCGAGCCGCCTATGGCGCATCTTTCTCCTGCGCTGAAAAAGAAAGACATTGCCAAGGCAATGCGGAAGGTCGGCGATTGGGAGCTTAAGCGTTCGCAGCAATATTTTGACCAGGACTGGACGTTCGCTGCGCTCTATGCAGGATTTATGGCTGCATCGCAAACTTTGCCGCATACCAATTATGAAGAAGCGATGATGGGAGTCGGGAATAAGTTTGAGTGGAAACTAGGCCCTCGCCTGATTCATGCCGATGATCAGGCGATTGGGCAAACCTATTTAGAACTCTACGCGCACCATCATGAAGACCGCATGATCTCTCCCACACGGGCACAATTTTCTGAATTGATGAAAGCGCCGGATGATCCGGCGAAGCCAGTCTGGTGGTGGTGTGACGCGCTGTTTATGGCTCCTCCGGTGTGGGCGGGGTTAGCCAAAGCGACCGGGGATAAATCTTATTTGGATTACATGGACCATGAATGGTGGATCACGTCGAACCTTTTATATGATCCGCAGGAACACTTGTACACACGCGATGCGACTTTTCTCGACAAGCGCGAAGCGAATGGGAAGAAAATTTTCTGGTCGCGTGGTAATGGATGGGTGATGGGGGGAATTGCGCGAGTACTGGAAGTCATGCCGCAGGATTATCCGACGCGCGCGAAATACGTGGAGCAATTTCAGCAGATGGCGGAAAAGGTTTCATCGCTCCAGGGACAAGATGGATTGTGGCGGCCGGGATTGTTGGATGAGAAAACTTATCCGTTGCCGGAAGTTTCCGGGTCCGCGTTTTTCGTTTATGCGCTGGCGTGGGGAATTGATCATGGCATGCTGGATCGGGCAAAGTATTTGCCTGTTGTGCAAAAAGGATGGGCGGGTTTATTGACACATATTTACAAAGATGGGCGTCTTGGCTGCATTCAACCGATCGGTGCGGCGCCCGGCGACTTCAAACCAACTTCGAGTTATGTATACGGCATGGGAGCATTTTTATTGGCGGGTTCTGAGGTTTATTCTCTGGCCAAAAATTGATTGGATTGTGATAGAGTCCGTTCTGTTGAGGCAAATATGTTTTTGCGTCCGCGGTATCTGCTGCTCTTTTTAATTCTTATCAGCTTCCTTTATTCGCAGACCCAACCTTCCAACCCCTCGGCGCCGGTTTCTACATTCAAGGCGAATGTACGCGTTGTTCTTGTAGACGTTGTTGTCACAGCCGGCAAAGACGAACCGGTTAGCGCATTGCACAAAAGTGATTTTGAAATTCTCGAAGATGGCAAGCCACAAACGATCTCCACCTTCGAGGAGCACAAGGGCACGCCTACAACGCAAGTAAAGTTACCGCCCATGCCGCCCGGCATTTACACCAACTATCCGACTATTCAAACATCGGATTCCGTAAATGTGCTTTTGCTTGACGCGCTGAATACCGATACGCAAGACCAGACTTATGTTCACACGCAGATGATCAAGTATTTGAGGACAGTGCCTCCTGGGACTCGGATGGCGATCTTCACGCTAGCATCGCGACTCCGGATGATTCAGCCGATGACGAGTGAGACGGACGCTTTGCTGGCAGAATTGAATAGTAAAAAGTCTGGCGCAGCGGGACCGCATCCGTCGCCGCTGCTTCCCTCTGCCGTTGAAAAAGATGCCGACCAGCATGTTCTCGACTTCATGCAGCAAGAAAGTCAAGGAACTTCGAATTCTCAATTTGTCCCCGCGAGTTCAATGCAGGGCGCGATTGATCCTATTAACTCTATGAGGCAATTCCTACAGGACAGCGCTAACTTTCAGCGAGAATTGCGCATTCGGATGACTTTGCTGGCAATGCAGCAACTCGGCCGTTATTTGTCTGACGTGCCTGGGCGGAAGAACATCATTTGGTTTTCCGGATCTTTTCCGCTCGCAATTTTCCCAGATCGCGATTTACCGGATCCTTCCGTCGGTGCAAATGAATTCTCCCAGGAAATTCAGCAAACCGGTGACATGCTCACAGCCGGACATATTGCGATTTATCCCATCGCGGCTACTGGATTGAAGACCAACGCGATTTACCAGGCCGATGCCACAGAAATTCAGCAAGAACGTCCATCGATCATGGGATCGCGAAATCAAACAAGAGCATTACGTACTGAGCGTACGGAGCGTGATTCAAATTACGAAACGATGGAGGAGCTGGCGCGAACTACTGGCGGCAAAGCTTTCTATGACACGAATGGGCTGGGAGAGGCTCTGCTGCGGGTAATTAATGATGGCGCGCACTATTACACAATCACGTATGTGCCCACGAATGCCAAAATTGATGGGAAATACCGGCATATCGAAGTCAAAACGACCAGCGGCAAATACAAGTTGGCTTATCGGCACGGATATTATGCGGACGATCTCGCGAGGCAGTCCCAGCCAGATTCGGATCCTTTATTGCCCATGATGGGAGTGAATTTGCCGAACCTTTCGCAAATTCTGTACAAAGTGCGGCTGCTTCCGTCGAATCCGCAACCCGCGGCGGATGCGCCCTTACTCGGCAGCAATACGGAACTTAAAGGGCTGCACACGCGCTACACAGCGGACTTTGCAGTTGCGGTGCAGGATTTGAAATTGAATGTCACACCGGACGGCGTGCACCACGGCGATGTTGAGATCATGATGGTTGCCTATGACCATGAAGGTAGGCCATTGAATATGGTCATTAAGCGAGCGGGACTTCTTTTGAAACCCAATGTGTACAAGTCGATGGAAAAAGTGGGGCTTCAGATGAAGAGCGAGATTGATGTACCCCAGGGCGATGTTCTTCTGCGCACAGGCATTTTCGATCTGGATGCCAATCAGGCCGGGACGCTGATGATTCCGTTGAATCCCACGACGATACAGGCCCAGAACAAAGCGCACTGATTCAACTCATCTGTAATTCTGTTGTAACCTCTATGCATGGAAGCTCTGGAGGAAGTGCGGGCGGCGGCGCTGCTGGAAGCGCAGCAGAAGGCTTCGGAGTTGTTTGCGGAAATTGAAACGCAACAACTGATTCGTGCCGGGACCATGGAAACCGAGATTAACGCCAGCATCTTCGATCTTGCCCAGCAGATGTATGGAGTAAAGCAGCACTGGCACAAACGCATTGTCCGCGCCGGATCCAACACGCTCGCTCCGTACGACGAGAACCCTCCCGATTTAAAAGTGGCTGCAGATGACATTGTGTTTGTGGATCTTGGTCCGGTATTTGAGGCGTGGGAAGCGGACTTCGGACGAACATTTGTGATTGGCAATGATCCCGTGAAACAGAAATTGCGCCGGGATATTGCGGAGGCTTTCGTCGAAGGGAAAAAACATTTCCAGCAAAGTCCCGATATTACCGGCGCCGAACTTTATCATCACGCGGAACAATTAGCCACAAAGTATGGATGGGAGTTCGGCGGATCGATCGCCGGGCATTTAGTCGGTCAGTTTCCACATGAACGAATTGCTGGAGATAAAGTCACTCTGTACGTTCATCCAGAAAATCACAACCGCATGCGCCTGCCCGGCGAGGACGGTAACGTGCGGCACTGGATTCTGGAAATCCACTTCATAGATCGCGCGCGAAAAATCGGCGGCTTCTACGAAGAGTTGCTAACCATCGGATAGAAAAAATCGCCGCCATGCCTGCACATCCCAAAGTTCTCGGTATTGACATCGATCCGCAGACCCGCTGTAAACACTACCGCAGTCCGCTCGACGTCATCGCCATCAAGATGAAATGTTGCGGCAAATATTACGCCTGCAAAGACTGCCATGAAGAGTTGGCCAACCATACCATCGAAGTCTGGCCGAAAAACCTATGGTCCGAAAAGGCTGTTTTATGTGGGGTTTGTGGAATAGAGCTGACTATCGAGCGATACCTGGCAAGTGAAAATCAGTGCCCATCCTGCAAGGCATCGTTCAATCCCGGCTGTAAAAATCACTATCACTTTTATTTCTCGGACAGGTAATCGAAATGTTCTCGCAAAATTCAGCGCAAGCAGTAGGCTCCCCCACCCCCACCACTTGCGCCTTCTGGCACAGGACAAGACTTGCGAATCCGATTACTTAAACCGCGTTCCCGTGGCCACTGCACAGCCCTGTCTATATACAGTGCCGGTATTGTCAGCAAACTCAATGGCGGCGTCGGCGCTAAACTGGTTAAAACTATGGTGGAATGTGATGGTTTGTGTAATTGTCTGCGTGCCCGCTGAAAAAGGCGGAACGGTTCCGGAGCCAGGGGTTGAGTAAAGAATGAACGCCACGCTCTTGGCATAGTACGAATCTTGGCCAGAGCGGTGCCAAATTCCCATACCCGGAGCACGTTGTCCAATAGCGAATCCTGGATTACTGGTATTCTCGGCCATGGTTCCATTTCCGAAGAATGAGAGATAGGACGGAAAAGCCGGGCCCATGGCGGCTCCGGTTTGACAGTTCACTTGTCCTACTTGCACCTGCCAAGTCCCTTCCAGCGTTTCGGGCGGGAAGAATCCTTCCGCACTGGCTTGGGTGGTCTTTCCGGCGAGCAATACAAGAACGCCGCCGAATACCAATATCCCAAGCATATAGAACCACTTAGACACCCTGGATTTCATAATAATTTCTCCTTTTTCCCCGTGCTTTTTCAGATTTTCCGGGAAAGTGACTGGGCATATACTCGAGTCAGCATGCGCCTAATGTCCTTAAGGTGCGGCTGAAATTTGCTGAAAACTTCTGAAGAAACTCCGGGACGCATGCGTCAACAGAATCTCTGCGTTTACGAATTTGGTGAATTCCGAGTCGAGGCCAGCAGGCGAATGCTGCTGCGCGACGGCCATCCCGTGCCTCTTACGCCCAAAGTTTTCGATACGCTCCTTCATCTCGTGCAGCGAAATGGAGAAGTCCTGGACAAAGAAGAATTGATGCGGGCCGTCTGGCCTGACACGGTCGTGGAAGAAAATAATCTTAACCAGAACATTTCCGCATTGCGCCGCGTGTTGAGTGAGCGGCGTGGCGAGAACCGTTACATTCTGACGGTGCCCGGAAAGGGATACCGTTTCATTGCAAGAGTTGAGGTAGTTGAAATCGCAAATCAAGAGCAGTCGCATAGAGTAACGCTGGCTGTGCTGCCGTTTGAAAATCTTAGTACTGCACCGGAACGCGAGTATCTTGCCGACGGTCTGACAGAAGAAACGATTGCGGCCCTGGGGCAAATTGATCCTGAGCATTTGAGCGTGATCGGTCGTACTTCTGTAATGGCATACAAGCGGACATCCAAAACGGCCGCCGACATTGGTCGTGAATTGGCCGTTGCATATTTGATTGAGGGATCGCTTCGGGCTGAAGGCGGAAAACTGCGCATTACGGCAAGCCTTATTCGGGTTCGTGATCAGGTCCAGGTCTGGTCCGCATCGTATGACAGCGAGCCCAGCAGCATGCTCACTTTTCAGCGCGAGTTAAGCGCGGCCATTGCACAGCAGGTGCGGCTCCAGCTTTCTCCGCAACGGTTGATCGCGCTTGAACGGCGTCATACTCACAACGCTGAGGCCTATGATCTGTATTTGCGCGGACGCCATTACTGGCACCAGCTTTCGCCCGCTACCACCCGGCGCGCCGCAGAATACTACACACGGGCCACGCAGTTAGATCCGGGCTATGCGTTGGCATGGTCAGGCCTGGCCGATGGATTTACGGCAAGCCCAATTAATGGAGATGCGCCACCATTGAGCGTTTGGGCGCGCGCCCGGGAAGCGGTCGAGCAGGCGCTTCGCGCTCAGCCGAAACTTGCTCAGGTCCAGACTTCGCTGGGATTTTTAAAGTTCTGGCTTGATTGGGAATGGCCCGCAGCGGAAGCCGCATACCGCAAGGCAATTCAACTTGATCCCAGTTATCCCCTGGTCCACCGTTTATTGGGAATTTTGCTTTCGCACATGGACCGGCACGAAGAAGCGAAGGCCGCAATTGCCCGGGCACGCGAACTCGATCCACTTCTTGTGGGACATCATGCTCTTTCTTCGCAGGTCGCGTTCGCCGGGCGTGACTACGCTGGGGCCCTGCAGTTTGCGCGTCAGGCCATTTTAGTGGATCCTGAATTTTGGATTGGTTACATACAGCTTGCCCAGGCCTATGCGCAGTTAGGCGAAACTCTGGAGGCAATGAATGCACTGGATCAGGCAGGGGCGCTATCCGGATTTAACAGCAAAGTATTGTCCCTGCGAGGGTATTTGCTTGCCCGGCTTGGCCAAAGGAAGGAAGCCGAGGAAGTCTTGAATACTTTGCAAGCCGTCTCGCACGAACGTTACGTTCCACCTTACGCGACTGCCCTGGTATATGCGGGACTTGATCAGCCAGAGCAGGCAACGGAATGGCTGGAGCGCGCTCTTGAGATGCGGGATGTGCATCTTGCATTTCTGACGATGGACCCCAAATGGGATGGGTTCCGCGGCGATAGCTGGTTTATTGCCCTTGTAAAACGTTGCGGATTCGTGACGTCACACGTTTAGCGACTCGGCCTACTGTCACTTTCCGGCGGGAAAAGCATCTAAAATATAGCTAGGAGAATGAATATGGCGGACAAGGTTTTGAAGTCAGAGGCGGAGTGGCAGGAACAACTTTCGCCGGAGCAGTACCAGGTGGCGCGCCAGTGCGGCACAGAGCCGGCATTCACCGGAAAATATTGGAACGAGAAGACCAAGGGCACTTACGCCTGCGTGTGCTGCGGGCAGCCTCTGTTCGAGTCAGAGACGAAATATAACTCGGGAACGGGCTGGCCCAGCTTCTATCAGCCAGTCGATCAAAATGCCGTGAGCGAACATAAAGATGCGAATTACGGCATGGTCCGGACGGAAGTTCGCTGTTCGAAATGCGATGCGCACCTCGGTCACGTTTTCGAAGATGGACCGACTCCGACGGGCATGCGCTATTGCATGAATTCAGCGTCGCTGGATTTGAAGAAAGAAGATTTGAAGAAGGAAGAGTAGTGTGTAGCGGATAAAAGATCCGCGCTACACAATTCAGATCAGAAAATAAAAAAGGGGCACGCGGAATGCGTGCCCCTTTGATTTTGAAGAATAGATTAGTTGCTGGCGCCAGCAACGGCAGCCAAAGCTTTTGGAGCGTCCGGCGTTGCGGCCTTCGGCGCTTCGTTCTTAATTTCTTTGGATTTGTCGTTCTTCTTGTCGGAGGCGCGAACTTCCACGGAGCCTTTCACCAGGGCGCCGTCTTCCACGCTCACGCGCTGCGTGATTACATCACCCACAAGCGAACCTTCGCTGCGGATATCCACGCGATCGCTGCACTCGACGTTTCCGTTCACCTTGCCCATGATGACAACTTCGCGGGCCGTGACGTTGGCGTTCACCACGCCATGACGGCCGACGGTGACGCGATGATCTGTGAAATTGATGGTGCCTTCGACGCGTCCATCAATGTAGATGGATTCGGCGCCGCTGATGTCGCCTTTAATCACTAACGAGCGGCCGATGGTCGCTTGTTCAATGGTAGAGCTGACTGTGTTGATGGAACCGTTGGAAATCGGATTGGAATAAAACTGCGCCTTTGCTTTATCGGACGGCTGCAACATGATGCGACCTCTCGCTCCTGGGCTGCACACGGCGTTGGTTACCGTATGCGCGAATCTTGATGTCTAGGGCCTACGCCCACAGTAACTATCGCACGAGATTACTAAACGGGCAGGTTACGGAAGAAC